>JBKOYY010000048.1:0-21929 GCA_046725615.1 Pseudomonadota bacterium
GTTCGGCCCCACCGCCGTCTACGGCTACGCTGCGACCACCGCCCTCGGCCGATTGGTCAACCTGGGCGACGCGGGCCAGCCCTCGGGCACGACGACGACATGGCTGGTCCCCGACATCGACGCCGCCGCGGCCTTCACCGGCCTCTACGGCCGTCCCGCCACGCCGCAGGCCAGCAACATCCGGTCGGTCCGCGAAGAGGACACCGGTGGCTATCTGCAGGGCAACTTCAAGGGTGAGATCCTGGGCCTGCGCTTCGCCGCGAACGCCGGGCTGCGCTACGTGGTCACCGACCAGTCCTCGACCGGCCTGAACAACGGCGCCACCGTGACGGTGAAGCGCGAGTACGACGACTGGCTCCCTGCCGCGAACATCGCCTTCTTCCCGACCGAGGACATCATCATCCGCGCCGCGGCGTCCAAGGTGATGACCCGCCCGAACCTGGGCAACCTCACGCCGGGCGGCACGGTCGACGGCTTCAACTACCGGGTCAGCTTCGGCAACCCGAACCTCGATCCGTTCCGCGCCAAGGCCTATGACGTGGGCCTGGAGTGGTACTTCGCCCCGCAGTCGGTCGCCTCCGTGGCCCTGTTCAAGAAGGACATCCAGTCCTTCCCGCTGGGCGCCACCCGCACCGGAACCTTTGCGTCCACAGGCCTGCCCAGCTCGATCATCAACCCCAGTTCGCCGGCCGCTTCGAACCTCGAGGGCCAGCCCTGGACGATCTCGACGATCGTCAACGGGACGGGCGGCAGCCTGAAAGGCGTCGAGCTCTCGCTGCAGGCGCCGTTCAAGTTCCTGCCGGGCTTCTGGTCCAACTTCGGCGGCATCGCCAACGCCACCTTCGTCGACTCCAATGTGACCTATCGGGTCAGCGGACCGGCGACGACGCCTGGCGGCGCCCTGCCCGGCTCGGATGTGGACTCCACCCTCTACGGCCTGGCCAAGCGCGCCTACAACGCGACGCTCTACTACGAGGATGGGAAGTTCAGCGCCCGCGCCTCGGTGGCCTATCGGTCGGGCTTCATCGACAACGCCAGCGCGACCGGCAACATTTTCGAGGGCTACAACTCCACGATCAACGTCGATGCGTCGGTGAAGTACAAGGTCAACGAGAACGTCGAGGTCTCGATCGAAGGCATCAACCTGACCGACGACTACCGCGACCGCTACACGGACAAGGCGGCCAACCGGAACTACGAATACAACCACTTCGGCCGCTCGATCATCGTCGGCGTCCGCTACCGCATGTAGCCTCGACGACGCGCCCTCGCCGGCGACGCACGAGGGCCGGGCTGGATCAACTCCAGCCCGGCCCTCGCACTTTGAAGTTCCCTGAGCGTGCCCCCCTGGAGGATCCGCCTCAGACCGCCACGGACTCCGGCTCCGTCTCCAGGAGCCGGGCGATCTCTCCCAGCAGGGCGGCCACGGAGATCGGCTTGGGCACGATGCCGTTCATGCCGGCGGCCAGATACTCGGTCCGCTGATGGGTCATGGCATTGGCGGTCAGAGCCAGGATCGGGGTCTGTCCGATCGGGCCGGGCAAGGCGCGGATGGCGCGCGACGCTTCCATGCCGTCCATGTGCGGCATCTGGATGTCCATCAGGATCAGGTCGAAACGGCCCGCCTTGGCCGCCTCGACGCCCGCCACGCCGTCCTCCGCTTCCGTGACCTCGGCCCCCAGGCGCTGCAGCAGCGTCTGCGCGACCAGGCGGTTGGTGGCGTTGTCCTCGACCAGCAGAATCCGGATCCCTTCCAGCACAGCGTCTCCCGCCGTGGCGGCCAGCGCCGGCGCCGCAGCCGGCGCCTCGAACTCGACCCAGAACACCGAGCCCTTTCCAGCCTGGCTGGAGAAGTGGATGTCGCCGCCCATCATCCGGATCAGCGCCCGGCTGATGGAAAGCCCAAGCCCCGCCCCGCCGAACCGGCGTGCGGTGTTGCCTTCGGCCTGCTGGAAGCGCTCGAACAGCCGGGCCTGGGCTTCGGGTTCCATGCCGATGCCGGTGTCCTCGACCTCGAAGCGGAGGCGATTGCGCCCCTGCCCCGCCGGCTCGACGCTGAGCCTGGCCGTCACATAGCCGGCGTTCGTGAACTTCACCGCGTTGCCGACCAGATTGAACATGACCTGGCGCAGCCGCACCGGGTCGGCGTCGATCCAGAGCCGCTCGCCTTCCACCTCGGCGCGCAGGTCGACGCCCTTGGCGCGCGCCTGCCCCTCGAGAAGGCCCACGACGACGTCCAGCGCCTCGCGCGGATCTGTCGGTTCGGTCGAGAGGTCGAGCTGCCCCGCCTCGATCTTCGAGAAGTCGAGCACGTCGTTCAGCAGTTCGGCCAGCATCCGGCCGCAGTCATTCGCGCGCCGCATCAGCGCCTGACCCTGCGGCGAAACGGGCTCGTCCTGCAGGAGCTGTAGGGCGCCCAGCACCCCGTTCAGCGGCGTGCGGATTTCGTGGCTCACATTCGCGAGGAACTCGGCCTTGGCGCGGGTGGCCGCCTCGGCCTCGGCCTTGGCCTCCTTCAGCGCCAGCTCGGCGGTGACCTGCGCGGTGACGTCCCGGCTCACGTCGATGGCGGCGACGGGAACGCCCTGCTCGAAGACCAGCCGGGCGCTGGACTGCATCCAGAGCCAATGCCCGTCCTTGTGGCGCACGCGCACCGTCATGGCTTCCGCCCGTTCCGGGTCGGCGACCATCCGCTCATAGGCGGCGACCATCGCGGAGACGTCGGTATCGGGGTGGGTGATATCCCATCGGGACGTGCCGAGAAGTTCCTCTGGCGCATATCCCAGAACGGCCAGAGCCGAGGGCGAGACGTAGACGAATTCGCCAGTGAGGTTGGTGCGCGCGATCAGATCGGTGACGTTGGCCGCCAGGGTTTCATAGGCCTCCAGGCTGGCGTTGAGCCGCCGCTGCTGCTCCTGGGCCGAGGGGGTGTCGAACGCCCGACCGACGCAGAACGCGCCGCAGAGCAGGAGCGTCACGCCCAGGAGCACCACTTCCTGAGGGCTTCGGGCCTCACCGCCGACCAACACCGCAAGCGCGCCCAGCGCAGGCGCCGCCCCCGACACCAGGAACACCGTCGGCGTGTTGTAGAAGAGGAGGACCGTCACCGCGGCGACGACCATGAAGATGGTCGCGGCAGCGGCCTGGACGACAGGAGCGCCCGTCGTCCAGAGCAGGAGGCCCATGGCCAGCCAGCAGACGATCTGCGCCAGATAGGCCGCCGTCACATTGGGGTAATTCCGCCGGCGCCTATCCTCGGGACCGGCGGGGCGCGTCGCGAACCAGCCCCAGGTCTCGATGCCGACAATCGCCCCGAACCAAGCCAGGGACACCGGCCAGTCCAGCACCAGCGCGGAGACAAGCGCCGCCACCAGCCCCAGCGCTATCTTGTGGAGCGTGACGACGTGCAGGGCGTCCGCCGCCTCGTCGATGACCTGGCGAAGGCTGGGGCGGACATACCGCGGCGTGATCAGGCCCGCTGACGGAGGCGTCCGCGGCCTGCCGGGCGCTCTATCGGAGGACTCCTGCATCGCGGACCACAATCCACGGAGCCCCTAACCGCAAAGCTAAGGTGCGCTGCGGCAAATCGTCCCCGAGGCCGATCAGGTCGGCGGCGTCTCGGGCTCGGCCGGCGCAACGTCGAGGGGCGCCTCCACCGGCTGCGGCGGGGGCTCGGCAAGCGGCGGTGGCGCGACGGGGGCGGGGCCGACCAAGATGGCTTGGGTCGGGACGCGTTTGAGCGCCGTGGTCATGAAGCTGCGCCACATTTGCGCCGGGGCGGTCGATCCGCTGATCCGGGTCATCGGCCGGGCGTCATCGCGGCCCATCCAGGCGCAACTCGCCAGCCCGCCGGTGTAGCCGCAGAACCAAGCGTCCTTGTAGTCGGAGGTCGTGCCCGTCTTGCCGGCAAGGTCGTAGCCGGGGATCGCCGCCCGGGTCCCGGTCCCCGCCACCATCACGGTGCGCAGCATCCGATTGAGATCACTGAGCGCCGGGTTGCCGATGGCGGGAACCGGCGCCGGTGGCCGCTTCTGATAGATCACCTGGCTCCCGGCCCGGATCCGCTCGATCCCGTATGCCTGGACCCGATTGCCGCCGTTCGAGAACGCCGTGTAGGCCTGCGTCAGCTCCAGCGGCGTGACCAGGGTCGTCCCCAGCGCCATGGCGGGGTCGGTGTTCACCGTCGAGACGATGCCGGCGCGCCGGGCCGTCTGGGCCACCAGCGGCCGCCCCATCTCGTCGGCCAGCCTTGCGGCGACGGTGTTCACGGATTTCGCCAGCGCGGTTTCCAGCGTGATCGGGCCCAGATAGGCGCCGACCTCGTAGTTGCTGGGGGTCCAACCGGCGATGGTGACCGGCTCGTCCACCACAGGGCTGTCCGGCGTCAGCCCCCGCTCAAGCGCCGTGAGATAGACGAAGGGCTTCCACGCCGAGCCGGCCTGGCGCCGGGCGCTGACCGCCCGGTTGTAGGGCGCGGCCGCATGGTCCGTGCCGCCCACGAGGGCGCGCACGCGGCCTTGGCCGTCGATCGCGACGATCGCCGCCTGGTCCGCCCCCTGCCCCTTCCAGGCCGCGACCCCCGACCGGATCGCCGAGCCGGCCGCGGCCTCCATTCCCTGGTCAAGGGTCGTCTCGACCACGAGATCGCGGGTCAGCCTGGGCGTCATCCGCCGGACCTCGCCGTCGACCCAGTCGATGAAATACTGCGCCGGACCATTGGCGGCGGTCTTCCAGACGCGCGGCTTCTGGCCAGCCGCCTTGTCGCGCTGGGCCGGCGTAATGGCGCCGGTCTCGACCATGGCGTTCAGCACCAGCTTCGCCCGCTCCAGGCACCGCTCGGGCTGGTCGACAGGATTGTAGCCGCTCGGCGATTTCAGGACGCCCGCCAGCATGGCCGCCTCCTTGAGCGACAGCTTGGCCGCCGGCTTGTTGAAGTAGCGCTGCGCGGCGGCCTCCAGGCCATAGGCCCCGGACCCGAAGTAGACGCGGCTGAGGTAGAGGCCGAGTATCTGCTTCTTGGTGTAGGTGCGTTCCAGCTCCACCGCATAGACCAGCTCTGTGGCCTTGCGTTCCAGCGTCCGCTCCTGGGTGAGAAACAGGTTGCGGGCGAGTTGCTGGGTGATGGTCGAGGCGCCCTGCGTCGGCCGTCCGGCGCCGATGCCGGCGACCACCGCCCGGGCGATCCCGCGGGCGTCGAATCCGTCATGCTCGTAGAAGCGCCGGTCCTCGATGGCGACGAAGGCCGCGGGAACGTAGGCCGGCAACCTGGATACATCGACCGGCGGCGCATAGCGGCCGCCGCGCACGCCGATCACGGCGCCCGTACGGTCGAGGTAGGTAACCTGAGGCTCTCGCGTGATCGCCGGCATGCGCGGCAGTTCCGGCGCCTGGACGGCGGCCATCGAGAGGGCGGCGGCAAGACTCATCAAGGCGCAATCGACTCCCCGGACGACGCCCCTCGCGCGCCTCCGTCCGGCCTATCTGTCGCGCGGAGCCGCGCCGGCCAAGATAAATCGCGGTAATGCGACGGAAGCGCGCGCCGCCTGCACCGGATCTGCTCAGAGCGACAGGAAGCTCTCGAACCCGCCGTAGATCATGCGCCTGCCGTCAAACGGCATGGCCTCCTGGTAGGGCTTCATCCGCGGGTCGGTCATGACCTTGGCCAGGATCTCGTCACGCGTCTTCCGATCCGGATAGGTGATCCAGGAAAAGATCACCACTTCCTCATCCGTGGCCTGGACCGCCCTGGGGAACGAGGTGAGGTCGCCATAGGGCACGTCCTCGCCGATGCACTCGACATAGCTCAGCGCACCAAGCTCCATCCAGACCTCGCCCCCAATCCGCGCCATCTGCTTGTAGGCCTCGATGTTGGCCTTCGGGACCGCCAGGACGAAGCCGTCGACATAGGGCATTTCCTCAATCCTCCATCTGGTTCGTGACGAGGACGATCCAGGAACGGATCTCCCGACAGGCTGAAACCGCATTCCGCTGCGGCAGTTGCTTGCTGCAAACCCCGGCCTTGGCCAATTTGGGCGCCTTGGATTCGGCGGAACAGATGGAGTGGTCCCGCGTGGCTGAAGCGATCCGGCGCCGCCGGCGGGTGAAGATCGTGGCCACCATCGGGCCGGCCTCCTCCAGCCCCGAGCGGCTGGAAGAGCTGTTCCGCACGGGCGCCGACGTGTTCCGCCTCAACTTCAGCCATGGAACCCAGGACCAGCACGCCGAGGTCGTGGCCCGTATCCGCAAGGTCGAAAAGAAGACCGGCCGTCCGATCGGCATCCTCGCCGACCTCCAAGGCCCGAAACTGCGGGTGGGCCGCTTCGCCGGCGGCGCGGTCGTCCTCCAGTGGGGACGCACGCTGCGCCTCGACCTGCAGGAGCGGCCCGGTGACAGTCAGCGCGTCCAGCTCCCGCACCCCGAGATCATGGCCGCCGCCTCGCCGGGCTCGGTCCTGCTGCTGGACGACGGCCGGATCCGACTGGAAGTGACCCGCCAGACGCCGGAATTTCTCGACACCCGGGTCATCGTCGGCGGCCGGCTTTCCGACCACAAGGGCGTCAATCTGCCCGGCCTCATGCTGCCGATCCCGGCGCTGACGAAGAAGGACCGGTCGGACCTGGCCTTCGCGCTCGATCAGGGCTGCGACTACATCGGCCTGTCGTTCGTCCAGCGGCCCGAGGACGTGATCGAGGCGCGCGAGCTGGTGGGCGACCGCGCCTTCATCCTTTCAAAGATCGAGAAGCCCGGCGCGCTGCAGCACATCGACGAGGTCGTCCGCCTGTCGGACGCGATCATGGTGGCGCGCGGCGACCTGGGTGTCGAAATGCCGGCCGAGGACGTGCCGCTGCTGCAGAAGCGGCTGATCCGCACCGCCCACCGCTACGGCAGGCCGGTCGTCGTCGCGACCCAGATGATGGAAAGCATGATCGAGAACCCGGCGCCCACGCGCGCCGAGGCTTCCGACGTGGCCACCGCGGTGTTCGACGGAGCCGACGCGGTGATGCTTTCGGCGGAGAGCGCCACCGGCAAGTATCCGGTCGAGACCGTGCGGATGATGGACCGGATCATCGCCCGCACCGAAGAGGACGAGGACCTCAAGACCTCGCGCGCCAACCAACGGCCGAAACCCGAAAAGTCCTCGCCCGACGCCATCTCGGCCGCCGCCCGCCAGGTCGCCGAGACGCTGGAGGCCAAGGCGATCGTCGCTTTCACCCTCACCGGCCGCGCCGCAATGCGTATCGCCCGCGAGCGGCCCGACGTGCCGATCCTGGGGCTGACGTCGCGAGTAGAGACGGCGCGCCGGCTCGCGCTGGTGTGGGGCGTCCACGCCCTCACCTGCGAACAGAGCCACACGATGAGCGAGACGGTCGCCCAGGCCGCCTCCCTGTCGCTGCGCAGCGGTTTCGCCAAGCGGCGCGACGAGATCGTCGTCGTCGCCGGCGTGCCTTTCGGCCGGGCCGGCGGCACGAACTCGCTGCGGGTGGCGGAGGTGACCTGAGCGGGCCGCCTGACCCTACCCCCGCGGCGAGAACCGCGCGATCAGGTCGTAGGCCTCGCCCGGGAACGTCATGCGGACATGGGTGATCCTGGCTTCGCCGCGCCAGGTCAGGCGCTCCAGAACGAGGCAGGCGGCGTCGGGGTCCAGCTCCAGTAACCGCGCAGACCTGCCGGCGTTTACGGCGCTGATGCGGTGCTCGGCCTCGGTCCAGGGGACGTGGCCCAGCAGCCAACCGCCCGGGGAAGCCGCCGAGAAGTCCACGGCCTCCGCCTCGGGGGCGGCGGAAAGGCTGATCAGACGCTCCTCCAGCGCGAACGGCTGTCCTCCAGCGCGGTGCAGGCAGGTCAGGGCCAGCACCCGGGCGCGCGGCGGCAGGTCCAGGGCCTTGGCCTCGGCAGGCTCGGCGGGACGAGCGGCCCGGGACAGCAGCTCGTAACCGTACGCCTGCCCCCTGGCCGTCACCTCGGCCTGGATGTCCGGGATGTCGACGACCGCGGAATGGATCTTCGGACGCGCCACGAAGGAGCCGGCCCGTCGCCGCCGAACGATCAGACCCGCCTCGGCGAGCGGCGCGAGCGCCTTGTTCACCGTCATCCGAGAGCAGCCGTATTCGGCCATCAGCTCATGCTCGGCCGGAACGCGGCGACCGGGCGGCCAGGCGCCGGAGAGGATGCGCTCCTGGATGTCGGCGCGGATTCGCTGATGCAGGCTGCTCATGCGAGGAGACGACCTACCACCTCGCGATAGCGGCGCTCCAGCGCGCAGCGGTCCACGTGCCGCCCGCCCGCCACCACCTGCCGTCCGCGTCGCCAGACGGCGGCGATCGGGCGGTCCCGGCAGGCGAAGATCCAGCTGTCGAGGAGCGCGTCGCCGTGGCGGCCCTCCAGCGAGGGATGGCCCGCATCCAGCGCGACGATGTCGGCCGACCGGCCCACGGCCAGGCCGGTCGCGGCGCCTAGCGCCTGCGCGCCGCCCGCCAGCGCCCCGCGGAACAGCCGACCTCCTGTCGATACGCCGGGTTCGGCCGCCAGAACGTTGCGCGCCCGCCGCGTGAGGCGCTGCGCGTACTCCAGGCCCCGCAGTTCGCCGGCGGCGTCGATGAGGATGTTCGAGTCCGAACCGACGCCGAACGCGCCGCCGGCGGCCAGGTAGTCGGCCGTCGGAAAGACGCCGTCTCCCAGATTTGCCTCGGTCACCGGGCAGAGACCCGCCACAGCGCCGCTGGCGGCGAGGCCGGCGGTCTCCTGCGCGGTCATGTGGGTCGCATGGATCAGGCACCACCGGCGGTTCAGGTCCGCGTTGTCGAGCAGCCATTCGACGGGGCGCGCGCCGGACCAGGCGACACAGTCCTCGACCTCCTTCACCTGCTCGGCGGCGTGGATGTGAACGGGGCCGTCGCCCAGGCTCGCGACTACCGCCAGCTCGTCCGGCGTCACCGCGCGCAGGCTGTGGGGCGCGACGCCGACCACCGCATCCGACAGGTTCGCGACCGCGCCGCGGCTGGACTCGACCAGCGCGGCGAAGGCCTCGAGGCTCATGACGAACCGGCGCTGACCGGGCGCCGGCGGCGCGCCGGCGAACTGGGCGTGGGCGTAGAACACCGGTAGCAGGGTGAGGCCGATGCCGCTCAACTCGGCCGCCGCCACGACGCCGCGCGTCATCTCGGCCGGATCGCCATAGGGTCGGCCGTCCAGGTCGTTGTGCAGGTAGTGGAATTCGCCCACCCGCGTGAAGCCGGCCTCCAGCATCTCGGCGAAGGCGAAGGCGGCGATGGCGGCGTTGTCGTCCGGGCTCAGCCGGTCGACGAAGCGGTACATCGCCTCGCGCCAGGTCCAGAAGTTGTCGCTCGCCGGTCCCGCGACCTCCGACAGCCCCGCCATGCCGCGTTGGAACGCATGGCTGTGAAGATTGCACAGGCCCGGCACCCCAATCCCCTGACCGGGTTCGCCCGGCCGGCGAGCCGCACCGGCCTCGATGTCCGCGATGAGGCCGTTCGCCAGAGTGAAGCGCACGCCGCGCGCCCAGCCGTCCGGCAGCAGCGCCTCCTCGAACCAGATCGTGCTCGGCTCCACGGTCACTGGACTCCCTCCATCGGCGCGCGATATTGTCTATACAATAAGGTTCAGCCGGAGGACAGGGATGCGCTGCGATCGCGTCTGGGCGAACGCCCGGCTCGCCACCGTCGCCGCTGGACTCCCCGGCCTTGGTGTCGTCGAGAACGGCGTCGTGGCGGCGCGAGGCGACCGGATCGTCTATGCCGGGCCCGCCATCGACGCGCCTGGCCTCGAGGCCGCGCAGCGGATCGACTGCGAGGGACGCTGGATCACGCCCGGCCTCATCGATCCGCATACCCACCTGATCCATGCCGGCGACCGGGCGCACGAGTTCGAGCTACGGCTGCAGGGCGCCACCTACGAGGAGATCGCCAGGGCTGGCGGCGGCATCGCCTCCACGGTCGCAAGGACGCGTGCGGCCAGCGAGGCCCAGCTGGTGGCGACGGCGCGGAGACGGCTCGAAGCCCTGGTCGCCGAGGGCGCGACCACAGTGGAGATCAAGTCCGGCTACGGCCTCTCGACTGCTGACGAACTGAAGATGCTTCGCGCGGCGCGCGCACTCGGCGACCGGGCGAGCATCGTCACCACCTTCCTCGGCGCTCACGCCCTGCCGCCCGAATTCGCCGCGGACCCGGACGGGTATATCGACCTCGTCTGCCGCGAGATGATCCCTGCCGTCGCCGCCGAGGGCCTGGCGGAGGCCGTCGACGTGTTCTGCGAGGGCATCGGTTTCACGGCGGCCCAGACGCGCAGGGTCTTCGAGGCAGCCCGGGCGCATGGCCTGCCGGTGAAGGCGCACGCCGAGCAGCTCTCCAACCTGCAGGGCGCCGCGCTGGCCGCGGAGTTCGGCGCGCTGTCGGCCGACCACCTGGAGCACCTCGACGAGGCCGGGGTCGGCGCCATGGCGCGGGCCGGGACGGTGGCGACCCTGTTGCCCGGCGCGTTCTACTTCCTGCGCGAGACGAAGCTTCCGCCGGTAACGGCCCTTCGCGCGGCCGGCGTGCCCATGGCGCTCGCCACCGACAACAACCCTGGCACCTCGCCGCTCACCTCTCTGCTGCTGGCGATGAACATGGGCGCGACGCTGTTCCGCCTAACGGCGGAAGAGTGCCTGGCGGGGGTCACCCGCAACGCCGCCCGGGCGCTCGGGCTCGGCCACGAGATCGGGACCCTCGAGGTCGGGAAGCGCTGCGATCTCGCGATCTGGGACATCGAGCGCCCGGCGGAACTCGTCTATCGCATGGGGTTCAACCCGCTCCATGCCCGCGTCTGGAGAGGGATTTGAACGACGTCGTCCTGAAGCCCGGCGAAACGCCGCTCGCCGGCTGGCGCCGCATCTACCTCGGCGCCGGCGTCCGCCTGGAGCAAGCTGCGATGCCGGTCATCGCCGAAGGCGCGCGGGCTGTGGAGCGGATCCTGGCCCGGCACGAACCGGTCTACGGCATCAACACCGGCTTCGGAAAGCTCGCCAGCGTGCGCATTGGCGACGGCGACCTGGAGACGCTGCAGCGGAACCTGGTGCTGTCCCACGCTGCCGGGGTCGGCGACCCGACGCCGCCGTCGATCGTGCGCCTGATGATGGCGCTGAAGCTCAGCAGCCTGGCCCAGGGCGCGTCGGGCGTCCGGCCGGCGACGGTCGAACTGCTGGAGCGGATGCTCGCCGCGAACCTGACGCCGGTGGTTCCTGGCCAGGGCTCGGTGGGGGCCTCGGGCGACCTGGCGCCGCTGGCCCACATGACCTGCGCCCTGATCGGGGAGGGCCAGATCGACACGCCGACGGGCCGTGGGTCAGCCGCCGACGCGCTGCGCGCGGCCGGCCTGTCGCCGCTCACGCTTGGCCCCAAGGAGGGCCTGGCGCTGCTCAACGGCACCCAGTTCTCCACCGCCTTCGCGCTCGCGGGGCTGTTCGAGGCTGAGCGGCTCTTCCAGTCCGCCCTCGTCACCGGGGCCCTGTCGACCGAGGCCGCCAAGGGCTCCGACGCGCCGTTCGACCTGCGCATCCACGCGCTGCGCCGCCAGCCGGGCCAGATCGAGGCCGCCGCCGCCCTGCGCGCGCTGATGGCCGGGTCCGCGATCAGGGCTTCGCACCTGAAGGACGACGAGCGCGTCCAGGACCCCTACTGCCTGCGCTGCCAGCCGCAGGTGATGGGAGCCGCGCTCGACGTGCTTCGCCAGGCCGGCGTCACCCTGGCGTTCGAGGCCAACGGGGTCTCCGACAACCCGCTGATCTTCCCGGGCGAAGACGTCGCGCTCTCCGGCGGCAACTTCCACGCCGAGCCTGTGGCCTTCGCCGCCGACATGATCGCCCTGGCCATCTGCGAGATCGGCTCGATCGCCGAGCGCCGCCTGGCGATGCTGGTCGATCCGGCGCTGTCGGGCCTGCCCGCCTTCCTGACGCCCAAGCCGGGCCTGAACTCGGGGTTCATGATCCCGCAGGTGACCGCGGCGGCGCTCGTCTCCGAGAACAAGCAGCGCGCGTATCCCGCCAGCGTGGACTCCATCCCGACCTCCGCCAATCAGGAGGACCACGTCTCCATGGCCGCCCACGGGGCCCGTCGGCTGCTGGCCATGACGCAGAACGCCACGGCGGTGATCGGGATCGAGTTGCTGGCGGCAGCACAGGGCTGCGACTTCCACGCCCCGCTTCGCTCCAGCGCGGCCCTGGAGGCCGTGCGCGGCCTGATCCGCAATGAAGTTCTGCACCTGGACGACGACCGCCTGTTCCATCCGGACATGGAGGCGGCCAACGCCCTGGTGCGTTCGGGCGCCGTGGCCGGTGCGGCCGGCCTTCCCCTGCCCGAGGTGACCTCATGACCGACTGGCTGCAGGTCCATCGGGGCGATGCGCCGCTGGTGGTGAGCTTCCCCCACACGGGGACCGAGTTGCCGACCGCCGTGGCCGCGCGGCTGATCTCGCCCTGGCTGGCCCGCAAGGACGCGGACTGGTGGGTCGATCGGCTCTACGACTTCGCGGCCGACCTCGGCGCCACGACCATCCGCACCACCATCAGCCGCACCGTCATCGACGTGAACCGGGATCCGTCGGGCGCCTCGCTCTATCCCGGCCAGGCGACCACCAGCCTCTGCCCGACCACCACCTTCGACGGCGAGCCGCTCTACCGCGCCGGGGAGCCGGACGAGGCCGAGATCGCCCAACGGCGCGCCGCCTACTTCGATCCCTATCACGACGCCCTGCGCGCCGAGCTCGACCGTCTCCGCGCCGCGCACGGTAAGGTGGTGCTGTACGAGGCCCATTCGATCCGCTCGGCGATCCCCCGGCTGTTCGAAGGGCGGCTGCCCGACTTCAACATCGGGACCAATTCCGGGACGAGCTGCGCGCCTGCTCTGACCGCTGCTGTCGAGGCCGCCTGCGCCGCAAGCGCCTTCAGCCGCGTCGTCAATGGACGCTTCAAGGGCGGCTGGACCACTCGCCACTACGGCCAGCCGCACGACGGCGTCCACGCCGTCCAGATGGAGCTGGCCTGCCGGACCTACATGGAGGAGCCCGAGGGCCTCCTCACCTCGCTCACCTGGCCGACGCCCTACGACCCGGATCGCGCGGGACCGATGCGGGCCGCCCTCGCCCACATCCTCCAAGCCTGCCTGGACTTCGCCGCATGAACCGTCACGACCCCGCCCGCGTCATCCGTCCGGCCACTGGCCCCGAGCTCACGGCGAAGAGCTGGCTCACCGAAGCGCCGCTGCGGATGCTGATGAACAACCTGCATCCCGACGTCGCCGAGCGGCCGGAAGACCTGGTGGTCTATGGCGGCGTCGGCCGCGCGGCCCGCGACTGGGAAAGCTTCGACCGCATCGTCGAGACCCTGCGCCGGCTCGAGGACGACGAGACCCTGCTGGTCCAGTCCGGCAAGCCGGTCGGGGTCTTCCGTACCCACGCGGACGCGCCGCGCGTGCTGATCGCCAACTCAAACCTGGTGCCCAAGTGGGCCACCTGGGACCACTTCAACGAGCTCGATCGCAAGGGCCTGGCCATGTACGGCCAGATGACCGCCGGATCGTGGATCTACATCGGCGCCCAGGGCATCGTTCAGGGCACCTACGAGACCTTCGTGGAGATGGGACGCCAGCATTACGGCGGCGACCTATCCGGCCGCTGGCTGCTCACTGCCGGCCTCGGCGGCATGGGCGGCGCCCAGCCTCTGGCGGCAGTAATGGCCGGCGCCTCCTGTCTCGCCATCGAATGCCAGCAGTCCAGCATCGATATGCGCCTGCGCACCGGCTATCTCGACCATCAGGCCAAGGACGTCGACGATGCCCTGGCCATGATCGAACAGTCGTGCCGCGACCGGAGCCCGGTTTCCGTCGGCCTGCTGGGCAATGCGGCCGAGCTGCTGCCTGAGCTTTTCGACCGCGGCGTGCGGCCCGACCTGCTCACCGACCAGACGTCGGCCCACGACCCGGTCAACGGCTACCTGCCCAAGGGCTGGACCCTGGAGCGCTGGGCCGCCATGCGCGCGCAGGACCCGAAGCAGGTGGAGGACGCGGCGAAGGCCTCGATGGCCGAACACGTCCAAGCCATGCTCGACTTCCAGGCCGCGGGCGTACCCACTGTCGATTATGGCAACAATATCCGCCAGATGGCCAAGGAAGCTGGCGTCGCCAACGCCTTCGATTTCCCGGGCTTCGTGCCGGCCTACATCCGCCCGCTGTTCTGCCGCGGCATCGGCCCGTTCCGCTGGGCCGCGCTATCCGGCGACCCGGCCGACATCGCCGCCACCGACGCCAAGGTGAAGGAGCTGATCCCGGACAATCCGCACCTTCACAACTGGCTCGACATGGCCGCGAGGAAGATCAGGTTCCAGGGCCTGCCCGCCCGCATCTGTTGGGTCGGCCTCGGCGACCGCCACCGCCTGGGCCTGGCGTTCAACGAGATGGTCGCCAAGGGCGAGTTGAAGGCTCCGGTCGTCATCGGCCGGGATCACCTCGACTCGGGCTCGGTCGCCTCGCCAAACCGCGAGACCGAGGCCATGCGCGACGGCAGCGACGCGGTCTCGGACTGGCCGCTGCTGAACGCCCTTCTCAACACCGCATCGGGCGCTACCTGGGTCTCGCTGCACCACGGCGGCGGGGTCGGCATGGGCTATTCCCAGCACGCCGGCATGGTCATCGTCTGCGACGGCACCGAAGCGGCGGCGAAGCGGCTTGAGCGCGTGCTCTGGAACGACCCGGCCAGCGGCGTCATGCGCCATGCCGACGCCGGTTACGACATCGCCCTGGACGTCGCCCGCCAGAAGGGTCTCGACCTGCCCGGCATCCTTGGCTGACGACTAGCGGGCGAGTTCCTCGCGCAGCGCCCCGGCCAGCAGGTCGGCCAGCGGCGCGGCGTTGGTGGGGTGAATGCAGGAGTCCGTCGAGACCACCCGCGCGGCGCCGGCGCCGCGCAGTCGCGCCAAGGCCGCGTCGTCCATCAGCGCGTGGGTGACCGCCACCTCCACGCTCGCAGCTCCGGCCTCCAGCAGCAGCTCGATCGCGCGCGCGAGCGTGGAGCCGCTGGAGCAGACGTCGTCCACCAGCGCCACGGCGTGGCCACGCACCGCCGCGGGATCGGCCAGGGCGATGCGCACGTCACGGTCGCCGTGCCGGACCTTGCTCAGCGTCAGGTGGGGCGCCCCTAACTCCCCGGCGACCGCGGCGGCCCAAGGGCCCGACTCCGAGTCCGGCCCGACCACCAGCGTGGCCCCTGAGCCGGTCAGCGCCTGGCCCAGAACCGGCGCGGCCGACAGCACCGTCACGGGCAGGCCCCAAGCCGCACCGAGGTCGGGCGTCCGATGCAGGTGCGGATCCACGGTGACGATGCGGTCGAACCGGGGCGCCAGCAGTTCCCCCATCACGTCGCGGCTGAGGGGCTGGCCCGGGGCGAAGACCAGGTCCTGCCGCAGGTAGCTCATGTACGGGGCCGCCAGGACCAGCCGGCGCACGCCCGCCCGCCGCCAGGCGTCGCAGGCCTGCAGCAGTGGCATCAGCTTGGGGTTCGGCCGGTCGAGGGAGCGGTAGACGATCACCGTCTCCGCCGCTTCCGGCACGGTGGGCAGGGTTTCCTCGTCGGGGAAGCGGTGCACCGCCACGAGCCCCAGCCCAACGCCCAGGGCGTCCGCCAGCCGCCCCGCCGCGGCGGCCTCGTCGGCGAAGGCGTGGACCGGGCCGGTCACCGGCTGATCCTGACGCCGCTGTCCTCGCCCGCGGCCTCCACGGCGAAGCCGAAGTCGGCGGGCTCGGAACCGTGGATGCGGTAGAGCGGCTCGCCGGCGCGGATCGGCTCCCCGGTTTTCTTCAGCAACTCCAGCCCCGCGCCCGGGTCGGTTGGCGCGCCGGCGAGCCGAGCCACCGAGGCGATCCGCAGGCAGTCGATCGCCGCCACATGGCCGTCGCTGGGCGCCCGGACCTCATGGGTCAGGGCTCCGACCTCGCGGGAGATGGGCGAGGCGCCTTGCGCGGCGCAGATCTCCTCCATCTTGGCCATCGCCGCGCCGCTCTCGAGCAGGTCCCGCGCCCGCCGCTCGCCCGCCCCGCCGTGCAACGCCGGATCGAATTCCAGGACCCTGCCGGCCAGCCAGACGGCCTTCTCCTTCAGGTCGTGGGGCGCATCGGGCCGCCCGGCCAGCACGGCCTCCACGTCGCGCGCCTCGAGCACGGGCCCCACCCCGCGCCCGATCGGCTCCGGCGCGTCGGTGACCACAACCTCAAGCGAAAGGCCAATCCGGTCAGCCACATATTCGAACAACTTCTTCAGCCTCAACGCCGCCCGCCGGTCGCGCACCTTGGCGGTGGGGCCGACGGGCACGTCCAGGATCAAGTGCGTCGATCCAGCCGCCGTCTTCTTGGACAGGATCGAGGCGACCATCTGTTCGGGGGTGTCGATCGACAGCGGCCGCTCGACTGAAATCAGCACGTCGTCGGCCGGCGAGAGGTTCACCCGCCCACCCCAGACCACACAGGCGCCGCAAGCCTCCACGACCGTCCGCATCTCGGCTTCGTTGAGGTCGACGCGCGCGAAGACCTCCATGGTGTCCGCCGTGCCCGCCGGCGAGGTGATCGCGCGCGAGGAGGTCTTCGGCATCGTCAGCCCGTGGGCGGCGACGATCGGCGTCACGATCAGGGAGGTCCGGTTCCCCGGGATGCCGCCGATGCAGTGCTTGTCCACCACCATCGGCCGGTCCCAGTTCAGCCGCGTGCCCGCCCCGATCATCGCGCGGGTGAGGGCCAGGGTCTCTTCGGTGGTCATGAATGCGGCGCAGGCCACCAGGAACGCGGCCACCTCCATGTCCGACCACTGGTGGGTGGAGAGGTCGCGCGTGATCGCCCGGAACGCCTCGTCCGACAGGGACTCGCCGGCGATCTTCGCCTTCACGAGATCCAGTGTCTTCGGGGCGCGCGCCGGGGCCACCCGGATCGGATCTCCCGGCTTCACCCCCAGTCGCCGGAAAGCGGGCTGGGGCAGGCCGATCTCATCAGGACCGACAACCTGCGGGTCGTCGCAGATCATCGGGACGGCCAGGAGCCGCACGCCCCCCGCGACCACCTCGACCTTGCGGACGCCGGCCAGGCGTTCGGGCCGGACGACCGGATTGTTCCGGGCGAGCAGCACCACGTTCTCTCGGAAGGTGTCCAGCGCCAGGGGCCGGGCCGTGAGGCTCGCAGGACCCACCGTGCTGCGCCGCGCCGTCGACCTCTCGCCGTCCATCAGCGACTCCCCAAGACCGCCATCGCGCGCCCAACCTAGCACGGTCGCGGATGGCGCCACGCCCGGATCAATCGACTCGGCGATCCAGCCCCGCCCGCCAGTCGCCTGGCCGGCGGCCGCGGATCAGCGGGATCGTTCGCGGATCCTGACGCCGTCGGCGACCTTGTCCGACGGGAACACCACCACCCGCTCGCCGGGTCTCAGGCCCTTGCGGATCTCGGCTTCATCATCCGTGATCGCCCCGACCTCGACGGGCGTCAGGTGCGCACGGCCGTCCACCGCGCGGAACACCGCCCAGCGCCGCCCCTCCCGAACCAACGCCCCCAGAGGCGCCTTCACGGCGTTCGGCTCCCGGCGGAGGATCACCCGTCCCCAGACGCGATACCCCGGCCCCAGCCGCGCCCATTTGTCGGCCGCCCCGGCGAACTGAAGCAGGACGAGCACGCGCTGTTCCTCCACGCCCAGGGCGGACACCTTGGTGAAGGCCTGCGGCTCCACGCGCCGCACGATCGCGGGGATGGTCCCCTCGCCGCCCCAGTCGAAGATCTCGGCAGGCATCCCCTCCCGGATTCGCACGGCGTCCTGCGTCAGAAACTCGACCGCCGCCTCCAGGCCGCTCTGGTCGCCGATCTCGACGAGCGGGGCGCCCATGTTCACGGTGCGCTCGCTCTCCTGCAGCACCCGGGTCACATAGCCGGACGAGGGCGAGGTGACGGGGACACCGCCCGCCGCCGCGGCCTCCGGACCCAGCAGCGCCGAGCGCGCCGCCGCGAGCTCAGAGCGCCGCACGCCGAGCTGGGCGGCAGCGGCGCGCACGGCCGCTCGCGCAGCCCGCGCCTGGGCTTCTGCGGAGTCCAGCGCCTGGCTGGCCGCGAACCCCTTCTCGGCCAGGGTTCGGACGCGGCGCAGGTCATTCTCGGCCTTGCGGGATTCGGCGGCCAGTTGGTCCTGCTGCGCAGACGCCGCGCTCACGGCGGCCTGCGCCGCGGCAATGGTCGCCTCAGCCTGCGCCCGTGTCCGGGGATCGAGCAGGTCGGCGCTGGCCGGTGCGATCCGCGCCACGACCGTCTGCCCGGCGACGACGCGGTCCCCCACATGCAGCGAAACCCGCTCCAGCCGCCCCGAAACCGGCGCGGCCACCACATAGGCCTCGCGGACCCGCGCATAGCCCTGATCGGCGACGCTCTCGGCGATCGGCCCCTTCACCGCGGCGGACGTCTCCACGTCTACCGGGCGCGGCGCCAGCAGCATCGCGACCGCGCCGAGCACAAGCGCCACGACCGCGCCGCCGAGCGCCCAGCGGACCCACCTGACCTTGCCCACGCCCTACTCCCTCGTCTTCAGCACGGCGACCAGATCGAACCCCCAGATCCTCCGCCCCACCAGGATCGCAGCCAGGCCGACGGCCGACAGGTACGCCATGATGGAGATCCCATAGCTGCGCGCGCTGATCACCTCGGGCAGGCGCATCTCGTCGCGCGAATAGGCCAGCACCAGCCCGTGCGCCAAGGCCTGCCCTCCGACCACGCCGAGAGGCGTGGCGACCAGGGCGAGCACCGCCAGCTCGCCGACCAGGATGTAGGCGCATTCTCCCTGGCCAAAGCCCAGGACCCGCAGGGTTGCGAGGTCGCGTGACCGTTCCGACAGGGCGATGCGGCTGGTGTTGTAGGCGACCCCGAAGGCGATGGCGGCGGCGAAGCCGACGTAGAAGGTGATCATCACGCGGAAGGCCTCGGCCATGGCCTGGCGCCAGCCGGCGACCGTGTCGTCACGCGACGACGAGCCCACGATCTGCGGCGTCGCCTCAATGGCCTCGTAGAACGCCGGTCGCAGGTCGCTGGCTACCAGCAGCTGTGCGCCGCTCGCTACGTCGCCTTCGCCCATTAGCCTGTTGAGCGCGCGGCGATCCATGTAGGCGGTGAAGCCGCTGTAGTCGCGCGCCAGACCGGTGATCGGCAGGTCCGCCGTGGGGCCCGCGCCGTCCATCACCTCGATCCGCACGGTCTCGCCCACCTTCAGGCCGAGCCGCCCGGCCAAGGCTTCGCTCAGCACCAGGCCACGGCCCTTGATCGGAACCGGCCGATCCAGGCCGTCGAGCGGCCGCTGCAGCGCCGCCTCCGGCGCCACGCCGATGATCCTGATTTTCTCCATGCGGCCCGCAGCCTTCAGGCGTGCGCCCACCGTACGCACCGGCTCCGCCGCGTAGACGCCAGGCAGCCGGACTACGGCCGCGATGGCCGCCACGCTCCTCGCCTCCGAGAAGCCGACGGACTCGCTCCAGCGCTGGCTGCGGTAGTAGGCCTGCTCCACCACCTTATCGATGCTGTCGAACAGGAACTGCGTGCCCAGGAGAAGAGCGAGGCTGGACGCCATACCGGCGGTCGCGAACAGGGCCCGGAGGGGAAACCGCTCGAGGTTGCGCACGATGATGCGGGTGGCCTGGTCCACGGCGCCGTCGCGCACGTAGCGATCCACGAGGCCCGCCCTGTACGCGGTCGGTCGCAGCGGCTGCATGGCCACGGCTGGCGACAGGGCCGCGGCGCGGCGCACGGCGGCGACTGAGCCAGCCAGGGTCGCTCCTACCGCCACGACCGTCGCCCCGGCGAAGGCGCCCCAGTGGAACCGGACCTCGAGGACGGGGAAGCGGAAGTATTCGCGATACTGCTCGACGATCGCCGCCGCCAGGCCGCCGCCTGCCAAGCCGCCGGCGGTCGCGCCCAGAAGTCCGATCACAGCCGCCATCCGCAGGTAGGGTCGCGTGGCCTCGCCGTCGTCGTAGCCGAACGCTTTCAGAAGGCCGATCTGTTCGCGCTCGGCCTCCACCAGCCGGGTCATCGTCAGGTGCACGAGGGCCGCTGCCACGACCAGAAAGATCGGCGGCAGGATCGCGGCGGAGGTCGACAGCTCCTTCAGTTCGGCGTCGAGGAAGGCGTGCGACGGCTGGTCCGCGCGGGCGTAGGCCGCCCGTCCCCCATAGGGCGCCAGCAGGCGGTCGACCTGCTCGATCACCGCATCGACCGAGGCGCCCGGCGCCAGCCTCAGCGCGACGGCGTTGACGGCTCCGCTCATGCCCGCCGCGCGCTCCACCGCCGCCCGCGGGGCCCAGAACACCGCCTGGTGGGCGTCGTCCGGCATCATCGACTGCGGGGCTGGGACGTAGACGTACTCGGGCGACAGCGCCGCCCCGACGACCGTGAAGGTGAAGGCCCGCCCGTCGATCACCGCCGTCAGGCGGTCGCCCAGGCGGACGCCGGCGGCGTCCATGAAGGTCCTGAGCGCCACGACCTCGTCGGTCCTGCCGGGGTCAGGCATCCGCCCCCGGGTCAGCCTGACCCGGTTGAGCGCCCCACCTTCGTCGTCGGGAAGCGACACGACGCGGGCCGTCGCCGGCCGGATGAGGCCGGGAACGTCCATCAGGCCGGCCTCAACGATCCGAGCGTCGGCCGCCGTCACGCCGTCGAGGCGAGCCAGGTCGCGGACCCTCGACGCCGGGATCCGACGCGCCGTCGCAAAGACGTCCGCGAACCGGCTCTCGCCGTAGAAGGCCTGCTGCGCGCGCGAGAGCGCCCGCTGGGCCGAGAAGGACATCACCGCCACCGCGACACCGCAGGCCACCAGGAGCGCGATCGCCAGCACCTGCCACTTCAACCGCCAGAGGTCGCGCGCGAGCTTGCGGTCGAGCGGGGCAAGCTTCACCAGCTCATCTCCCGCGGCGCCTGCTTGGTCCGATTGACCTCCACCGCCTGGATCCGGCCGTCGCGGAAGCGGATCACCCGATCGGCCATGGCGGCGATGCCGGTGTTGTGGGAGACGATCATCGTCGTCGCACCTACGTCACGGGTCACCTCGGCGATCGCCTCGAGGACCTGCACGCCGCTCTCGCTGTCGAGGGAGCCCGTGGGCTCGTCGCACAGCAATAACTCGGGCCGCTTGGCGATGGCGCGGGCGACAGCCACCCGCTGCTGTTGGCCGCCCGAGAGCTGCGAGGGGAAGTGGTCCATCCGGTCGGCCAGCCCCACCAGGGCGAGCGCGTCCTCCGACCGCATGGGATCGGCCGCGATCTCCGTGATCAGCGACACGTTCTCCCGGGCGGTCAGGCTCGGTACAAGGTTGAAGAATTGGAAGATGAAGCCGACCGAGCGGCGCCGGTAGCGCGTCAGTTCGACGTCGCTGGCCTCCGTCAGTTCGATGCCGTGGAACCGGGCCGAACCGCTGGACGCGCGGTCGAGCCCCCCGAGGATGTTCAGCAGCGTCGACTTGCCGGAGCCGGATGGTCCGAGCAGCACCAGCGTCTCGCCCGAAAGGATTTCCAGGTCGACGCCCCGCAGGGCGTGCACGTCACCTGCGCCACTTCTGTAGACCTTCGAGAGTCCACGGACCTCGAACGCCACCTGCGGACCCTCGTGCGAGCGCGGCGCAACCATGCGCTATTCCTGCCGGTGGCGACGGGGCGCCGCCTTGACCGCGCGCAACCTGCGGCAGCGCCACCTCGAGAGGCAACAGAAAAGCCCAAGCGGCGCTTGTCCCTGTAACGACAAAGGCCCCCGGGGGTGACCGGGGGCCTAATGTAGACTTGGGTGCGGGGACAGGATTTGAACCTGTGACCTTCAGGTTATGAGCCTGACGAGCTACCGGGCTGCTCCACCCCGCGGCAAAGCCTGGATAGTGATGTGGAT
>JBKOYY010000031.1:0-13630 GCA_046725615.1 Pseudomonadota bacterium
GTGTCCGCCCTGGCCTTCGCGCTCATTCAGCGCGACGGCGCGATCGCGATCCTCGGCTACGCCCTGGCCGTGGCCAGCGCGTCGGTCCTGGCGGTGGCGGCTCACATTATCGTCAGGATGTTCCTGCACGTCTGGGACGTCGTATCAGTTGCTTGACACCACTAGCCCCCAGGAGCGTTGATCCCCTCATGCAAGTCCAAGTCACTGGCAAGCACGTCGATGTCGGCGAGGCTCTGCGGACGCGGGTCACCGACGAACTCACCACCAGCATCGCGAAGTTTTTCGACCGTGGCGGCGGCGCCGACGTGGTCGTCAGCCGAGAGGGCGGAGCCTTCAAGGTCGACTGCGCGGTCACCCTGGCCTCAGGACAGCAGCTCACGACGCACGGTGTCGGAGGGGACGCCCACACCGCCTTCGACGCGGCGTTGGAAAAGATGTCGCGCCGCATCCGGCGCTACAAGCACCGCCTACGGGACCATCACCCCCAGGCGCTCGCCAAGCAGGCCGAGAGCGCGGCCTATTTCGTCATCCGCCAGCCGGACGAAGAGGAAATCGAGGACGAGGTCGCGCCGGATCACGCCTTGCCCGAGCCGATAATCATCGCCGAGACCGAGCGTCCGGTCCGGACCATGACGGTTTCCATGGCGGTGATGGACATGGACCTCAGCGGCGCTCAAACAATCGTGTTCCGAAACGCCGCGCACGGCGGACTTTCGGTGGTATATCGCCGCCCCGACGGGAATATCGGGTGGATCGATCCGGAGCGGACCAAGGCTCGCAACGGATCTGGGGACGCTTCGGCCCACTAGTTGCAACGGGCTCCGGCGATCCGCGTTGATGCGGATCGCAAGGGGATTGGGGTTAGTTCTTCACGGCCATGACCATCGGCGAACTGCTGGATCGCTCGGCGATCTCCACGCGCGTGAGCGCGTCCAACAAGAAGAAGGCCCTGGCGGTGATCGCCGAGATCGCGGCCCGCAACTTCGCCCTCGACGCCGGCGCAGTGCTTGACGCGCTCAATGAGCGAGAGGCGGCCGGCTCCACCGGCGTGGGCCACGGCGTCGCCGTGCCGCACGCCCGGCTGGAGGGGCTGGAGCGGATGCGAGGCGTCTTCGTGCGCCTGGACCAGCCGGTCGAGTTCGAGTCGGTGGACGACCAGCCGGTCGACCTGCTGTTCGCGCTGTTCGCGCCCCGCAACGCCGGCGCCGAGCATCTGCGGGCGCTGGCGCGCGTCTCGCGGCTGCTGCGCCAGAGCGAGCTGCGCGAACAGCTTCGTAAGGCCCACTCGGCCGACGCGATTCACGCCCTGCTCGTGCAGGACGTCCTGGCCCGCCCGGCCGCCTAACGAGCCCTGATCCGGGCGCGAAAAAGCCGGCCCCGGGAGGCCGGCTCCTCGAATTCTTAGTGTACGGCGCAAGCGCGCCGAACGGGTCAGTGCACCGAAACCGGGGCCAGCTCGTGGGCAAGGGCGGCCGCCATGGCCGAGTCCTTGTCGGTCAGCACGGCCAGCCGCTCGCCGTCGGCGCGGTGCACCGCATACAGCGTCTGGTCGGGGTCGAGCTCGAAGCCCTGAATCTGCGCCGCAGGAGTGCTGGCGATGATCTCGGCGGCCTTGATGGGCCGCACATAGACCAGATTGGGGGCGCCCAGCGCCGCGAACGCTTCCGTCGAAAGAACAGGTGTCATCATGACCACCTCCGTGAAACTCAACGCTCCGAAAGGCCGCGGGTTCAGCCGACCTTTCATTTGTGTGGACCCCGGCTCTTCCGGCAGCCCTGTGGGATAGTCTTCGTAAAGCTCAGCCGACGGTCCGGATGGGGATCGACTGCACCCGCTTTTCCGGCTCGGGCCGGGCCAGGTCGATGTGCAGCAGGCCGTGCTCCAGGGTCGCGCCCTCGACCTCCATCCCGTCCGCCAGCACGAAGCTTCGGATGAAGCCGCGGGCGGCGATGCCGCGATGCAGGAAGGCGTCTTCGGACTTGCCGCCGCCGCCGTCGCGGCGACCCGCGATGACGAGTTGCCGGTCCTCGACCGTCACCGCCAACTGCTCGGGCGAGAAGCCCGCGACGGCCAGGGTGATCCTGAGCGCGCCGTCGCCGCGATCCTCCACGTTGTAGGGGGGATAGCTTTCGGCGGCCGCCTTGGCCGCCCGCTCAATCAGGCTTCGTGTGTGCTCGAAGCCCAGCAGGAACGGGCTGTCGAAGATCAGGCTACGGTTCATCCAGAAGAGTCCTCGAGTAAGCGACTCTCCGGCCGAACCGCCCGGTATCGGCTCGCTTCGACCGGACCACCCCTATGTGGGGACTGGAGGCCGTTCGATCAATGTCAGGCTGGCGGGCGGAAGGCCCACAGGCGAGACAGCACGAACGACATCGCCGGGACGGCCACGGCCACACAGCCCAGGCCGAGCCAGAACGGCCAGCCCAGCCGCTCCACCAGCAGCCAGGTTAGCCCCTGGGTCAGGGCGAGGCCGAGCAGGGAGACGACGATGAACCGCACGATCTGGGGCGCGTCCAGCGCCCGCCGCCGGAAGGTCAGCCGGGCGTTGCCGACGTACGACACCCAGACGGCCATGAGGTAGCCGGCGAAGTTGGCCTGCAGCGGCGCGAGGCCGCCGAGTTCGCGGGCCGCCAGCGCCGCCGCCACGTGGGTCAGGGTGGCGCAGGCGCCGACGATCGCGAACAGCGGGATCTGGTGGGCGAGGGGGCGCTCGTTCAAGCCGGCCGCTCGGCGATCAGCAGGATCGAGACCCCGAACGGCAGGTCCGTGGCCCCGAGGATGCGCCGCTCGCTGGCGAACAGGCCCTTCAGCACCCTGTTCACCAGGGGTGAAGGCATGGCCTCATCGTCGCCGCCCTGCAGCCGCAGGCCGGACTTCGCCAGCCGGACCGCGGCGATCGGCGGGAACAGCACGCTGTTGAAGTGGGTCGCCCGCCGCACCTTCAGACCGTCGAACAGCCGACGGTAGTCGGCCAGGGCGTAGCGTCGCTTGTGGTGGTGGCGCGCGTCGTGCTCGCTCCACATCCAGGCGTACGCCGGCACCGTGGTCACCAGGAAGCCACCGGGCTTCAGCAGGCGGCCCAGCGCCGCCACCGCGCCGGCGTCGTCGTCCACGTGCTCGATCACATCGAAGGCGCAGACCATGTCGAACGGGCCGCCCAGGTCCGGCAAGCCGTCCGGCAGCAGGCCGCCGTCCACCGGCACGCCCGCCGTCTCCGCCGCATAGGCCCGCGACTCCGCGTCGGGCTCGATGGCGCGCACGTCGCCGAACCGCTTCAGGAGCTCGAGGTTGCCGCCGGGCCCGCAGCCCACCTCCAGGATGCGCGCCGGCTTCGGCAGCGGCAGGCGCGCGATCTCGGACGCCAGGATCTCGCGCCGGGCCGCGAACCACCAGTGGTCGCGCTGCAGTTCGCGCATCCGATCGTAGATGGCGCGTTCCATCAGTCCTCGAACCCCTTGCGGTCGCGGACCAGATAGATCGGCCGCCCCTTCACCTCCTGGTACATCCGCCCGATGTATTCGCCGAGCACGCCCAGGGCGATCATCTGCAGGGCGAAGGCGAACAGGATCGCCACCATCAGCGAAGCGTAGCCCGGCACGTCGCGCCCGACCACCAGCACCCGCACCACGATGATCGCCGCGAACAGCAGCGCCAGCAGCGCCGCGCTCACGCCCACATAAGTCCAGACCCGCAGCGGGCGGGTCGAGAATGAGGTCATGCCGTCCAGCGCGAACCGCAGCAGCCGCCGGTAGGGCCACGAGCTGGAGCCGGCGGCGCGCACTGGCCGCACATAGGGCACGCCAACCTGGCGGAAGCCCACCCAGGCGAACAGGCCCTTCATGAACCGGTTCCGCTCGGGCAGCTGCTTCAGCGCCTCGACGACGGCGCGGTCCATCAGCCGGAAGTCGCCGGTGGAGGCCGGGATGGCCTGGTCCGCCACCACATTGAACAGCCGGTAGAACACGCCCGCGCTCCAGCGCTTGGCCCGGGTGTCCGACGAGCGATCGGCGCGCACGCCGTAGACGACGTCGTAGCCCTGCTCCCACAGGGCGACGAACTCGGCGATCAGTTCCGGCGGGTCCTGCAGGTCGGCGTCGATCGGCACCACAAGGTCGCCGGTCGCGGCGTCCAGGCCGGCGGTCAGCGCGGCCTCCTTGCCGAAGTTCCGCGACAGGCCGATCAGCCGGATGCGCCGGTCCGCCGCCGCCCGGGCCTCCAGCTGGGCGTAGGTGTCGTCGCGGCTGCCGTCGTCGACGCAAACGATCTCCAGGTCCAGCCCCAGCGGCGTCAGCGTCTCATCCAGGCGTGTGAACAGGATGTCCAGCGCCTCGGCCTCGTCGTGCATCGGGATGACGAGGCTCAGGCGCCGGCCGGCGCGGCTGCGGATGGCGGCGCTCATCGCCGCGCGACCCGGGGGCTCGCCAGCACGCCGAGGGCGGCCAGGCCGGTGAGCAGGCCCAGCGCGTTGGAGGGGAAGATGTAGCGAGCGTCCGCCGCGGGCGCGGCCACGAACAGCACCGCGGCATAGGCCCAGGTCCCGATCACCAGGGCGGCGAAAACCAGCGCCAGCCGTCGCTCGCGGATCGCTGCGGCCGCCGCCAGCAGCAGGGCGCCGAGGTAAATCAGGTACGGTCGCCGCCACGGTTCGTCGGCATGGGCGACCACGTACTTGCGGAATTCGGTCGCCGCCTCCGGGCGGCTGAGCTGCAGGCCATAGGGGTTGGCGTCGATGCCGCTGTGCACGGGGTAGAAGACCTTGCCTTTGCCCATGCCCATCTGTTCCACGAATACGGCGCTGCGGTGCTCGAGATAGCAGCGCGTCTCTGACAGCAGGAGCCGGCGCCACACCTTGCCGACCGCGCCGCCGCCGTCGGTCTCCACG
This sequence comes from Pseudomonadota bacterium, assembly GCA_046725615.1. Lineage (GTDB taxonomy): Bacteria > Pseudomonadota > Alphaproteobacteria > Caulobacterales > Caulobacteraceae > Phenylobacterium. Next base: position 4,883 of record JBKOYY010000031.1, read on the forward strand.
AGCTTCGGCACGCCGGGCTTGGGCGCCAGGGTGGCGTGCAGGTGGCGGGGGTCGTAGGCCCGGCGCAGCTGCTGGACGGTGATCGGCTGGCGATTGGTGACCAGGGCAGGCAGGTAGTTGTGGCCCGCACAGGCCGAAATCCCGATCAGATCGAATAGCTGCGCGCCGCCCAGGCCGCCGGGATTGGGCAGCTTCGCGCCATCGGGCAGTCGCCACTGCACCGACGCCCAGCCCAGGCCGAGGCTGATCACGGTCAGCCCCACCACCAGCGCGCGCACGCCGCCGCCGGCCCGCGGCTCCAGGTAGGGCCGCCAGACCATCAGCGCCATCAAGGGCGCCACCAGCACCAGGGCATTGTATCGCAGCCCCACCGCCACCCCGAACGCTAGGATCGCTGGGGCAAGCAGCAAGGCCGAGCGGTAGCGCGCCGCCGCCAGCCAGAACGCCAGGCCGAGGATGGCGAAGCCACCCGTTGGCACGTCCCGCCACTGCGCCCCCATCGCGCCCAGAAGGGTCGGGAAGTAGGCGATCCCGCCCAGGAAGAAGACCACCATCGCCCAGCCGAGCGGACGGCTTGGGATCAGCATCCGCAGCGTCAGGATCGCCCCGTAGAGCAGCAGGAACACCTGCGCCGCCAGCAGGCCACCGGCCCCCGCGCCCGCCGCCTGGCTGATCTGGAAGAGATAGGTGTGAAGCGGCGGCCAGAGGGCCGTCTGGACGCCATAGCGGGCCTGGTCCCAGGCCAGCAGGCTGTCATACGACATGAAGCCGGGCCAGACGGGCCAGCACACCGCGGCCGTGGCCAGCGCCGCCGCTGCGGCGGCCGCCAGCCACGGCGGCCGGTTCAGCTCCGGCGCTGCGCCTGCTCCACCCGCGCCTTTGCGCTTCAAGGGGCGGCCCGCCTCAGAATTCAATATGGCCGAGCACACAGATCGAGCCGTCGTCCAGGACGCCATAGGCGTCGAGGGGCCCGGCCGTGACCGGCGCGTCGGCGTTCCAGCCGCTGTTCGGATCGGTGATCTCGGGCACGGCGGTGGTCACGTCCGGACGCTTCACCCCGCCCTTCCCGGCTCCGACGATCTTGAAGGTCTTGTCCACCAGCACGATCCGCTCGACGCGGGCCTTCTTGGCGGTGTCCCAGCCCCAGCCGTGGATCTGCACGCCGGCCGGCTGGCCCGCGTAGGTTTTCTGGACGATGTCGGTGTTGCCCTTGCACAGGCCGGTCTTCGGATAGGCGTCCCGGACCGTCTTGCCCATCACCGCGGCGGCCCATTCCGGGGCGGCGGGAACGCCGGCCGGATCGCTCGGGATCTGCCGGACGGGCGCGGGGCCCGTGGCCGGCGCGGTCGCTGCGTCAGGGGTCTCGGCGGGCTTCTCCCGCCATTTCGGCTGGTCGCAGGCGGCCAGCGACACGGCGGCCACCGACAGGGACGACACGAGGAGGAGGGCAGTCGAGGGGCTGACGAACCGCATCGGGCAATCCAGGCTGCAGGGGATGCCCGGATTTACGCTGCGCCTGCCCGGCGATGCAACCGGCGCCGGCGCCCTTGACGCCCCGCGCCGGAGGGATCAGGCGTCGTCCGTCGTCTGACTTTGAGAGGCCCCGCTTGCGATCCTTGTCCGCCCTCCTGTCCCGCCGGCTGGCGTCGGCCTGGCTGGAGGTCAGCTCCCCTGCGCAGACCGTCCCAACCCAGGGCCTGATCCGGATCGACTACCAGGCCAGCGCGCGGCGGCCGTGCGCGGCGACTCTCGAGGTGGTGATCGACCGTCAGGTGGTCCTGCGCCGGCCGCTGCGGCTCGATCGCGCGCCCCAGGGCGGATGGCTGGCGTTGCACGGCCACCTGCTGGCCAATGGCGCGGCCGATGTGGTGCTTCGTCTCGTCGTGGGCGGTCGCGCCGTGGCGACCCGCCCCCTCGCGCTGCAGGTTCGCAACGAAGGGCCGCTGGCGGCGGCCGTGACCGACAGCCTGCGGCGCACCGGAGCCCCGCTGGCGCTGGATGGCCCCTGCGACAGCCGGCTCTACGACTACGCAGACGCCGCCCTCGTCGCCTGGTTCGACCGTTCCCCCGCCGAGGTAGAGGCGCACCTGGCCGATCTTGCGGCCTCGGGCGAGGCCAGCTTCGAGGAGGTCGAGGCCCTGCGGGTCTTCGCCGACCAGGGCTACATGGTGCTCCCCGACGTGATCGCTCCCGAGCATCTGGCGCGCCTCAACGCGGCGCTGGACGACGCCGTCGCGCAGAAGGTCGACGGCTACGAATGGGGCAGGAGCCAGCGCATCCACAACCTCCACCAGCGGTACGACGCGGTGAAGGAGTTGTGGCTCCATCCCAAGGTGATGCGGATGCTGGAGCTGGTGTTCGGCGAGGCCGCCAAGCCTTGCCAGTCGCTGACCTACATCTTCGGCTCCGAGCAGGAGCACCACCAGGACACCATCCACCTGACCCCGTTCCCGGCCGGCCGCATGTGCGGCGTCTGGACCGCCCTGGAGGACGTTCAGCCGGACTCGGGCGAACTCATGGTGTTCCCGGGGAGCCAGTCCCTGCCGCGGGTCTACATGGCGGACGTCGGCCTGCCCAAGGTGGAGAACGAGGAGTGGGCCGAGTTCGGTCGCACGGTGACCCCGCGTTGGACCGAGCTGATCAACGGGCGGGGCCTTGCCCGCGAGGTCTATCGCCCGCGCGCCGGGACGGTGCTGATCTGGCACGAGAACCTGATGCATGCCGGCTCGCCGCGGGCCGACCTGTCGCGGTCGCGCCGCTCGATCGTGGGCCACTACTTCGCCAATGGGGCGATCGCCTACTACGACTCCTCGGGCCAGCCCGCGGTGCTCCACGAGGAGCCGTAGGGCCGGCTCTGTCAGGCGGTCCTCGCCACCCGCGGCCGGCGGCGCTGGAACCAGAACGTCCAGACGGTGAGCGTGCCGAAGAGGCCCAGCGTCAGGCCCGACAGGGTCATCAGCAGCCGGTAGGGCAGGCCGCCCACCTTCGCCGCATGCAGCGGATAGAGCGCGTTGTAGGCCTGAGCCCGCGGCGGCAGCTTCAGGGCGTCGCGGGTGGCGATCAGCGCGCCGGTGTCGGCGGCGAACCACAGGGTCGTGCGCCCGTTCGGCAACCACTCCTGCGGCTGCCGCAGGCGCAGGGTGATGAGGCCTGCGTCGCCGCGCGGCAGGGACAGGATCCGCACCTCGGCCGCGGGATAGAGCCGCCGGGCGGTCTCGATCATGCCGCGCCAGTCGGGGTCCGCGGCCAGCTCCGCCCTGCGTGGCGGCGGGGCCTTCAGCGAGGTCTCCACCTCGGCTGCCGCGCCGGGGCCCAGGACGAGGTCGGCCACCGGCCGGAACACCATGATCGTCCCCGTGACCAGCGACAGGGCCAGGACCGGCGCCAGCATCGCGCCCCAGTCGCGATGGTGCCGCAGTACGGGAAAGCGTGACGCAGACTTCGGCAACAGCCGGAACTGGAAGCTTCGCCTGAGCGGCCACCACAGGATGAGGCCCGTGACCACGAACGCCATGCCGGCCAGCCCGGCGACGCCCGCCACCGTCTCGCCGGTGTCGCCCGAGAACAGGTGGTGGTGCAGGTCGAACAGCCAGACCTCGGGCCGCGCCCATTGGCTTTCCCAGCGCTCCACGATCCGGCCGGCCTGGTCGGCATAGGCGCCCGTCTCGCCGGCATAGCTCAGCCGGTTCAGGCCAAACGACGTGGTGGCGAAATTGATGCTGCGCGGCCGGTCCGCGGGATCGGCCATCATCGTCTTGACAGCGACGACCAGCGCCGCCGTGTCCTGGACCTGCGCGTCGCGGGCGCCGGGTACGCCGATCCAGAGGTCCTTGTGCACGAGCAGCGCGCCTGAGACGCCCAGCACCGCGAGCAGCAGGCCGAAGACGCCCCCCAGCCAGCGATGCAGGACGTCGATGAGCCGCATCAGAACCGGTAGTCCCAGGCCAGGGTGAAGGTGCGTCCCCGACCCGCGAAGAACCGGCTGTTGTTGGTCGGCTGCTGGGTGTCGGTGTTGTAGTCGATGTAGAACTCGTCCAGCAGGTTGGCGACTGCCAGGGTCACGCCGCCCCACTTGCCCGTGTCGTAGCGGACCGAGCCGTCCAGCAGGGCGTAGCCGCCGAAGCTGTTGCGCGGGTCGGCGCCCTTGAAATCACGCGCCAGGAAGCCCTGCGCCTGCAGTCGCGCCGCCCAGGGGCCCTGGTTGTAGTTCAGGCCCACCAGGATGCGGTCGGGCGAGATGTTGGCCCCGTCGAGGTCGATGTCGACCTTGCCGTCGCCGTTGGAGTCGGCTTCGCCGAGCAGGTGGGCGTAGCCGGCCGAGAGAGTCACGCCGGGGACCGGGGTCTGCAGGGTGGCGTTGAGTTCGAGGCCTTCGATCTCCACGCGCTGGCGCTGGACCTCGAACACCGTCCCGACCAGGACCAGCAGCTGTCCCTTGGTGCTGGTCGACCAGAAGTAGCTGGCGCTGGCCTGCAGCGGGCCGCGTTTCAGCTCCAGGCCGATCTCGCGGTTGTTCGAGACGATAGGGCTGATGTCGAGGAAGTTGTCGATGTCGACGCCGACCTGGGTGATCCCCCGGGTGATCCGGCCGACATCGGGCACGGTGTAACCCTCCGCATAGCTGGCGTAGGCGCGCACGCCGGGGATCGGTTCGGCGATGACCCCGGCGTTGAACAGGGTATCGCTGAAGTCGGGCGAGCCCCCGGACACATCGCGGCGGCCATAGGAGGCCAGGGTGGTGAAGTCGTCGATCTTGATGCGGACATTCTCGTTCCGCACGCCGCCGGCCAGCCGCAGCCGGCCGTCCAGCAGGGCCAGATTGGCCTGGGCGAAGGGGGCGATGCTGCGGAAGTCGGTCTGCGGCACCCAGGATCGGTCGGTCTGGATGAGCACCTGCTCGGTCCGGTCGTACAGGACGTCGAGGCCAACGGTGGCCGTAAGCCCCTCCAGGCCCGGGACCGCCCGCTCGTAGCTGAACTTCGCCCCCAGCTTGCGCGAGCGGTTCTCGGACTGGTCGAACAACGTCCCCACCGGCGCGATGCGGGCGTCCTGGAAGGTCGCGATTGGCGTCGGGTCACTGCCGAAGGTGTCGCGGGTGCGGTTGAAGAAGGCCTGGGTGACCAGGTGGCCGCCCCAGAGGCCGTCGTCGACGTAGGAGATCGCTGCGCTTTCCGTCCGACCGCGGGCCGGGACGCCTGGTGGCGTGCCGCGCACCGCCGAGGTCGGCCGGTTCGCCGCCCGGCTGCCGATCAGCGCGACGTAGTCCCCGTCGCCGTCCAGCTGGAAGCGACTGAGGATCAGATCCAGCCGCGCGGTCTCGCTGACCGCGTAGCCGAAGCGGCCGAACAGCGACCAGCTCTCGGAATCCTGGGTCTCGCCTTGGACGGTGTCGAAGCCCACGCGCTTGCCGCGCCCGTCATAGAAGGCGCCGCGCGTCTCGTAGGCTCCGCCCACGGTGGCGTCGAATGCGCCGCCTTTCCAGCTCACCAGGCCGGCGGCCTTGTAGCCGAAGCCGTCGCCGTGGCCCTCGTCGTCCGCCACGGTCTGCAGCAGGGTCCGGCCGCTCACCCCTTCCGTCTTGGGCGCCCCGACGGTCACCTGGTTCACGATACCGCCGGTCCCGCCGATGCCTTGCAGGGCGTTGGAACCGAAGATCACCTCCACCCGATCCACGAAGAACGGGTCGATGGTGAAGCCGTCCCGGGAGCCGTCGCGCAGCGGCGTCGACTGCGGGATACCGTTGATCGCATAGAGCGGCGAGCGACCGCGCAGGGTCTCGCCCGCGCCCGACAGCTTCTGGCGGGTCGGCGAAAAGGACGGCGTCAGCGCCGCTACCGCGTCCACGACCGATCCCGAGATCGTCACCTGCTGGTCCAGCTTCGACTTGTCGATCACGTCGACGGTCAGGGGCAGGGCGTTGGCCGGGAGCACGGTGCGGGCGGCGGTGACCACCACCTCGCTGACCTCGCGCCCTCCGCCGTCGGCTTCGTCGGCGAGGGCGGGGGAGGCGGCCAGGGCCGCGGCGAGCAGGATCGGGAATGAAGCAGACGTACGCATGGCGCCCTCGTGTCGGGAGCGCCGCTATAGGCCATCAAATTATGCGAGTCATTCGCAAAATCATTCGCAATCTCTGTGCCTGACCCAAAATGCGGTTAGACCCAGGACGAGCAGGCGCCGGTCCCGGGTCGCGCCTGCGTTCAGAAGTCCTCCCAGTCGTCGACCGGCGATGCCTGCAGGGCGTTGGCGCCTGCCGTGGCCATGACCGGGGTGCGCGCCTGGCGCTTCGCCGCAGGCGCGGGGGCGGCCGCCTGAGACGATCGGGACGACGGCGCCGCGGTCTTCGAAGCGGCGCCCTTCGGAGCGGCCGCGTGACCGCCGACCTCGAACTGGCTCATCAGCCGGCGCAGCTCCTCCGCGTCGCGGGCGAGGGCATGGCTGGCCGCCGTGCTTTCCTCGACCATGGCGGCGTTCTGCTGGGTCACCTGGTCCATCTGGGCGACCGCGGTGTTCACCTGCTGAAGCCCGGTGGCCTGCTCCTGGGCGGAGGCCGCGATCTCGGTGACGATGGCGTTGATCTCCGCCACCTGCCCGGCGATGCGGGTCAGGGCCTGACCGGCGTCGCCCACCAGGTGCACGCCCTGGTCCACCTGGGCGCCCGACGCGCTGATCAGGGCCTTGATCTCCTTGGCCGCCTCGGCCGAGCGCTGGGCCAGGGCCCGGACCTCCGACGCCACGACCGCGAAGCCCTTGCCCGCCTCGCCGGCGCGCGCGGCTTCCACCCCGGCGTTCAGCGCCAGCAGGTTGGTCTGGAAGGCGATCTCGTCGATCACGCCGATGATCTGGCTGATCTGCTCGGACGAGCGCTCGATCGCGCCCATGGCGTCCACCGCCCGCCGGACCACGTCGCCGCTCTGCTCGGCGTCCTGCTTGGCCGTTGAGACGACGGCCTTGGCGTGCTCTGCGGCCTCGGCCGTCCGGCCGACGGTGGCGGTGATCTCCTCAAGCGCCGCCGCCGTTTCCTCGAGGTTCGCGGCCTGCTGTTCGGTGCGGCGGGAAAGGTCGTCGGCCGCCTGGCTGATCTGGCCGGCGCCGGCGCCGATGCTGCGGGTGTTGTCCACGACCGCCGAGATCGCCAGCTCCAGCTTCGTCATGGCGCCGTTGAAGTCGGTCCGCAGGCGCTCGTAGTCGGCGGCGAAGGCCTGGTCGACCCGCTGGCGCAGGTCGCCGTCGGACAGCCGTCCGAGCCCCGTCGCCAGCGACTCCACCACGGCGCTGAGTTCGGCCGCGGCCTTTTCGCGCGCGATCTCGTTGCGACGGCGCTCCTCTTCGGCCTCGGCCCGGCGCGCGGCGGTCTCGCCTTCGAGGCGGCGCATCTCCAGGCCGTTGGTCTTGAACACCTGGACGGCGCGGGCCATCGCCCCGACCTCGTCGCCGCGCTCGGCGCCCTGGACCTCGGCGTCATAGTCGCCGCCGGCCAGTCGGCCCATCACGCCCGAGAGCGCGTTGAGCGGCGCGCCCACGAGACGCCGGGTCACGAACATCAGCGCGCCCAGCACAGTGGCGATGATGGCGATCCCGCCGATCGCCAGGCCCCAGACCAGCTGGCGCTCCGGCGCCCGAACCACGCGCTCGGGGGCGTCCACCACCACCGCCCAGTGGGCGTTGGAAGCGGTGAGCTGAGCCGGGGCGAGCTGCCGCGCCATCGCCTCGCCATTCTCCTTGACCCCCTTGACGGTGAGCGGGCGGCCGGCGCGGATCGCCTGCAGCACCTCCGCAGCGCCGGCGTCGGCATACGGCTTCATCAGGCGCGCCGGATCCGGATGGGCGACCCAGCGCCCTTCGCCCGACAGCAGCATCAGGCGGCCCGAGCCGAACGGCCGGGCCTTGCCGAGATCGGCGACGATGTCGCTCAGGGCGATGTCGAGGCCGGCCACGCCGATCAGCTTGCCGTTCGAATAGACCGGCGCCGTCAGCGAGGTCATCAGCACCGTCTTGTCGCCGACTTTGTATTCATAGGGTTCGGTGATGGCGGGCCGACCGCTCTTGGCCGCGAGCTGGTAGAAGGGCTCGCCGAAGACCTGAGCGTCCTCGGGCGGCTCCATATTGATCTTGCCGTCCAGCTTCGCCCAGTACGGCTCGAAGCTGCCGGAGGAGTTGGAGCCCAGCGCCGTCTGGCCGGCGAAGGACGCGTCCTTGCCGTCGAACGCGTTCGGCGCGGCGAAGAACCAGCTGCCCATCACCAGCTTCGACGAGCCCAGCGCCGGCTTCAACATGGCCATCACGGTCGCGCGGTCGCGCACCCCGTGCTCATGGGCCGCGCCGATGGCGTTGGCCATGGCGGTGGCGGTGTCCTGCACGCCGCGCATCTCGCCCGAGAATCGCATCGCCTCGGATTTGCCGAGGGCGGTGCTGTAGTCGCTCGACAGTCCCCGGACCGTCCGCGACGACTGCAGCGCCACGAAGGTGCAGGCCAGCAGCAGCAGGACGCCGATCGTCGCCCCCGCCGCTAGCATGAGTTTGGAACTGACGGAATTGAGGCGCACGCACGATCTCCCGGGCCGAATTGGTCGCCCGACTGGCGCTGCGGGGTCTCAAAACCTGGTTAATCGGGGGTGCGACAAGCTGTACCGGGCCGCGCCGGACGCCCGGACGGCGCAAGTCCCCGCCGGCTCGCCGGTGTCGGCTGCGGTGCGGCTCAGATGATGACGGAGGCCGAAAATGATGAGGGCCTCCAGCGGTCTGCTGGAG
>JBKOYY010000134.1:0-12259 GCA_046725615.1 Pseudomonadota bacterium
GCGCAGGGCCGCACGCCACAGCCACGCGGCCGGGTCGCGGGGCGGCGCGCCGGCCCACGCGGCCAGGGCGCGCTCCGCAGCCTCGGAAAAGGCGTCCTCGGCCAGGTCCAGGTCGCGGAAGCGGGCGGCAAGCGCCGCCACCACCCGCGGCCGAGCATCGGCGATGCGGTCGCCCAGGTCCGTCACTGGTCGTGGAGGATCAGGGGACGCACCTCCACCTTCGTGCCATCCACCCCGGGAATCCGGCGGGCGATAGCCAGCGCCGCGTCCAGGTCGGGCACGTCGACGACGTAGTAGCCGCCAAGGTGCTCCCGGGTCTCGGCGAAGGGGCCGTCGTGCAGTGTCTTGCGATCGCCGTCGGTCACTACGGTGGTCGCGGTCTCGACGCCCTGCAGGCCGGCGCCGTCCTGCTGCACGCCGCTGGCGATCAGCTCCTCGGCCAGCGCCATGTGCTGGGCCACGATGCCTTCCAGCCGCTTCTGCCCCGCCTCGCCGGCATAGGCGTCCCGCGGCTCGTAGATCAGCAGCATGTACTTCATCGGTCGTCCCCTTTTCGGGCTAGAGATTGCGTGACGCGACGGGTCGCGTCACCGGGGAGACGCGCGAGACGCCGCGGATTCGACAGGGGGTTTGCAGATGCGATCGATCTTTCTGGCCGGGGCGCTCGCCGCCCTTGTCGCCGCGCCCGCCCAGGCGGCCGAGGACGCCCACGTCCGGGCGCTGGCGGCAGGCTACAAGGCCGCCTTCCTCTGCAGCGGGATCTTCAACGCCGGCCGGCCGGAGTCGGAGATCGCCGCCGACGACCTCGAGGGGATCTATCCCGACTACCAGGCGCTGGTCCGCACCCTGCCGGCGACGGTGGACCGCCAGGCGAAGACCGTCAGCGTCCCGTTCGATCCCAATCTGCCGCCCCGCATCGCCGCCTGGCGCCCCAACCTCGGCTGCGCCCAGCTCCCGATCGGCGCCCCCGCCGCGGCGGTTTCCTCTCTGCCCCGCGTCGCCCTGAAGGCGCCCGACCTCAAGGCCCGGACCTGGCCGCACGGCGACGCCGATGCGACCGCGCCGGGGCCCGCGGGCCTGGAGCCGCTGCTGGCCCAGGCCTTCGACGCCGGCGTCTACGGCGGCAAGACGACGGCGCTGCTGGTCATCCGCGATGGCCGGATCATCGGCGAGCGCTACCGCCCCGGCTACGACCTCTACACGCCCCAGCGCACCTGGTCGGCGGCCAAGAGCCTCACGGCGACGGTGGTCGGCCGCGCCGCCCGCCTCGGCAAGGCCAGGGTGGACGCGCCGGCCAACATCCCCGAGTGGCGCACGCCCGGCGATCCCCGCGCGGCCATCACCCTGGCGCAGCTGATGCACATGGGCTCGGGGCTCTGGACCGACGGGCCCGGCAACCGCACCGACGACGTCTACCTGGGCGGCGGCCTGGTCACCCAGTGGGCGACGCACATGCCGCTCGAGGCCGCGCCCGGCACGCGCTTCCGCTATGCCAACAACGACACCCTGCTGGCCGCGCGCAGCGTCCGCGCCAGCTTGGGCGATGGCCAGGCCGCGCTGGAGTTTCCCTTCCGCGAGCTCCTCTGGCGGGTCGGCATGACCCACACCACGCCCGAGACCGACTCGGCCGGCAACTTCATCCTCTCCAGCCAGGTCTGGACCACGGCCCGCGACCTCGGCCGCCTGGGCCTGCTCTACCTGAACGACGGAGTCTGGAACGGCGAGCGGCTGCTGCCCGAGGGGTGGTCGACCTTCGTCGCCACCCCCGCGCCCGCCCAGCCCGAGCAGGGGCCGGGCTATGGCGGGTTCTTCTGGCTCTATGGCCCGACCCAGGGACTTCCGCCCGGGACCTACGGCATGAACGGCAACCGCGGGCAGTACGTCTTCATCGTCCCGTCGAAGAAGGTGGTCATCGTCCGCCGCGGCTTCGACAGCGCCACGGCCCGCTTCGACGAGCAGCGGTTCGCCAGAGATGTGCTGGCGGCGCTGGACTAGCTGCGCCGCCCGGCCTTCTCAGCCGCTCAGCGTCTCCAGGAACCGCACAGGCTGGCCGCGGCCGGGCTGGACGATCTCGTCGTCGCGCATGACCACGGTCCCGCGGATGATCGTGGCCATCGGCCAGCCTTTGGCCTCGAAGCCGTCGAACGGCGTCCAGCCGGCGCGGGTCGCCATCCAGTCGTGGGTGATCGTGCGGCGGGCCTTCAGGTCCACCAGCGTCAGGTCGGCGTCGTAGCCCACGGCGAGCCGCCCCTTGTCGGCCAGGCCGAAGATGCGGTTGGCGCCGTGGCTGGTCAGGTCCACGAGCCGCTCCATGGACAGCCGCCCCTCGGCCGCGTGGGTCAGCAGGATGGGCAGCAGGGTCTGCACCCCGGGCATGCCCGACGGCGAGGCGGGGTAGGGGCGGGCCTTCTCCTCGCGGGTGTGCGGGGCGTGGTCCGAACCGACCACGTCGGCGACGCCGTTGGCAACCCCGATCCAGAGCCCGTCACGGTGGTCGGCGCTGCGGATCGGCGGGTTCATCTGGGCGAAGCCCTTCAGCCGCTCATAGGCTTCCGGCCCGGCCAGGGTCAGGTGCTGGGGCGTCACCTCCACCGACGCCACGTCCTTGTGCGCGGCGAGGTAGGCGATCTCCTCCTTCGTGGTCACGTGCAGCACGTGGATCCGCTTGCCCAGCTTGCGGGCGATCCGCACCAGCCGCTCGGTGGACTGGATGGCCGACTGGGCGTCGCGCACCTCCGGGTGGCTGGTCCAGTCGCCGGTGCGGGCCAGCGGCCGCCGCTCGGCGAGGCGGTATTCGTCCTCGGAGTGGAAGGCCGCGCGGCGGTTCACGTGCCGCAGCACCTGTTCCACGCCCTCGTCGTCCTGCACCAGCAGCGTGCCCGTGGAGGCGCCCATGAACACCTTGATCCCGCAGCAGCCCGGCAGGCGCTCCAGCTCGCCCAGGAAGGCCGCGTTCTCGTGCGTGCCGCCCACGTAGAACGCGTGGTCGCAGTGCATCCGGTTCGCCGCCCGCGCCAGCTTGTCGGCCAGGCTGTCCGGATCGGTCGTGGTCGGCTCGGTGTTCGGCATCTCGAACACGGCGGTGACGCCGCCCAGCACGGCGCCGCGCGAGCCCGTCTCCAGGTCTTCCTTCCACTCCAGCCCCGGCTCGCGGAAGTGGACCTGGGTGTCGATCACGCCGGGCATCACCAGCAGGCCCGCGGCGTCGAAGACCTCGCCGGCGCTCGCCTGCGACAGGTCGCCGATGGCGGCGATCTTGCCGCCGCGCACGCCCACGTCGGCCGGGCCGCGGCCCGCGTGGTTGATCACCTCGCCGCCGCGAACGATCAGGTCGTAGGTCTCAGGCATCTTTCGGTTCCGTGGCTTTCAGGAGGTCGCGGGCGGCGGATACGACGGCCTCCACCGGCAGGTCCATCATGTGACAGAGCGCCTGCTGGAAGCCGGGGTCAACGGCGCGGATCTGCTCAAAGCTGCGCGGGCCGCGCACGACGCGCGCGTGCTCGCCCCAGGGGGCGTACAGCCGCTCGTCCGAGGGGCCGAACAGGCCGATGGTCGGACAGCCGGCCGCCGCCGCCAGATGCATGGCCCCGCTGTCGTTGCCGATGAACAGCCGCGCGCGCTTCAGGCAGGCGTAGGAGGTGATGAGATCGGCCTTGCCGGCGAGGTCGATCATCCCCTTGCCGGCCACGTCCTTCAGCGCCCGCGCCAGCTTCTCGTCGCCGGGCCCGCCCAGCACCATCAGCCGGCCGCCGGTGAGGGGGCCGTAGTCGCGCAGCAGCTTCATCGCCACCTGGCTGAACCGCTCCACCGGCCAGGTCTTGCCGACCCAGTTGGCGGCGGGCGCCAGGGCCAGGATCGGGCCCTTTCCGGCGGTCAGCTCGTCGGCGTAGGCCTCGGCGTCCGGGTTGGTGAAGATGTGCGGCGGCGCCGGGTCGTCCTCGATCCGCAGCGTCCGGGCGGCCTCCAGCACCTTGTGGACCGGCTCGGCGCTCTTGCGGTGGATCGCCCGCCGCTTGGTCTTCAGGAACCGCGAGATGCCCGAACCGCGCAGGTCGACGACCAGGCCCCACCGGCGATGGCGAACCTTGCGCCACAGCTCGAACCAGTGCCCGCCCGTCTTGGACTTCTCGAAAACGATCACCCGGTCGAGGCCCGGCACATGGGCGAACAGCGGCGCGGCCGCCGGGCCGGCGACGATGGTGAAGCGCGCGTTCGGAATCTCGTCGGCCAGCCGCTTGATCAGCCCGGACGACAGCACCGCATCGCCGATGCGGGTGGCCGTGATGAACAGGATCGGAAAACCGGATGCGGGGGACATCGACGTCTCTATAGTGAGCGGATGGCTGGCGCTCCACAGCGGGCGGCCCCAAATTGCATCCATGTCGCAGACTGTCGCCTTCGCGCCCTTGCAGAGCCGCGCCCTCATCGCCGTCGGCGGAGCCGATTGGCGCAGCTTCCTGCAGGGCCTGATCACCCAGGATGTCGAGACCCTGGCCTCCGGCGAGGCGCGGTTCGGCGCACTGCTGACGCCGCAGGGCCGGTTGCTCTACGACCTGTTCGTCGTCGGCCGCGACGACGGCGCCTGGCTCGACGTGGAGGCGGCCCACCGGGACGCCATCCTCTTGCGCCTCACCATGTACCGGCTGCGGGCCAAGGTGGAGCTGGCGCTGGACCCGGCGCCGGTGTCGATCCTGTTCGCGGACGACGGTGTCCCCGCCCGACCCGACGGCGTCTGGGTCGCCGACCCGCGCCTGCCGCAGCTCGGATTCCGCGGCTACGGCGCGGCCCCGCCGCCAAGCGCGGCGACTGTCGCCGAGGCCGACCGCGAAGCCCAGAAGCTGCGCCTGGGCGTGCCCGGCCCGGCCGACTGGGGCTCGGACAAGACCTATCCCATCGAAGCCAACTTCGACCTTCTGAACGGCATCGATTTCAAGAAGGGCTGCTTCGTCGGCCAGGAGACGACCTCGCGCATGAAGCGCCGGGGGACGATCAAGTCCCGGATGCTGCCCATCGTGTTCGAGGGGCCGCCGCCCGCTTACGGAACCGAGATCCTGGCCGGCGACCTCCGGGCGGGCGAGGTGCTGTCCGGCCGCGAAGGTCGCGCCATGGCCCTGGTGCGGCTGGACCGGGCGCTGGGCGCGGAGCTGACGGTCGACGGCCGTCCGGCGAAGGCCGAGGTCCCGCTGTGGATGACGGAGGCGGTCGTTGAGGTCGGCTGACTGCGGCGCTCAGCAGTTCAGCGTTTCATAGAGATCGGCCCAGCTCGGATTCACGCGCTCGATCAGTTCCAGCTTCCAGCGCCGCCGCCATCGCTTGATCCGCTTCTCCCACGATATCGCTTCGTCGGCGGTCGGGAAGTGTTCGTACCAGACCAACCGCTTGACGCTGTAAGTCGCCGTGAATCCTGGCTTGAGCCCCTCGCGATGTTCGTACGCGCGCCGAGCGAGGTCGCCCGTTACGCCCACGTAGAGCGTCCCATTCCGTTGGCTCGCCATGATGTAGACGCAGTACGCGCGCTCCATGCGAACGTAATAAGAACAAAATCCCATCTTGTCATCCCGGCCGCAGCGAAGCGGAGAGCCGGGACCCAGGGGCCGCGCACTGCCATCCCTCCTGGGTCCCGGCTCTCCAGCCCGCAGGCGGGCTTCCGGCCGGGATGACAGTGTAGGTTTTGACCAGCGGAAACCGGCCCTCTCATCCGCGACATCTGGAAGCCTTCGGCCGCCGCCGAACCATCGGCCCTTGTCTCGACTCCCGGCCTGCGCTCTGAGTGCGGCCGATGAGCGAGCCCCTGATCCGGTGCGAATGGCGCGGCATGGCCGGCGACCCGCTTTACGAAGCCTATCACGACACCGAGTGGGGCGTGCCCGAGTACGATTCCCGCGCCCTGTGGGAGAAGCTGGTGCTGGACGGTTTCCAGGCCGGCCTCGCCTGGATCACCATCCTGCGCAAGCGCGAGGCCTTCCGCGCCGCCTTCGACAACTTCGACCCCGAGAAGGTCGCCCGCTATGGCGAGGCCGACCGCGCCCGCCTCATGGCCGACGCCGGCATCGTGCGCTCCAACGCCAAGATCGACGCCGCCATCGAGAGCGCGAGGATCTATCTCCAGATGCAGGCGCGGGGGGAGGACTTCTCCGAGTTCTGCTGGGGCTTCGTGGGCGGCCAGCCGATCCAGAACCGCTGGATCGCCTTCGGCGAGGTTCCGGCCCAGACGCCGCTTGCCGTCGAGGTGTCCAAGGCGTTGAAGGCCCGCGGGTTCAAGTTCGTGGGGCCGGTGATCGTCTACGCCTGGATGCAGGCGGTGGGCATGGTCAATGACCACTTCACCTGCTGTCATCGCCACGAGGCGGTGAAGAGGCTGGCCCGCTGATGGCCAAGGGCCCGACGCTTCTCCTCGAACGCGCCTTCATCGGCGGTCCCGTCTGCGGCGTCGACGAGGCCGGCCGCGGGCCATGGGCCGGGCCGGTCAGCGCGGCGGCGGTGATTCTGCCGGACAATCCGCGCAGGGTCCCCAAGGGCCTGGACGATTCCAAGAAGCTCAGCGCCAAGGCGCGCGAAGGCCTGGAGATCGAAATCAAGGAGAAGGCCGTCGCCTGGGGCGTGGGCTTCGCCAGCGTGGAGGAGATCCACGAGCTCAACATCCTGCACGCCACCGGCCTTGCCATGCGCCGGGCGATCGAGGCCATGGCCGTCCAGCCCGCCTATGCCCTCGTGGACGGCAACTACCGCTTCCAGCTGCCGTGCGAGGTGAAGACGGTGGTGGGCGGCGATGCGAAGTCCAAGTCCATCGCCGCCGCCTCGATCCTGGCCAAGGTCGCCCGCGACCGGCTGATGATGGAGATGGACGCGCTCTATCCCGGCTACGGCTTCGCCAGCCACAAGGGCTACAACGCGCCCATGCACCTCGAGGCGCTGGTCAGCCTCGGCCCGTGTGAGATCCACAGGCGGGCCTGGCGGCCGGTGAAGCTGGTGCTCGCCGGGGTCGATCCCCGCCTGGCAGGCGAGGCTCAGGACGAACTGCCGTTCGAGGACTGACGCAACCCAGGCATTTGGTGTGCGACCCTTCGTCCTGGCGTGGCGATTGGTAACCGGGGGCCAACCACTTCGACGCATGGGTGTGGAGTTGAATAGGAACTCCATGCCTCGCGTACTGGCCTGCATCGCCGTCGATCACGATCTGCGGCTCGTCCTTGTCGCCGCCCTCGTCTGCGCGGTCGCCGGCGCCGCCGCGTTCGGCGCCAGCATCCGGCTGCAGCGGGCGCACGGGGTCACCCGCTGGGTATGGGCGGCGCTCACGGGCCTGGTCGCGGGCTCCGGCGCCTGGGCGACCCACTTCATCGCCATGCTGGCGTATGAGCCGAGCCTGCCGATCGGCTATGCGCCGGTCACGACGGCGGCGTCGCTCGTCATCGCGATCGTCGGCATGGGAGTCGGGTTTGCGCTGCCCGCGCTCGTACGCTCCCGGCTGGCCGCCACCGCCGGCGGCGCGCTGACGGGCCTGGCCGTCACCACCATGCACTTCGTCGGCATCGCCGGCCTGCGCGCGCCCGCGCGGCTGGAGTGGGACCATGCCTATGTCGCCGCCGCGATCCTGATCGCGGTGTTCGGCTCGGCCGCCGCCTTCCTCCTCCGCGCCCGGCGCCCGGCCGCCGCATCCTGGCGCGCGCCGGCGGCGGTCCTGGCGCTCACCATCGTCGGCCTGCATTTCACCGCCATGGCCGCGGTCACCTTGGCACCCGACCCGACGATCCTGATGCCGGGCGAGCTCGTGGGGCGGAACACCCTGCTGACCGCGACCATCGCCCTGGCCAGCCTGATCATGGCCGTGGCCGGAGGACTGGCCGGCATGGAGCGCGCCAGCCAGCGGTCCACGCTGATCAGCCTGCGGCACGCGCTGGACGCCGTGCCGAGCGGCCTGGCGTTCTACGACGGCGCAGGGCGCCTCACGACCTGGAACCGGCCCTTCGCCGACCTGATGTCGGCCGCCGGCGCCGAACTGGTCCGCGGACTGCCGCACCGGGAGCTGCTGATCCGGGCGCGGGAGGCGGGATGGTTCCGCGAGATCGCGGGCGAACGGCCGGCGGACCTGTCCGTCTGGTCCGCCACCGACGGCCTGCGTTTCCGGATCCCCGACGGCCGCTGGCTCAAGCACGAGGTTCAGCGCACCGAGGACGGCGGCGCCGTCACCGCCCTCACGGACATCACGGCTGACAAGGCCCGGGTGCAGGCCCTGGCGGCGGCGCGCGACGAGGCCGAGGCGGCCAGCCGCGCCAAGACCGCCTTCCTGGCCAACATCAGCCATGAGATCCGCACGCCGCTCAACGGGGTGCTGGGCGTCGCCGAGGTGCTGCGCCAGGCCGACCTGACCCCCCGCCAGGCCGAACTGGTCGACGTGATCCAGACCTCGGCCGGCCACCTCGACACCCTGCTCAGCGACGTTCTGGACCTCGCCAAGATCGAGGCCGGCGTGGTCGAGCTGCGGCCCGAGCCCACCGACCTCGGGGCGCTGGTGGTGGGCGTCCAGGCGCTGTTCGCCGGCCGTGCGGAAGAAAAGGGGCTCGGGCTCAGCGTCGAACTCTCCGCCGGGGCCGACGGCTGGGCGCTCTGCGACCCGACGCGCCTGCGACAGGTGCTCGCGAACCTCGTCTCCAACGCGGTGAAGTTCACCGACACGGGCCACGTGGTGGTCGCGGTGGTCCGGGCGGGGGAGACGGTCCGCTTCGCGGTGCGCGACACCGGGCCCGGCATCGACGCCGACCGGAAGGCGGCGATCTTCTCGCGCTTCCGCCAGGGCGACGACAGCGCCACCCGCCGCCATGGCGGCGCCGGGCTGGGACTGGCGATCTGCCAGCAGTACGTGGCGCTGATGGGCGGCGAGCTCGATGTCGAGAGCGTGGTCGGCGCGGGCTCCGAATTCCGGTTCACCTTGCCGCTGCCGCCTGCGGTCGCGCCGGCCGCCGCCGCTGCGTCCGAGGAGGTCGCCACCTACCCTCCGGCCGAGCCGCCTGCCGACGCCGGCGAGCGGGGGTTCCGCGTGTTGATCGTCGACGACAATGCGATCAACCGCCAGGTCCTGGGGATGATCCTGGATGCGGTGGGGGTTGAGCACGCCGAGGCCGAGAACGGTCAGGAAGGCGTCGAGGCGGCGACCAGCGGCGCCTACGACGTCGTGCTGATGGATATCCAGATGCCGGTGATGGACGGGCTGGAGGCCACGCGACGGATTCGGGCGTGGGAGGCCGGCGCCGGGCGCGTGCGGATGCCGATCATCATCGTCTCGGCCAATTGCCTGCAGGAGCATGTGGACGCCGGCGCCGCCGCCGGCGCGGACGGCCACCTCAGCAAGCCGGTGTCGGTGCCGCAGCTCGTGGGCGCCCTGGAGCGGCACGCGCCCCTGCGCCTGGTGGCTTAACCTTCGGTTCACCATGGGCGTTGACGGCCCGTTCACCATGTTGGCCTGAAGATTCAGCTTCTGTTGAGCTTAAGGGTTGGGCCATGAGGCTGCCGGTCGACGCCATTCTGCAGGGCGATTGCCTTGAGGAGCTGAGGAAGCTCCCCGACCGTTCGGTCGACCTGGTCTTCGCGGACCCGCCCTACAACCTCCAGCTCGGGGGCGATCTGCTGCGGCCCGACAACTCCAAGGTCGACGCCGTCGACGACCATTGGGACCAGTTCGAGAGCTTCCAGGCCTACGACGCCTTCACCCGCGACTGGATGAAGGAATGCCGGCGCGTGCTGAAGGACGACGGCGCCCTTTGGGTGATCGGCAGCTACCACAACATCTTCCGGGTCGGGTCGGTGCTGCAGGATCTCGGGTTCTGGATCCTGAACGACATCATCTGGCGCAAGTCGAACCCGATGCCGAACTTCAAGGGCACCCGGTTCACCAACGCGCATGAGACCCTGATCTGGGCGGCCAAGAGCCGGGGCGGCCGGCGCTACACCTTCAACTACGACGCCATGAAGATGGCCAACGACGAGCTGCAGATGCGCTCGGACTGGACCATCCCGCTGTGCACGGGCGACGAGCGCCTCAAGGACGACACCGGCTCCAAGGCCCACCCGACCCAGAAGCCGGAGGCGCTGCTCGCCCGGCTGATCCTGGCGTCGACCAAGCCGGGCGACGTGATCCTCGACCCGTTCTTCGGCACCGGCACCACGGGCGCGGTCGCCCGTCGCATGGGCCGCAAGTTCGTCGGCATCGAGCGCGAAGCCGAGTACGTGAAGGTCGCCAAGGCGCGTATCGCCAAGGTGATCCCGGCCACCGCCGAGGAAATGGCCGTGACCGGCTCCAAGCGGGCCGAGCCGCGGGTGCCCTTCGGATCGCTGGTCGAGGCCGGGCTCGTGCGTCCCGGCGACGTGCTCTACTGCCCCCAGGGTCGCAACGCCGCCCGCGTCCGCGCCGATGGCAGCCTGGTGGTGGGCGAGCTGGCCGGCTCGATCCATAAGGTCGGGGCGATGGTGCAGTCCGCGCCCGCCTGCAACGGCTGGACCTACTGGCACTTCAAGACCGACAAGGGGCTGGCCCCCATCGACGTCCTGCGGGCCAAGGTGCGGGCCCAGCTCCCTGGCTGACGGCCAAGCTGACCGGCAAACTGAATCTTAGAATATCCGTGGTCTCTTCCCGGCCGACTTCGACATCGGTCCGGAGAGGCCTTTCATGACTGCCCGTCTGCTGCTTTCCCGCCGCCGCCTCGTCGCCGGCCTGGGCCTCGGCCTCGTCGCCGCGCCCGCCGTGGCGTTTGCCGAAGGTGGGGCCGAGCATACGCCGGCGCCCGTGCGCAGGGTCCGGCCCAAGGCCAAGGCTCCCGCTCCGGCCGCGTCGGCCGCCGCCGATCCCCACGCCGCCCACGCCGCGATCCCGTCCGTGCCGCCCGAGGAGGCGCTCGCGCGGCTGATGAGCGGCAACGCCCGCTACGTCGAGGGCTATGCGGCCCGTCCCCACGCCGACGCGCCTCGCCGGATCGAGGTGGCCTCGGGCCAGCGCCCCTTTGCCACCATCCTCGCCTGCGCCGACAGCCGCGTGGCGCCGGAGGTGATCTTCGACCAGGGCCTGGGCGACCTGTTCGTGGTTCGCGTGGCCGGCAACGTCGTGGACGACGCGGTCCTCGCCTCGATCGAATATTCGGTGATCCACCTGGGCTCGACCCTGATCATGGCCCTCGGCCACGAGCGGTGCGGCGCCGTGAAGGCCACCGCCGACGCCCTGGCCGGTCGCGGCGACCCAGCTGACAGCGAGACGCGCATCGGCGCCCTGGCCAGCCTGATCGCCCCGGCCGTGCGGGCGGTGCCCGCCGGGACGGTCGACGCCGTGGACGCGGCGGTGTCGCTCAACGCCGCCCACGCCGCGGGCGAGATTTTCGCCGGCTCGCGGCCACTCCGCACGCGGGTCCTCGCCGGTTCGCTGAAGATCGTGGCGGCGCGCTACGACCTCGACGACGGCCGGGTCACCCCGACGCGCACTCAGCAGGCCTGACCTCAGGCGGCGGCGCGACCGCGCTCGCCGCCCAGCCACTCCGCCTCGCCCGCCCGCGCCAGCCAGTGCTCGGCCAGGGCCAGGAACGAGGCCCGGATCGAGGGCTCATGGCAGCTCTCGGCGATCTCGCTCGCCGCCAGGGCGCGCAGCACGAAGTCACGGGCGCGGTCGTCCATGGGGTCTCCTCCGCTATGGATCGGCGGCTCAACGGCGAAGGTCGGCCGCGCGTTCCGCCGCGGCGCCTGTTCCAGGCGCGCCGATCCGGTCTATTCGGGGATCAGAGGAGACGCCGCATGACCGACGCCATCGCCCCCAGCCTGCCGCAGACCCTGGGACAGGTCCGCGTGATCGCCATGGAGGGCGGCCGCGCCAGTATCGAGTACGAGGTCGGCCAGCACATGTGCCACTCCGGCGGCGTCGCCCAGGGCGGCTTCGTCTGCGGCTGGATCGACGCGGCCATGGCCCACGCCTCCATGTCGCTCGCCCCCGAGATTACCCCCATGTCGCTGGAGCTCAAGGTCAGCTACTTCGCCCCCGCGCGTCCCGGCCGCGTGGTGGCCGAGGGCTGGATCGAGCGCCGCGGCAAGGCAACGTGCTTCGCGGAAGGCCGGTTGCTGGACCTGGACGGCCAGGTGCTGGCCAAGGCGAGTTCGACCATCCGGCTGATCCCCACCGCCGCCGTCGAGGCCAGCGCCCGCAAGGCTCTCGGATAGCCTACTGCTGATAGACCTCGATATGGATGCTGCCGCCTGAGGAGGTCCCGATCGCCCAGAACGGGCGGGT
>JBKOYY010000021.1:0-40145 GCA_046725615.1 Pseudomonadota bacterium
TTCGGTGGACTGGACGGTGGACGCCGAGGCCGACCCGCCACGCTTCACCCTGGCGTGGCGCGAAGCGGGCGGGCCGCCCGTCGAGGCGCCGGCGCGCACGGGATTCGGCGCCCGCATGATCGCCCAGATGACGCGGCGGGCCCTTCGCGCCCGGACCGAGCTCGAGTTCGAACCGTCGGGGCTGTGGTGGCGGATGGAGTGCCCGCTCGCGGCCGTCGTCCAGCCGCCGGCGGTGGAGTACGACGCCATGGCCGACGCGGCCGGCGCGACGGGGGAGCGGGTCCTGGTCGTCGAGGCGGACGCGCAGGCGGCGGGGGAGCTTGCGGATGCCGCGTCCGCGGCCGGGCTGACGGCGGTGGGGACGGCAGCTACGCCGGGCGAGGTGCTTGTGCGGCTGGACGGCGACGCCTTCGACGGCGCGATCGTGGCCTTGCGCGCGCTGGCCGCGGACGCGCCCGCCGTGATCGGCGCCCTTAGGCGCGCCGGAAAGCCGGTCATCCTGCTCGTGGACGGCGACGCCGAGCCGGGCGCGGAGCTCGAAGCGACCCGCGTGGTCCGCCGCCCGGTCACGCTGGGGCGGCTGGTGTCGAGCCTCGCCACCCTCTTCGAGCCCTCCGTCCGACCGCCGCCTAGAGCCTAGGTCCGCAGGTTCAGGTCGCCGCTGGCCCTGCGAGGCCGGCTGTCGCTATGAAGCGCCGGGGACGGGGGGTGGCCGATGAAGTGCGTCTATATCAACCTGGACCGGGCGACCGATAGGCGGGCGAGCCTGGAGGCCAGTTTCGCGGCGGCCGACCACGACGGCTGGGAGCTGGTGCGGCTGCCGGCGCGGGGGCCGGCCGACGTCGGCGAGGTGGCGGGCTCGCGGACCGCGCCGCAGAAGGCCTGCTTCGCCAGCCACCTGGCGGCTCTGGACGGCGCGCTGGGCGACGGCGAGCCGGTGCTGATCGTCGAGGACGACACCCGCTTCTCCCGCCAGACCTTCACCGTGCTGGACCGGATCATCGCCTCGTCCATCGCCTGGGACGTGGTCTTCCTGGACCTGACGTTCCTCTATCCGAACGACATGTACCGCTACGCCAAGCAGTGGAACCGGCTGCGCCGTGACGAGCGGCACGTGGTGGACAGCCTCGCCGGCGTCGGGTTCGCCGCATCCAGCGCCTATCTGGTGCGCGGCGAGGCCAAGCGGCGGCTGCGCGAGGCGGTGACGCCGTTCCAGGGCGACCTGGCCTATGACGTTGCGCTGCGCACCGTCTGCCATCGGGGCGCGCTGCAGATGCGGGTCTGTTTCCCGTTCCTCACCACCCTGGCGGCGGAGGGGGACGTCTCGCAGATCCAGGGCGACGGTTGGGGCAACCGGGACCTGGCGGTGAACGCCTTCCGCCGGCTGATGTTCGTCGAGCGCGACCTGGACGCCATGGCCGGGGAGCTGGCGGCGCTGGAGCGCAGCTTCCAGGACCCCGGCGCGGCGGCGGTGGGGCTGGTGTTCGCCGGCATGGTCTCGGACGCCTCAGTGCGCGTCGTCCCAGTTGGCGGCGGCGCGGGCCTCCACCACCAGCGGCACCGAGATCTGCAGCGCCGGCTCGGCCGCGCGCTCCATGATGCGGCGGGCCACGGCGATGACGGCCTCGGCCTCAGCCTCGGGGGCCTCGAAGACCAGTTCGTCGTGCACCTGGAGCAGCATCTTCGCCTTCAGGCCGGCGTCCTTGAGCGCGGCGGGCATCCGGATCATCGCCCGGCGCATGACGTCGGCGGCGGCGCCCTGGATCGGGGCGTTGATGGCGGCGCGGTCGGCGAAGGCCCGCTCGGCCTGCGACTTGCCGCGGGCGGCCGGGATGTGGACCTTGCGCCCGAAGATAGTGGTGACGAAGGCCTGGCTGCGCACCTGCTGCTGCATCCGGTCCATGTAGGTGCGGATGCCGGGGAAGCGCTCGAAGTAGGTCTTGATGTAGGCGCCGGCCTCGTCGCGGCCGATTCCGAGCTGGTTGGCGAGGCCGAAGGCCGAGATGCCGTAGACGATGCCGAAGTTGATCGCCTTGGCCCGGCGGCGGGTCTCGGCGGGCATCCCCTCGACCGGGACGCCGAACATCTCGGAGGCGGTCATGGCGTGGATGTCGAGGCCGTCGGCGAACGCCTTCTTGAGCTGCGGAATGTCGCCGATGTGGGCCAGGAGGCGCAGTTCGATCTGGGAGTAGTCGGCGCTGATCAGGACGTGGCCCGGCTCGGCGATGAAGCACTTGCGGATCTTGCGCCCCTCTTCCGTGCGGATCGGGATGTTCTGCAGGTTGGGGTCGGACGAGGCGAGGCGCCCGGTCGTGGCGGCGGCCAGGCCATAGGAGGTGTGGACCCGGTTGGTCTTCGGGTCGATCGCGGCCACCAGGTTGTCGGTGTAGGTGCCCTTCAGCTTCGAGAGCTGGCGCCAGTCGAGCAGGACGCGGGGCAGCTCGTGGCCCTGGTTCGCCAGGTCCTCCAGCAGGGAGGCGTCGGTGGACATGGCGCCGGTGGCGGTGGTCTTGCCCGAGGCCAGGCCCATCTCGCCGAACAGGATGTCGCCGATCTGCTTCGGGCTGCCCAGGTTGAACGGGCGGCCGGCGAGGCGGTGGGCCTCGGCCTCGAGCTCGCCCATGCGGACGCTGAAGTCGTTGGAGAGCTGGCGCAGGCGGTCCGGATCGACCTTCACGCCCGCCAGCTCCATGTCGACCAGCACCTTGGGCATCGGCCGCTCGTGCAGCTCGTAGACGGTGGCCAGGTGCTCGTGCGCCAGGCGCGGCTTCAGGTGTTCCCAGAGGCGCAGGGTGACGTCGGCGTCCTCGGCGGCGTAGCAGGTCGCCTCGGACAGGCCCACGTGCTTGAAGCTCTTCTGCGCCTTGCCCGTGCCGGCGACGGTCTTGAAGGCGATGGGCTCGTGCTCCAGCCAGGTCTTGGACAGCTCGTCCATCCCGTGACTCTTGCGCAGGCCGCCTTCGAGCGTGAACGAGATCAGCATGGTGTCGTCGATGGGGCCGACGTCGATGCCGTAGCGCGACAGGACGGCCAGGTCGTACTTGGCGTTCTGGGCGACCTTGAGGACCGACGGGTCCTCCAGCATCGGCTTCAGACGGGCGACGACCTCGTCCAGAGGGATCTGCGCCAGGTCGGCGGGGGCGTCGAGCTGCAGGCCCTCGGCCTCGCAGTGGCCGACCGGGATGTAGCAGGCCTCGCCCGGGGCCACGGCCAGCGACACGCCGCAGAGGCCGGCGCTGGTGGCCGACAGGGCGTCGGTCTCGGTGTCGAAGGCCACGACGCCGGCCTCGTAGGCGCGGGCGACCCAGGCCTCCAGGGTCGGGATGTCGCGCACGCAGACGTAGCCGTTGACGTCGATGGCCTTGTGCTGCGGCTTCGTTGGGGCCTTGGCCTCGCCGGCGGGGGTGTCGGCCACGGCGGCCGCGGCGCCGTTCGCCCCCGCCTTCCCGTCGCCGACGCGGCGGGCGAGCGTGCGGAACTCCATCTTCTCGAGGAAGGCCTGCAGCTCCTCGGGGTTCGGATCGTCGGCGACGAGGTCGTCGAGGGGCGCGGGCAGGGGCGTGTCGCAGTCGAGCTGGACGAGCTGGCGCGACAGGCGGATCTGGTCGGCGAACGCGATCAGGGTCTCGCGGCGCTTCTGCTGCTTGATCTCGCCGGCGCGGGCCAGGAGCGTGTCGAGGTCGCCGTATTCGTTGATCAGGGCGGAGGCGGTCTTGATGCCGATGCCCGGCGCGCCCGGCACGTTGTCGACCGAATCGCCGCAGAGTGCCTGCACATCGACGACCTTGTCCGGCGTTACGCCGAATTTCTCGGCGACCTGCTCGATCCCGATCTTCACGTTCTTCATGGTGTCGAGCATGAAGACGCGATCGCCGACGAGCTGCATCAGGTCCTTGTCGGACGAGACGATCACCACCTCGCCGCCCATGTCGCGGACCTTGCAGGCGTAGGCGGCGATGATGTCGTCGGCCTCGTAGCCGGGCAGCTCCAGCGACGGCACGCCGAAGGCCCGCGTCGCCTCGCGCACCAGCGGGAACTGCGGGACCAGGTCCTCGGGCGGCGGCGGGCGGTGGGCCTTGTACTGATCGTACAGCTTGTTGCGGAACGTCTTCTCGGAATGGTCGAAGACGACGGCGAGGTGGGTCGGCGCGTCGGGCTGGGACTTCATGTCGACCAGCAGCTTCCAGATCATGTTGCAGAAGCCGCTCACCGCGCCGACCGGCAGGCCGTCGGTCTTGCGGGTCAGCGGCGGCAGGGCGTGGAAGGCCCGGAAGATGAAGCCCGAGCCGTCCACGAGGTACAGCCGGATGGGCGGCCCGTCCTGGGTGTTGGGTCGGTCCACATCGGGCAGCGGCGGCGCTGCGGCGTCGAGCGTGTCGGTCATCCGCGCAAGATAGGGCGGCGGGCGCGGAAGGTCACCCGCCGCCGCGCGTTCAGCCTCCTTCGGAGAAGCGCTTCTGAAGCGCCGGGGCGCCGTCGCCCGCCTTGGCCAGGGTGTCCGGGTCGCCGTCGCGCAGGAAGGCCTCCACCGCGCGGGCCATCGCCGCATAGGCGACGCGGAACGGGCTGGTGGCGGACGACAGCCGCCGCACGCCCAGTCCGGCGAGTTCGGCCGCCGCGGGCACGCCCGCCCGGCCCATGACATTCAGCGGCAGGCGGACTTCGGTGGCAAGGCGGCGGATCAGCTCGCGGTCCGCCGGGCCCGGCACGAAGACCCCGTCGGCGCCGGCTTGGCGGTAGAGTTCGGCCCGGCGAATGGTCTCGCCGAACGCCGCCTCGCCCTCGGCCAGGCCCTTCAGGTAGACGTCGGTGCGGGCGTTGATGAACAGCGGCAGGCCCCGCTTCGCGGCGGCCGCTCGGGCGGCGGCGACCTTGCGAGCATGCAGCTCGGGATCGCGGCCGCCGTCCTCCAGGTTGATCCCCACGGCGCCGGCGTCGATCACCCGGCCGATCAGGTCGGAGAGCTGGTCGAGGTCGTCGGTGAAGCCGCCCTCGATGTCGGCGGTGACCGGGACGGCGCCGGCCGCCTTGGCGACGGCCGCGATGGTGGCGACCACCAGGTCGACCGGCAGCACGTCGCCGTCCGGATAACCATGGGCCCAGGCCACCGCCGCCGACGACGTAGCGACGGCCTTTGCGCCCGCGTCGGCCATGACGGCGGCGCTGGCGGCGTCCCAGGCGTTGGGCAGGACCAGGACCTGCGGCCCCTCGTGCAGCTTGCGGAAAGTCTCGGCTTTTGCGGCCTGGCTCATGGTGTCCCCCAAGGTTCGGTTCGTGCGGAGGACGGGGATATGGGGTTCGGCGTGACATGCCGCTGGCGGAATCCGGACATGATCGGCGCTGGTTCGCGTCGGCGGGCGATGCAGGCTAAGACCCGGTCGTGACCGCCACGGCCCTCATCCGCCTGTCCCTGACCGACTTCCGCTCCTACGAGGCCTCTGCGCTCGAGCTGGACGGCCGGCCGGTGTGGCTGGCCGGGCCGAACGGGGCGGGCAAGACCAACCTGCTGGAGGCGGTGAGCTTCCTGATCCCCGGCCGCGGGCTGCGCGGGTCCGGCCTCGCCGAGGTGGGCCGGCGGATGCCTGGGGAGAAGGTGGGCCGGGCCTGGGCGGTTTCCGCGCTGGTGCGGGCCGGAGACGACGAGGTGCGGCTGGGCACGGGCGTCGAGCAGGCGGGCGCATCGCGGCGGATCGTGCGGGTGGACGGCGAACCCGCGCCGCCCGGACGTCTCGCGGAGCATGTGCGACAGGTCTGGCTGACGCCGGCGCAGGACCGCCTGTTCCTGGAGGGCGCGGCGGACCGGCGACGCTTCTTCGACCGGCTGGTGTTCGCGGCCGAGCCGCAGCACGCGGCGCACGTGGCGGCCTACGAGAAGTCGATGCGGGAGCGGATGCGCCTGCTCACGGACGGCCCCGCCGACCCGGCCTGGCTCGACGCGCTGGAGGCCCGGCTGGCGGAGGCCGGGACGCTGATGGCCGAGGCCCGGGCCAGGACCCTGGTGGCGCTGGCGGCCGAGATCGGGACGCGCGGCGAGCGCCCGTTCCCCCAGGCGCGGCTGTCGCTGACCGGCGACTGGGAGCGGATGGCTGGCGAGGGCATGGACTTCGCTGAAATCGAGGCGCGGCTGGCGAAGGCGCTGGCGGTGGCGCGGGAGCGGGACGGCGCGGCGGGGCGCGCGCTGACGGGTCCGCACCGGGGAGACCTGTCGGTGATCCACGCCGAGAAGGACCGGGCGGCGGCCGAGTGCTCCACCGGCGAGCAGAAGGCGCTGATCCTGAACCTTGTCCTGGCCCAGGCCGCCCGGCTGGCCCGCGCCGAGGGACAGCCCGCGCCCATCCTGCTGCTGGACGAGGTGGCCGCGCACCTCGACGCCCGCCGCCGCGCGGCCCTGTTCGACGAGATCGAGGCCCTCGGCCTCCAGGCCTTCCTCACAGGCACGGACGAGATGCTGTTCGAGGGGCTCGCGGGCCGCGCGCAAGGATTCCGGGCCGGAACCTCCGGACTGGCCCCTATCGCCTGAGCGAGAACCGGCCGATGAGGCGCGCCCCGCGCGTCCGCCGCAGCCTGCCGCGCTTCCGTCGCATCGCGCTTGCGCCCGCGACGGACCGCCCACCATCAGGCGCGCTCCAGAAGAAGGTCAGTCCCATGCGTATGCTTCCCCTCGCCCTGCTCGCCACCGCAAGCCTCGCCGCCTGCGGCGCCAAGCCCGCCGCGGAGACCGGCCAGCCCGCGGATGCGGCCGCCGCCGCGCCGGCCGCCGCCGGCTCGGCCCTGAAGCTCGGCGCCGACAACCTGCCGCGGTTCCGCGAGGGTCTGTGGGAAGTGGTGCAGACCCAGGATGGCCAGAGCGAGACCTCGAAGCGCTGCGTGGGCGCCGAGATCGATGGCGAGATGCGCGAGCTGCTCACCCGCGAGACGCCGGACTGCCAGATCCAGCGGTCGGCCAGCCCCAAGGGCCTCAGCGTCAAGGCAGTCTGCGCCCAGGCCGGCGGGCTGAAGACCGACACCAGCCTCGTCATGACCGGCTCCGAGACCGCCTATGACGTCAAGCTGGGCATCTATGTGGTGCAGGCCGACGGCGCCCGCGACGGCTCGGACATGACGCTGAAGGCGAAGTGGGTCGGCGCCTGCCCGGCCGGCATGAAGCCGGGCGACGAAGTGGAGGGCTGAGCCTCCGCTGCTCGGCGGATGGACTTAAGGTGAAGCTTGCGGCTACCCAGGCGTTGGCGCGCTTCCGCGCCTTTCGCAGGTGACCGATGGCTGACCTCATCATCCGCAACGCGCGGCTCCTCGACCTCGTCGCCGGCGAGCTGCGCGACGGCGCCTCGCTGCGGGTCGAGGCCGACCGCATCGTCGAGGTGGCCGAGGGCGGGCGCGAGCTGGCGGCGCCGGACGGCGTGCAGGTGATCGACGCGGCCGGCCGCACGCTGATGCCGGGTCTGATCGACGCCCACGTCCACGCCGCGATCACCACCATGGACCTCGGCGCCATGGGCCGTCGCCAGGCCTCGTGGGTGGCGATCGAGACCAAGTTCATCCTGGAAGGGATGCTGCAGCGCGGCTTCACGACCGTGCGCGACGCGGGGGGCCTCGACCTCGGCATCATGAACGCCCTCGACCGGGGGCTGGTGAAGGGGCCGCGGGTCTTCCGCTCGGGCCGCGTGCTCAGCCAGACGGGCGGTCACGGCGACAGCTATCCGGTCGCCGAGCACCCCCAGCTCTGCGCCTGCAACATCCGCACGAACTGGTTCAGCCATGTGGCCGACGGGGTGGACGCGGTGCGGCGCGCGGCGCGCGAGGAGCTGAAGGCTGGCGCGCACCAGGTGAAGGTGATGGCCGGGGGCGGCGTCGCCACGCCCTCCGACCCGATCGACATGGTGCAGTACACCGAGGCCGAGATCCGGGCGGCGGTGGAGGAGGCCGCGGCCCGCCGCACCTACGCCTTCGCCCACGCCTATATCCCCGAGGCCATCGAGCGGGCCGTACGCGCGGGCGTGCGCTCCATCGAGCACGGCAACCTGATCGACGCGGGCTCTGCCAGGGCCATGGCCGAGGCGGGCTGCTTCCTGGTGCCCACCCTCGTCACCTACGACCAGATCGCCGAAGTCGGAAAGGCGCTGAAGTTCCCGGCCGAGAGCCAGAGGAAGCTGGGCGACGTGCTGCACGCCGGGGTCGGCGCGCTGGACATCGCCCGCAGCGCCGGGGTGAAGATCGGCTTCGGCACCGACCTCCTGGGCGAGACGCATCCGCAGCAGTCGAAGGAACTCGTGCTGCGGCGGGCGGTGATGTCCAACCTCGAGATCCTGCGCTCGGCCACGACCGTGAACGCCGAGCTGCTACGAAAGCCGGACGAGCTGGGCGTTCTGAAGCCGGGCGCCTACGCCGACCTGCTGCTGGTGGACGGCGACCCGCTGGCCGACGTCGGCGTGCTGGCCGGGCAGGGCGAGCGCCTGGCCCTGATCGTCCGGGGCGGGGCGATCGCCAAGTCCGCCCTCCCGTGAGCGCGGCGTTCCACAGCGTCATCCGCTTCCAGGTGAAGCCGGGGCGCGAGGCCGACTTCGAGGCGGCCTTCCGCGACGCCGGCATGCTGACCCGGCCCCGCGCCGTGCCGGGCTACCTGGGCGCGGACCTCGTGCGGGCGGCGGACGCGCCCGGCGAATACCTCGTGCTGGGCCGCTGGACGTCGGCCGAGGCCTATGCCGCCTGGCAGGCGATCGCCGCGCAAGACGCCCCGCGCGAGGCCCTCCGGCGGCTGGTGGACACGCTGGTGGATCCGGCCCCGGGGCGGGGATTCGTCACCGTCCAGGCGGGGAATTAGGCGCACCCTGCTGCGGCGCCGAAACGCGTGCAGAATCAGCCGGGGACTCTATATAGAGAACGGATATCCGTAGGCTCCGCGCCCGGCGCGGCGGCCTGCCTCAGGCGCTAGACACCCTGCGGGCCCGCAGGCCCGGAAGAGCGCCCCAGCTGGACGCGAGATGAGCGAAGACAACACCGAAACCAACGGCAACGGCGCGGCCGAGTACGGCGCGGAGTCGATCAAGGTCCTGAAGGGCCTGGACGCGGTGCGCAAGCGGCCGGGCATGTACATCGGCGACACCGACGACGGCTCGGGCCTGCACCACATGGTCTACGAGGTGGTGGACAACGCCATCGACGAGACGCTGGCCGGCTGGGCCACGCGCGTCGAGGTGATCCTGAACGCCGACGGCTCGTGCACGGTCACCGACGACGGCCGCGGCATCCCCACCGACATCCACGAGGGCGAGGGCGTCTCGGCGGCCGAGGTCATCATGACCCAGCTGCACGCCGGCGGTAAGTTCGACCAGAACAGCTACAAGGTCTCGGGCGGCCTGCACGGCGTGGGCGTGTCGGTGGTCAACGCGCTCTCCGACTTCCTGAAGCTGAAGATCCACCGGAACGGCCAGGTCCACGAGATGGAGTTCCGCCGCGGCGACGCGGTGAGCCCGCTGGTGGTCACCGGCGTTTCGCCGAAGCGCGAGAACGGCGAGTTCCTGACCGGCACCGAAGTCACCTTCATGCCGTCGACCGAGACGTTCTCGTTCATCGAGTTCGACCGCAAGACGCTGGAGCACCGGCTGCGGGAGCTGGCGTTCCTGAACTCGGGCGTGACCATCTGGCTGAAGGACTTCCGCGAGGCCGAGCCGTTCGAGGAGGTGATGAGCTACGAGGGCGGCATCGAGGCCTTCGTGCGCCACCTCGACAAGGCCAAGACGCCGCTGATGAAGACGCCCATCGTGGTGCGCGGCAAGAGGGACAACGTCGAGCTGGACCTGTCGCTCTGGTGGAACGACGGCTACCACGAGAACGTCCTCTGCTTCACGAACAACATCCCGCAGCGCGACGGCGGCACGCACCTGGCGGCCTTCCGCTCGGCGCTGACCCGGATCATCACCAACTACGCCGAGAGCTCGGGCACCACGAAGCGCGAGAAGGTCTCGGTGTCGGGCGAGGACGCGCGCGAGGGCCTGACCTGCGTGCTGTCGGTGAAGGTGCCCGACCCCAAGTTCTCGTCCCAGACGAAGGACAAGCTGGTCAGTTCGGAAGTGCGCCCGGCGGTGGAGAACCTCGTGAGCGAGGGTCTCTCGACCTGGTTCGAGGAACATCCGAACGAAGGCCGGATGATCGTCCAGAAGATCGCCGAGGCGGCGGCGGCCCGCGAGGCCGCGCGCAAGGCCCGCGAACTGACGCGCCGCAAGTCGGCGCTCGACATCACCTCGCTGCCCGGCAAGCTCGCCGACTGCTCCGAGAAGGACCCGGCCAAGTCCGAGATCTTCCTGGTGGAGGGCGACTCGGCCGGCGGCTCTGCCAAGCAGGCGCGCAACCGCGAGAACCAGGCGATCCTGCCCCTGCGCGGCAAGATCCTGAACGTCGAGCGGGCCCGCTTCGACAAGATGCTGTCGTCCGAGCAGGTCGGCACCCTGATCACGGCGCTGGGCGCCGGCATCGGCCGCGACGACTTCAACATCGAGAAGCTGCGCTACCACAAGATCGTCATCATGACGGACGCCGACGTGGACGGCGCGCACATCCGGACCCTGCTGCTCACCTTCTTCTACCGGCAGATGCCGGAGGTGATCGAGCGCGGCTACCTCTATATCGCCCAGCCGCCGCTCTATAAGGCGGCCAAGGGCAAGTCGGTCCGCTATCTCAAGGACGACGCCGAGCTGGAGGTCTACCTCATCGACGAGGGGACCGACGGGGCGACCCTGGACCTCGCCTCGGGCGAACGGCTTGCGGGCGCCGACCTGCTGGCGCTGGTGCAGACGGCGCGGGGCGCCAAGGCCAACATCGAGCGGCTTGCCGCCCGCGCGCCCGCCTTCGCCATCGAGCAGGCGGCCCTGGCCGGCCTGCTGGCCGAGGGCGGCGACATGGCGGCGGCGGCGAAGCGCCTGGACCTCTACGCCGAGGAAGGCGACGGTCCCTGGAGCGGCGAGGCGGCGGCCGGCGGCGGCTTCACCTTCAGCCGCGTGAAGCGCGGCGTTTCTGAACGGGTGGTGCTGGACGACCTGCTGCTGCACGCGGCCGACGCCCGGCGCCTGGCCGAACGCTCGAAGGAGCTGGCGGCGACGTTCTCGGGCGTGGCGACCTTCACCCGCCGCGACCGAACCGCCAAGGTGCGCGGCCCGCTCGACCTGCTGAACGCGGTGATGGACAACGGCCGTCGGGGCCTCTCCATCCAGCGCTACAAGGGTCTCGGCGAGATGAACGCCGAGCAGCTCTGGGAGACAACGCTGGACGTCGAGGCCCGGACCCTGCTGCAGGTGAAGATCAACCACTCCGAGGACGCCGACGACCTGTTCGCCCGCCTGATGGGCGACGTGGTCGAGCCGCGCCGCGAGTTCATCCAGGAGAACGCCCTGGACGCCGAGGTGGACGTCTAGGCGACCTTCCGGTCGCCTTCGGACCAAGTTGCGGAAAGTGTTAATTTTCTCGCGGTGAGGGAAACCGGTGGCGGAGGACTTAACCTCCGCTTAACCCCAGCTTGGGCGCGCTTCGGGTGCGCGCCGTTTTCTGGGGTGTTTCGTATGCGTCTTGGTTTCGCCGCGGCGGGGGCCGCGCTTCTTCTTGCCAGCGCCGGATCGGCCGGCGCCGTGGACTATGCCTATCTGACGGGACCGAACGCCCCGTGGGGCGAGACGACGAATGAAGCGGCGATGGACGCCGCCTTCGGCGTCGGTGGCTGGGACCGTTTCGGCTCGTTCAACGCGAACGTGTTCACGAGCGGCTATTCGTTCCTGTTCTTCGACGGCGGCGACGACGCCGGCACGGAACTGGCCAGCTTCCTCGGATCGAACCTGAGCGGCCTGGAGACCTTCGTGTCGAGCGGCGGCCGCGTTCTCGTGAACGCCGCCCGCAACGACGACTATTCCGAGATCTTCACGGGCTTCGGCACGAGCCTGGTCGGCGCGCGCTACTCGGGCACGGCGACGGTGACTGCGGACGGCATCGCCGCCGGCCTCGCGGCGAACGGCGCCGGCACGGAGTTCAACGGCAGCTCGTTCTCGCACGACGAAGTGCGGGGCGTGGACGTCTGCTACGTGACGGGCGAGTCCGGCTGCGTCTTCGGCGCGGTCACCGAGGGCCTGTTCGTGGGCGGCCAGACCACCACGAACTTCCACTGGGCCGGCGCCAACAATCCGGGCGGCGATCCCTTCCAGCTGCGCGTCAACGAGCTGCAGTTCGCGGCCACCGGCGCGGTGAACGTGGGCGCCGGCGCGGTGCCGGAGCCGACGACCTGGGCGCTGATGATCAGCGGCTTCGGCCTCGCCGGCGCCATGGTCCGCCGCCGCAAGGCCGTCCTGGCCTGATCGCGTCACAGACCGGGTGCGAAGCGCCGTCCGCCCCTGGCGGGCGGCGTTTTCGATTCCGGCTCAGGCCTGCCCGCTCAGGCCGGGTTCGACCACTCGCCGAGGCCCTCGCGCCGATAGAGCTCGGCGAAGGCCGGGCGGGCGCGGTGGCGCGTGACGTAGGCGGCGAGGTGCGGCCAGTCGGTCGCCGGCAGGGGCATGTTGCGGGACCAGCGCATCCCCATGACCGCGAGGAAGTCGGCGGCGGACAGATCCTGGCCCAGGAGGTGCGGCCGGCCGTCGGCGAGGCGGGCGTCGAGGGCCTCCCAGACGGTCTCGATGCGACGGCGCGCCAGGTCGCGCACGCCGTCGGCATGGGCGGGGTCGCCGTCCTTTTCGGCGTAGAACCAGTCGCGCATCGGCGGCAGGAGCGCATTGGCCAGATAGACCATGGTCTCCAGCCAGGCAGCGCGATCGGGCGAGCCGGGCGCAGGCGCGAGGGCGGCCTCGGGATGGCGCTCGGCGAGCAGCATCAGCAGCGCCGCGGACTCGGTGACCGCCCGGCCGTCGACGATCAGCGTCGGCACGCGACCCAGGGGGTTGAGGCGGCGGTAGTCCATGGCGCGCTGGTCCCCCGCCTCGAGGTCGAGACACACGGCCTCGAAGGAGACGCCCAGCTCGAGCAGCATCCAGTGGACCGCGAAGCTGGCCGCGCCGGGCGAGAAATAGAGGGTGTAGGTCAAGGCGGTCTCCCACGCGTCAGGCGTGTGGTTCTAGCTCAAGCGGGGCCCGGCGCGAGGGCCACACGACGCGAGGTGGACGTGTTCTAGCTCGCCATCTTCTGCGGACGGGCGAACGGGCTGAGGCCAAGCCACGCCTGCATGTGCTCGATCAGCCGCGGATCCCCGACGAGGCGCAGGCGACCGGCGTCGGAGGCCCGCCGGATGGTGTCGGCGCCCATCCAGATGGCGGTCATGGTCCGCAGGTCGACGGTGACGTAGAGGTCGACGTCGTGCCCCGGGTCGGTCGAACAGAGGTCGACTCCGTCGCGCGGGCAGACCACCAGCCACCAGGCGCGCAGGCCCGCCGGCTGCTCGGGATACTGGAACTGGATCACGCAGCGCCGGGCCGGCATCGGCTCGGGGTCGAGGCTGCGGCGCATGTCCCACATGAGCAGTTGGGCGTCGAGCTTCGTGAGGGACACCTCGGGGTCGACCCAGCGCTGGCCCCACGCGCCCACGGCCTCGACGATGGGGATCAGCTCGCGGCCCGCCTCGGTGAGGTGGTACTCGCCCGGCCCGCCCACCTGGACGCTGCGCCGGACCACGCCCGAAGCTTCCAGCTCCTTCAGCCGCTGTGACAGCAGCGCGGGCGACATGCGGGGGACGCCGCGGCGCAGGTCGTTGAAGCGGGTCGTGCCGGCGCCGAGCTCGCGCAGGACCAGCAGCGTCCACCGCGTGCAGATGATCTCCGCAGCCATCGCCACGGGGCAGAACTGACTGTAGCCGGCCTGGGGCATGGGGTTCTCCGATATCGGCGGTATCCTAGGCTCCGGGCGATGCGACCGCCAGTTCAGTTCCTGTACCGGCGCGGTTCAGTTCCTGAACTGGAGGAGAACGCGGGTCTCTGGAATGTCTCCGGCAAGGCGGCGGGGCCGCAGGACGACGGAGACGACGATGAAGGACGGTATCGCAACGATGACGCGCCACGAGACCGAGGCCGCCACCGACTGGATCGCGCGCGCCGAGCGGGTGGCGGCCGAGCTGGCCCTCGACGCGGCCGAACACGACGCGGACGACAGCTTCGTGGCGGGCGGATACGAGCGCCTGAAGCGCGAGGGTTTCTTCAAGGCGCACGTGCCGGTGGAGCTGGGCGGCGGCGGCGTCTCGTACGGCGACCTCTGCCGGATGGTGCGGATCCTCGCCGCCGCGTGCGGCTCGACAGGCCTCGCGTTCTCCATGCACTGCCATCTGGTGGCCGTCGCGGTGTGGCGCTGGCGGAACGAGGGCGCGCCCACCGAAGGCCTGCTGCGCCGGGTGGCGGCCGAGGACCTGATCCTGGTCTCCAGCGGCGGCTCGGACTGGCTGCAGAGCGCCGGGGTGGCGGTGAAGGCCGACGGCGGCTTCCGGATCACGGCCCGGAAGGGGTTCTCGAGCGGATCGCCTGCCGGCGACCTCCTGATGACGAGCGCCGTCTACGACGATCCCGAGGCCGGACCGACGGTGCTGCACTTCGCCGTGCCGCTGCGGGCTGACGGGGTCGTGCGGCACGACACCTGGCGGGCCATGGGCATGCGCGGGACGGGGTCCGGCGACGTGGAGATCCGGGACGTCTTCCTGGCCGACGCGGCGATCTCGGGGCGTCGGCCCCAGGGCAAGTGGCATCCGCTGTTCCACGCGATCAGCCTGCTCGCCTTCCCGATCATCTACTCGGCCTACCTTGGCGTCGCCGAAGGCGCGCGGGCGCGGGCCCTGGAGGCCCTGCGGCGCAAGGCTCCGGACGAGGCGCTCATGCTCGCGACCGGCGAGATGGAGAACGCCTTCGCCACGGCCGCGATGGCGGTGGGCGACATGATCGCCAACGCCGAGACCGCGCGACCGGGGCCCGAGGCCACCAACCGGGCGATGATCGGGCGCACCCTGGCGGGCCAGGCGGCGATCCGCACCGTCGAGCGCGCCATGGAGGCGGTGGGCGGGGCCGCGTTCCATCGCGGGTTCGGGCTGGAGCGGGCTTTCCGCGACGTGCAGGGCGCCCGCTTCCATCCGCTGCAGGAGAAGCCGCAGCTTCGCTACGCCGGCCGCATGGCCCTGGGCCTCGACATCGACGGCTGAGGCGCGTGGGGGCCTCGGCCGGAGAGACAGTGTTGCACTGCGATCACGCAACCGCGTCGATCGCGTGACAATGGCGCTCCGGGCGCAGCCCCCGCCACGCCGGTGGTGTAGCTAGGGCCTCAATTCGGCGAGTCAGCGTTCGCCGACAGCATTCCAGAGGTCCTCCCATGAAGACGCCTGCCAGCCTGCGCGCCCGTCTGGTCGCCGCGGCCTCCGTTTCGGCCTTCGCCGCCGCCCTCGCCCTGCCGCAGGCCGCCGCCGCGCAGGACACCGAGGTCAGCGAGGTGATGGTCACCGCCCAGAAACGGTCGGAAAACATCAACGACGTTCCGCTGTCGGTGACGGCGGTCAGCGGCCAGAAGCTGGACGCCATCCGCTCGTCGGGCGGCGACATCCGCGTCTTCTCGGCCCGCGTCCCCAGCCTGACCCTGGAGTCCAGCTTCGGCCGGACCTTCCCGCGCCCCTACATCCGCGGGCTGGGCAATACGGACTTCGACCTCAACGCCAGCCAGCCGGTCAGCTTCGTCTATGACGAAGTGGTTCTCGAGACCCCGATCCTGAAGGGCTTCCCGCTGTTCGACATCGACCAGGTGGAAGTGCTGAAGGGCCCGCAGGGCACCCTGTTCGGCCGCAACACCCCGGCCGGCGTGCTGAAGTTCGACAGCGCCAAGCCGACCCAGGACTTCGAAGGCTACGCCAGCGCCTCGTACGCCACCTTCTCGACCATCAACGCCGAGGGCGCGGTCTCCGGCGCCATCGTCCCGGGCGTGCTCGCCGCTCGCCTGTCGGGCCTCTACCAGCACCGCGACAACTGGGTCGACAATACCTTCACCGGCAAGAAGAACGTGCTGGAGGGCTACGACCAGTTCGCCCTGCGCGGCCAGCTTCTGTGGACGCCGACCGAGCAGTTCTCGGCCCTCCTGAACGCCCACTACCAGCACCTGGACGGCACCCCGCGGGTGTTCCGCGCCAACATCATCCAGAAGGGGACGAACAACTTCGTCGCCGGCTTCGAGCGGGACAAGATCGCCCAGGACGCCGAGCCCCGCGCCACCCAGAAGGTGGAGTCCTCGGGCGCCAACCTGAAGCTGACCTACGATTTCGGCGAGGGCCTGCCCGAGCTGACCTCCATCACCGCCTATGAGCGGGTCGACACCTTCTCGCGCGCCGACATCGACGGCGGCTTCGGCGCGGTGTTCGCCCCGCCGTCGGGTCCGGGCCTGATCCCGTTCCCGTCGGAGAGCGCCGACGCCGTGCCGTTCCACGGCCAGTTCAGCCAGGAAGTCCGCCTGGCCGGCGACACCGGCGCGCTGGGCTACACGGTCGGCGCGTTCTACTTCCGCGAGTCGATCAAGATCGACAGCTACAGCTACAACACCCTGGCCGGCGGCGCGCAGGACGGCTTCGCCTACCAGAACCAGAAGACCGAGAGCTGGGCGCTGTTCGCCAATCTCGACTATGACGTGACCGAGCAGCTGAACGTCGGCGGCGGCATCCGCTATTCCGACGACCAGAAGAAGTTCCTGGCCCAGCGCACCCGCTCGCCGTTCGGCGCGCCGAACACCGCCATCCTGCGGGCCAACCCGGACTCCAGCGAGGTCAGCTTCAACCTCAACGCCACCTATGCGGTGAACGACGACCTGAACCTCTACGCCCGCGTGGCGCGCGGCTATCGCGCCCCGTCCATCCAGGGCCGCCTGGTGTTCGGCGACACCCTGTCGATCGCCGGCAAGGAAACGGTGATGTCGTACGAGGCGGGCATCAAGGGCGTGCTGCCCGAGGCGCGCGCCCGCTTCGACGCGGCGGTCTTCTATTACAACGCCAACGACCTGCAGATCACCGCGGTCGGCGGCGGGGCGAACTTCAACCGCCTGCTCAACGCCGACAAGGCGGTGGGTTACGGCTTCGAGTTCAACGCCGAGGCTGAGCCGGTCGACCGCCTGATGCTGACGGCGGGCTTCTCGTACAACAACACCGAGATCAAGGACTCGGCCCTGTTCACCCAGCCCTGCGGCGCGCCCTGCACCGTGCTGGACGCGGCCGGGCCGATCGCCGGCACGGTGCGTATCGACGGCAACAGCCTGCCGAATGCGCCGAAGTGGATCGCCAACGTGACGGCGGGCTACTCCTGGCCTGTGGGCGAGGGCGAGGTGTTCGTCTTCACCGACTGGGCCTACCGCTCGAAGATCAACTTCTTCCTCTACCGCTCGGTGGAATTCACCGACGACAAGCTGCTGGAAGGCGGCCTGCGCCTCGGCTACCGCGCGGCGGGCGGCAAGTGGGAAGTGGCCGCCTTCGGCCGGAACATCACCAACGACCGCAGCCTCGAAGGCGGCATCGACTTCAACAACCTGACCGGCTTCGTGAACGATCCGCGCACGATCGGCGTGGAGCTGAAGGCGAACTTCTGAGGATCGGGACCCCGGCGGGGGTGCGGTTCACCACCGCGCAGCCGCCGGGCGCCCCCGCCGTCACTCCCCTCTGAGGGGAGTCATGATGCGGAAGCTGAACATTAGTTAATGATGCATGAAGGCAACGTGGGGTCCTTCATGAAAACGCTTCTTGCCGCCGCGACTGCGGCGCTGCTCTCGGCGGTCGCCGGCCAGGCGCTCGCCGGCTCTCCGGCCGTGACGGTCGTCAACCCGACCGGCGTTCAACTCGGCAACCCGCCGTTCACCCTGGGCTGGTCGTTCGTCGCCAACGACGGCCTTCTGGTGGAGGAGCTGGGCTTCTTCGACGACTCCCAGGACGGCCTGGCCGAGCGCCATGAACTGGGCCTGTGGGACAGCTCCGGCACGCTGCTGACGTCGGGCATCGTCGGCGCCGGGACCAGCGGCACGCTGATCGACTACTTCCGCTATGTGGACGTGACCGACGTGCTGCTCTCGGCCGGCGCGACCTACTACATCGGCGCCGTCTACGGCTCGGGGGCCGACAACGTCCAGTTCCCCGGCTTCGGCAACGCCTTCTCGACGATCGCCGAGATCACCTACGGCGGGGCGACCTACGCGTTCGGCAGCGCCCTGGCGCGTCCCGACCAGGCCTATCCGGGTGGAACCGAGGGCTTCTTCGGCCCGAACTTCACGTCGTCGAGCGTCGCGGTGCCCGAGCCGGGGACGTGGGCGCTGATGATCCTGGGCTTCGGGGCCGCCGGCGCCGTGCTCCGCCGCTCGCGCCAGACCGTCGCCGCCTGATCATCGGCCGACCGCGCCGCCGCTTCCGGACGGAGGCGGCGCGCGCCCGGCGGTCAGTCACTGGCGGTCAGTCGACGAAACCGCGCACCACCTCCAGCACGCCCGCGCCATAGTGGGCGAGCTTGGCTTCGCCGACGCCGTTCAGCGCCGCCAGCGCGGCGCGCGATCCCGGCCGAACCGCCGCGATCTCGGCCAGGGTGCGGTCGTGGAAGATGACGTAGGGCGGCACGTGCTGGGCCTTGGCCTCCCGCGCCCGCCAGGCCCGTAGCGCCTCGAACAGCGGACGGTCGGCCTCGCCGACGGCGCTGGCCTCGCGGCGGGGCTTGCGGCCGCGTGAGCCGCGTCCGCCGCCGGCGTCCTCGGCCGGCTTACGCATGACCACGACCCGCTCGCCCCGGAACACGGCGCGCACCGCCTCGGCGTCGCCCAGGCCGACGAGCGGCCGGCCGTCGTTGGGGTCTTCCTTCAGCAGCCCCTCGAACAGCAGCTGCTCGGCCAGGTCGCGCCACTGGACGGCCGAGAGCTCCTGGCCCACGCCCCAGGTCGACAGGCTGGCCTCCCAGTCGCTGACGTCCTTGGTCTTGCCCAGCAGGTGGTCGACGAGGCGGCCGCGCCCGAACCGGCCGCCCAGCCGGTGCGCGGCGGACAGGGCCTTCTGGGCCGCCACGGTCATGTCGACGGTCTCCACCTCGCCCGTGCAGATGTCGCACTGGCCGCAGGCCTCGACGCCCTCCTCGCCGAAGTAGCGGCGCACGGCGGCGGCGCGGCAGTTCACGCCGTCCAGCATGGCGTAGAGCTGCCGGACCTTGCGGACCTGCACCTGCTTGACCGTCTCGTCCACGTCGCGCTCGCCGATCCGGCGAAGGGCCCAGGCCATGTCGGCGGCGCCGTAGAGCGTGATCCCCTCGGCCGGCTCGCCGTCGCGGCCCGCCCGGCCCACTTCCTGCCAGTAGGCCTCGATGGAAGCCGGCGGGTCGGCATGGATCACGAAGCGGACGTCGGGCTTGTCGACGCCCATGCCGAACGCGATGGTCGCCACCATCACGGCGGCGTCGGCCTCGAGGAATTCCTCCAGCCGCTCGGCGCGCACGCGCTTGTCGAGGCCGGCGTGGTAGGCCAGCGCCGGGACGCCCGCCTGGCGCAGGGCCGTGGCCAGGCTCTCGGTCTTGTCGCGCGAACCGGCGTAGACCACGCCCGACCGCTCGGGCCGCGCGGCGACCAGCTCCAGCACCCGCTTCTCCGCATTGCCGCGCTTGCGTTCGGCCGAGAGGATCAGCTCGGGGCGGGCGAAACTGGCCACGAACTCGGCCGAGCCCTCCAGGCGCAGCTCGCGGCGGATGTCCTCGCGCGTGCGGGCGTCGGCCGTGGCGGTGACGGCCAGACGCGGGACGGACGGGAACAGCTCGGCGAGCCGGCCCAGCATCCGGTACTCGGGGCGGAAGTCGTGCCCCCACTGGCTGACGCAGTGGGCCTCGTCGATGGCGATGAGCGACAGGGGGATCTGGCTCAGACGGTCCAGCATCCAGGGCTGCATGAGCCCCTCGGGGGAGACGTAGAGCAGCTCCAGCTCGCCCGCCTCGATCCGCCGCCAGGTGTCGGCCCGCTCGGCCGGGTCGATGGCGGAATCCAGCCGCGCCGCCGCGACGCCCGACTGGGTGAGGGCCGCCACCTGGTCGGTCATCAGGGCGATCAGCGGGGAGACCACCAGGCCGAGGCCCGGGCGCACCAGGGCCGGGATCTGGTAGCAGAGGCTCTTGCCGCCGCCAGTGGGCAGCACGGCCAGGGCGTGACGCCCGGCCAGCACCTCGCCGATCACCTGCGCCTGCAGCCCCCGGAAGTCGCCGTGGCCGAAGGTGCGTCGCAGGATCTCCCGCGCCGCGTCGATCGGGCGGGGGGCGGCTTCCACGTCGGCGGGACTCATCGGCCCCTTATGCCGCGCGCCGCCGAGGCGCGCCATGCGGCGGAAGGGGTTTTCCCCTTCCGGACCTAGCCCTGCTTCACCGTCTTGTTCTGGAAGCCGGCGATCCGCGCCTCCATGTCCGGACCCCGGCCCTCGCCGCGGAAGATCTCGTGCGCCAGGCCCGCCTCCAGCGACAGGCCGTCGGTCTCGCGCACCAGCCGCTTGTTGGCCCGGTGGCTGAACCAGGAATTGGCCAGGATGTCGGCCGCCAGCCGGTCCAGCTCGGCGTCGAAGGCGTCGTCGGCCACGCAGATGTTGGCGAGGCCGATGCGCTCGGCCTCGCGGCCGCCGATGGTGCGGGCCGTGAACATCATCTCCCGCGCCTTGTAGGTCCCGACCCGCCGCGGCAGCCGCTGGCTCATGCCCCAGACCGGGGTGAGCGCCCACTTGGCGTGGGTGTCGGCGAACTTCGCGCCCTCGGCGGCGAACACGATGTCGCCGGCCAGGGCCAGCTCCAGGGCGCCCGTGTAGCAGTGGCCGTGGACGGCGGTGATTACCGGCTGCGGCAGGTCGGCCAGCCGCTCGATCACCTTC
This sequence comes from Pseudomonadota bacterium, assembly GCA_046725615.1. GTDB lineage: Bacteria > Pseudomonadota > Alphaproteobacteria > Caulobacterales > Caulobacteraceae > Phenylobacterium. The sequence goes on from JBKOYY010000021.1 coordinate 20,831, forward strand.
GACTGGTAGAATGGCTCGGGGAGCTTCTCGCCGGTGGCGATGTCGCCGAGGTCATGGCCGGCTGAAAAGCAGCGGCCGGCGCCGCGGAGGATGACTAGCCCGACGGTCTCGGTCTCGGTGGCCAGCCGGCGAACGTGGGCGTCCAGCTCGCGGAAGAGCTCGACGTTGAGCGCGTTCAGCTTGTCGGGCCGGTTCAGGGTCAGGACGGCGGCGCCGTCCCTGTCTGCGCGGAGGACGAGGGCGCTCATTCCGCCGCCATCCGCGCCGGCGCGGCCTGGGCGCCGCGGAGCAGTCGGCCGGGCAGGGCGTCGGTGGGCGTCCCGTCGCGATAGGTGACCTCGCCCGCCACGATCGTCGCCGTGTAGCCTTCCGCCCGCTGGACCAGCCGCCGCCCGCCGGCCGGCAGGTCGTAGGCCACCTGCGGCGCCTTCAGCTTCAGGCGGCCGTAGTCGATGACGTTGAGGTCGGCGCGGTAGCCCGGCTGCAGCAGGCCGCGGTCGTAGAGGCCGACGGTCTCGGCGGTGTCGCGGCACTGGGCCTTCACCATGCGTTCCAGCGGAATGCGGGGGCCCCGTGTGCGGTCGCGGGTCCAGTGGACGAGGTTCGTGGTCGGGAAGCTGCCGTCGCAGATCATCCCGACATGCGCGCCGCCGTCCGACAGGCCCGGCACGCAATCCGGGTGGGTCAGCATCTCGTAGGCCGGGTCCAGGTTGCCGTCGGCATAGTTCAGGAACGGCAGGTACAGCATCCCGCGGCCGCCGTTCCCCAGCATGTGGTCCAGCGCGACCTCGGCCGGCGTCTTGCCCCGCCGCTCGGCCACGGCTTCCACGGTCTGGTCCGACGTCGGCTCGTAGTCGGGCTCCTCGCCCATCAGGTACATGTTGCCCCAGGCCCGCGGCTGGGTCCCGGCGAAGCCGCGCTCGGCGGCGAACTCCTCGCTGAGCAGGCGATGCCGGAAGGCCGGATCGCGCAGGGCGGCGACCCGCTCGGCGAGCGGACGGCTGGCGATCTCCTGGTAGGCCGGGTGCTGGCTGAAGGGGTTCATGGTCAGTTCGAAGCCGAACAGCACCCCCACGGGACGGCTGGCGACCTGGGCGCGCATCCGCAGGCCCGCCGACGTCGCCTCGTGCAGGCGCTCGAGCAGCAGCTGGTAGCTGCGCGGCGCGCGCGGGCTCTGCAGCAGCGAGAACGACAGCGGCCGGCCCGACCGTTCCACCAGCCGGCGCAGCATCGCCCACTCGGCCTCGGGATCGGCGAAATCCGACACCACCTGCAGCACGCCGCGTCCCGCGCCGCCCGCCGCCGCGGCCATGCCCATGGCGACGCCCATCAGCTCGTCCTCGGCCGCTGTCAGGGTCGGCGTCGGCTGGCCGTCGGAGGTGCGGTGGTTCAGCGTGCGCGAGGTGGCGAAACCGAACGCGCCGGCCTCCATCGCGCGCTTGGCCAGCGCCGCCATGGCGTTGATGTCGGCCTCGGTGGCGGGCTCGCGGTTGGCGCCGCGCTCGCCCATCACGAACACCCGCAGCGCCGCGTGCGGTAGTTGGCTGGCCACGTCGATGTCAAAGCGCCGCCTGGCGAGGGCGTCGAGGTAGTCGGGATAGCTTTCCCAGGTCCAGGGCAGGCCTTCGCTCAGCACCGGGAACGGGATGTCCTCGACGCCTTCCATCAGGCGGATCAGCCGGTCGTGGTCGTCGGGCCGGCACGGCGCGAAGCCGACGCCGCAGTTGCCCATGACGACCGTCGTGACGCCGTGCCAGGACGACGGCTGCATCCGCTCGTCCCAGGTAGCCTGGCCGTCGTAGTGGGTGTGGACGTCCACGAAGCCGGGGGTGACGAGCTGGCCGCGCGCGTCGATCTCCTCGGCGCCCGCGCCCAGGATCCGGCCCACGGCGGCGATCCGCCCGTCCTTGACCCCGACGTCCGCCTCGAAGGGCTGGCCGCCCGTCCCGTCGACGACCGTGCCGCCACGCACCACCAGGTCGAAGGCCTTTTCCATCGGCGTCTCCCAACACGCTCGTTCTTGTTGATTGCCGCCATCTTGCCGCCCTGTCGCAGGCGCCGGTCAAGGGCGCCCCGGCGGAACCCCCGGAATGGAACCCTGTAGGCGATCAAGGATTGTCACCGCCCGGACTACGGAGTCCTCCAGAAGGAGGGAAAGACCATCATGCGCTGGAGCGTCATCTTCGCCGTCACCGTGGCCGTCATCGCCACCGTCGCCGTCGCCGTGCCGAAACCGCAACACTCGGGCGTGAACGCCCCTGGCCAGATCGCGACGCTGGAGGTGGGAAAGTAGCGGCGTCCGATCCACCGGCCGGCGACCGCGCCCCGGTCAGTGCGCGTTCCGCAAGACTGGAACCCGGCCTTGCGATCGGAATGCGCTCAAATCTTTGATTTTGAACCTTTTCAGCCCGTTCGGACGAACCGTTTGGACGGGAAGGGCTCTAGCCGCCGCGCGGCGTCTCGGCGGTCTTCACCGCACACCCGCGCAGGGCCTGGTCGTACAGGACCACCTCTGCGTTCCACGGATACTTCCGGTCGCTCATGCCGTCCGAGCATTCGCTGGCGTACAGCGTCACGGTGAGCTGGGCGCCGTCGTCGGACTTGGCGACCCAGGTGGCGCGGCCGGGCTGCAGGGCCGCGCCGGGCGCCTTGAAGACCCTGTCCGGCGCGTCGGGCCGGGTCAGGGTCAGCGTCGTCCCCACGATCTTCAGCGACCAGAAGGGTTCGGTCCCCAGGGCGGTGATGGGCTGGCTGATGTCCATGCCGGCGGACGCCGGGTTGGAGGCGGGCGTCGTCGGAGCAGGCCCGGGGGCGTCGGCAGGCGGGGGCGCAGGTTCGCCGTCAGGCGCCTGGGGCTGGCAGGCGAGGAGCAGGGGGGCGGCGAGCAGCAGGACGGCGGCGATGGGGGCGTGGCGCATTCGGCCAGCATGGCCTGCGGCGCGCAGTCCGCAAGGGTCCGCGCAGAAGTGGCGGCCCGCAAATTAACCTGACAGGTTTCGGACCAGTTAAGGCTCACCGGCAATGGTCGGCCCGCTGTCTCAGCAGGAGGACCCCCCAATGGCCAAGCCGAAGACCAACCGCGTCGCGGACGACGATGCCCACGAGACCTCGCGCGGCGAACACACGCCCCTGGCCGGGCAGACGCAGACCGGCGGTCGCCGGGTCGACCCCCCGGGCCAGGAGGACAACGAGCACAGCCGTCGTCCGGAAACCCCGCCCGGCCTCGACAAGAAGCATGACGACGATGACGACGGCGCCGTGGCGGGCCAGACCCTCACGGGGACGGACGCGGGCGAGACCCTGTCCGGCGGGGCCGGAGCCGACAGCCTCGACGGCGGCGCCGGCGACGACACGCTGACGGGCGGCGACGGCGCCGACCAGATGACCGGCGGCGCGGGCGCGGACACCTTCGTGGTCGGAGGCGGCGCGGGCGCGGCGGCCGGCGGCGACGACGCTGACGATCACGACGACGATCACGACGACGACGACGATGACGACGACGATGACCATGGTCATGGTCGCGGCCACGACGATGACGACGATGACGACGCCGACGACAAGGACGACGACGGTGCGGGCGGCGACACTTCGACCGCCGACGGCGCGGCGAGCCTGGACCACATCCTCGACTTCACCACCGGCGAGGACGCGCTGCACTTCGGCGACAGCCTCACCGGCTCGGAGGCGAACTTCGCCACCGCCACGGCGACCGACTACACCGCGGCGCTCGACGCGGCGAACACGGCCATGGCCGACGGCACGGTCGACTTCGTGGCGGTGCAGGTCGGCGGCGACGTGATCGTCTTCGCCGACACCGACGGCGTGGCCGGCTCCGACACCGCGGTCGTCCTGGTCGGCAAGACCCTGGACGGCGTCGGCTTCGGCGACATCGGCTGATGTGACGACCGGCGGAAGCGCCCGCCTCCCGGGCGCTTCCGCTCTTCGCGGGGCAGGGTAGACTCGCCCCCACATGAGTCGCCCGCCCCGCGCCTTCTACGAGTTCTTCGCCGGCGGCGGCATGGCCCGTCTCGGCCTGGGCGAGGGCTGGACCTGCGCCTTCGCCAACGACTTCGACCCCGTGAAGGCCGCCACCTACCGGACCAACTTTCCCGACGCCGCCGCTCACTTCCGCGAAGGGGACGTCTGGGCGCTGACGCCCGACGACCTGCCGGGCCGGGCAGACCTCGCCTGGGCCTCCAGCCCCTGCCAGGATTTCAGCCTCGCCGGCGCGCGGGCGGGCCTGGGAGGCGGGCGCTCGTCGGCCTTCTTCGGCTTCTGGCGCCTGATGGAGGCCCTGGACGACCAGGGCCGGGCGCCGCGGGTCATCGTGATCGAGAACGTCACGGGCCTGCTCACTTCGCGCGGCGGCGCCGACTTCGCGGCCCTCGGCCGGGCGCTGGCGACCCGCGGCTACAGCTTCGGCGCGCTGGAGATCGATGCGGCGCGCGTCCTGCCGCAGTCGCGTCCGCGGGTCTTCGTGGTGGCCGCACGGCAGGCTCCGGCGGCGCTCACCGGGGACAGTCCCTTCCACACGCGCGCGGTCCGTGCGGCCCAGGCGGCCCTGCCGGCCGACGTCGCGCCTGCCTGGGTCTGGTGGCGCCTCGCCGCCCCGCCGACCCGCAACACCGACCTCTCCGCCCTGCTGGAGCCCGACGACGCGGTGGCGTGGCACACGTCGGCCCAGACCGCCCGCCTGCTGGCATTGATGGGCCCGCTGCATCGCGCCCGCCTGGAGGCGGTGACCGGCCGGGCCGTGGGGTCCGTCTTCCGGCGCACGCGCATCGAGGACGGCCAGCGGCGCCAGCGGGCGGAGGTGCGCTTCGACGGCCTCGCCGGCTGCCTGCGCACGCCGCGCGGCGGTTCGTCCCGCCAGGCGATCGTGGTGGTCGACGACGGACGGGTCCGCAGCCGCCTGCTCGCGCCGCGCGAGGCGGCCCGCCTGATGGGGCTGCCCGACAGCTACCGTCTGCCGGCGACGGCGACGGGCGCGCTGCATGTGGCCGGCGACGGCGTGGCCGTGCCCGTGGTGCGCTGGCTGGCGGGCCAGCTGCTGGAGCCGCTGCTCGCCCGCCCCGCCATGATGGCCGCCGAGTAAATCTAAAAGCGCCGAGAGCCCGAGCCGGCTTCCAATCCGCCGGGGAAGGACTAGGTTCGGGCCAATTCTCCTCACGACGAGGCCCGCACATGGACGCGACCCCCGACAAGGCCTACGACGCCGCCCGCTACCGCCGCACCGGGCGGGGCAAGGTCTATGACTCCGTCCTCGACCTGATCGGCGACACCCCCTTGGTCCGCCTGCCGCACCTGACCGCCGCGCTGAAGCCCAAGGGCGAGGTGCTGGCGAAGCTCGAATTCTTCAACCCGCTCGCCTCCGTGAAGGACCGCATCGGCGTGGCGATGGTCGAGTACCTGGAGGCCAAGGGCCTGCTGAAGCCCGGTGGCACGATCGTCGAGCCGACGTCGGGCAACACCGGCATCGCCCTGGCGTTCGTGGCGGCGGCCAAGGGCTACAAGTGCATCCTGGTCATGCCAGAGAGCATGTCGGTGGAGCGCCGCAAGATGCTGGCGATCCTGGGCGCCAAGCTGGAGCTGACCCCGCGCGAGAAGGGCATGTCGGGCGCCGTCGCCCGCGCCGCAGAGATCGTCGAGGCCACGCCCGGCGCGGTGATGCCGCAGCAGTTCGACAATGTCGCCAATCCGCTGATCCATCGGGTCTCGACCGCCGAGGAGATCTGGAACGACACCAACGGCGAAGTCGACGCGGTGGTGGCCGGCGTCGGCACGGGCGGCAGCATCACCGGCATCGGCCAGGTGCTGAAGGCCCGTAAGCCCTCTGTGAAGATGGTGGCCGTCGAGCCCCAGGCCTCGCCGGTGCTGTCGGGCGGCCAGCCCGGCCCGCACCCGATCCAGGGCATCGGCGCGGGCTTCGTGCCTTCGATCCTCGACCGCGGCATCATCGACGAGGTGGTGCAGGTGCCAGCCGACGACGCCTTCGCCATGGCGCGGCGGATCGCCAAGGACGAGGGCATCCCCGTCGGCATCTCGTCGGGCGCGGCCCTGGTGGCGGCGTTCGATCTCGCCAGCCGGCCGGACATGGCGGGCAAGACGGTGGTTGCGATCATTCCGAGCTTCGCCGAGCGCTACATCTCAACGGCCCTGTTCGACGGGCTGTGAGCGCCGAGAGCCCGAAGACCACCGACGTCTACGGGCCGGAGAAGCGCTCGGCGGTAATGCGCCGGGTGAAGGGACGAGACACCACGCCCGAGCTCATCGTGCGCCGGGCGCTGACGCGGCTCGGCGCCCGCTATCGGCTTCACCGGAAGGACCTGCCCGGCAATCCGGACATCGTCTTGGGCCGGCGGCTGGCGCTGTTCGTCCACGGCTGCTTCTGGCACGGCCACGACTGCGCCCGCGGCGCGCGCGTGCCCAAGGCCAACCGCGACTACTGGCTGGGCAAGGTGGGGCGCAACCGGGCGCGGGATGCGCGCACGCAGGCCGAACTGGCTGCCCTGGGCTGGCGCGTCGAGACGATCTGGGAATGCGAGTTGAAGGATGCGGGGGCGCTCGAGGCACGCCTGCGGGCGCTGCTCGCCCCGGCTTGACCGGTGAATGGTCGTCCATAATAGTAGACGTGTGGACATCATTGAAGACGATACGAACCTGCGCCTCGCCCAGCGCCTCCGGCTGGAGCGGGAGGCGCGCGGCTGGAGCCTGGCCGAACTGGCCGAGCGCTCGGGAGTCTCCAAGGCGGCGATCAGCAAGATCGAGCGCGGCGAGGCGAGTCCGACCGCGGCGCTGCTGGCCAGGCTGTCCGGCGCCTTCGAGCTGACGCTTGCGGCCCTACTGACCCGCGCGGAGGCGGGCGGCGGTCGGAAGCTGGCGGCTGCCGACCAGCCGCGCTGGCGCGATCCCGGCACGGGCTACCTGCGCCGCCAGGTCTTCGCCCGCGGCGACCATCCGGTGGAACTGGTGCAGGTGGAACTGCCGCCCGGCTCGCGGGTGGACCTGCCGGCTTCGTCCTACGCCTTTATCCGCCAGGTGGTCTGGCTGATCGGCGGGACGCTGGAGATCGTCGAGGGCGGCCGGACGACGGCGCTGGCGCCCGGCGACTCCTACGCCTTCGGCCCGCCCGCCGACTCCGCCTTCGTCAATCCCGGCGCCGAGCCGGCCGTCTACCTCGTCGCGGTGGCCCGCCAATGATCCTTCAGATCCGTCCGCTCGCCGAAGCCGATGTGCCGCGCCTCGCCGAGATCCTGGAAGCCACCGTGACGGCCGGCGGCTCGGTGCACTTCATGGACCCCGTGCCGCCCGGCGCGGCGGCGGCCTACTGGTCGGGCGCGGTCTCCGATCCCGGCCGCATCGTCCTGGGCGCTTTCGTCGGCGGGACGCTGCAGGGCACCGTGACCCTCTGGCTCGACACCCCGCCGAACCAGCCGTTCCGGGGCGAGATCTGGAAGCTGATGGTCCACCCGGACGCTCGCGGCCAGGGCCTCGCCCGCAAGCTCATGCACGAGGCCGAGCGGCTGGCGACGGTCCACGGCCGCACCCTCCTCAACCTCGACACCGCCACCGAGGGCGGTGCCTCGGAACTCTACGAAAGCCTCGGCTGGACCCGCGCCGGCGTCATCCCCGGCTACGCCTACAAACCCCAGGGCGGGCTGGTGGGCACGGCCATCTACTACAAGGCGGTGGGGTGACTCCGGCGCCCGCCCAGGCCCGGGAGTCCGCCGTCAGCCAGCGTGGGGCAAAGCGGAACGTGGTTCTGGCCATGGTGGACCATCACCATTGCCGCGCCCGATCGCAATGCCGGCGCACGGACGGTCAGATCGCCGGCTCGCGTTCCTCCACCACCACCTCGGTCTTCACCGAATTGGCGATGAAGCACTCCTCGTGCGCCTCGTGGTGCAGGTGATCGGCCTCCTCCGGCGTCGGGCGGCGGCCGTCGTAGGTGATCTCGGGATGCAGGGTGACGCGGGTCACGGCCATGCGGCCCTCGGGCGTCTTCTCCATCACGCCCACCGCCTCGTCCCGGTAGCGAGTGACGACGAAGCCCGCCAGCCGCGCCTTATGCAGGAAGGTCAGCATGTGGCAGTTGGAGAGGGCGGCCACGAACATCTCCTCCGGGTCCACCGCGCCCGGCGCCGCCCACTTGTTGCCGACCACGTGCGCCGAGGCGGTCGCCGGCACCACGTGCTCGGCGAAGGTCACCGTGTGGCCGCGCATGTAGCGGCCCTTGAGGAAGTCCTCGGGCGCCTCGGCCAGCGCCCATTCGATCGTCGCGCGGTAGCTGGCCAAGGCGGTCTCCCTCAGAAGGCTTCGGCGGGGAGCTGCATGAGGAGCTCGGACCCCGTCTTCAGTTTCGCGAGGCGACTGGAGCTCTCGGGCAGGATCCGTTCAACGTAATAGCGACCAATCGTGACCTTGGTCGCATAGAACGGGTCGGCGTCGCCCGCCGCGATGTGCTTCAGCGCCGCCTCGGCCTGCAGCGCCCACATGTAGGCGAGCGCCGTGAGGCCAAAGAGCTGCAGGTAGTCGGTCGAGGCCGCGCCGGCGTTGTCGGGGTTGGCGAGGCCGTTCTGCATCAGCCACATGGTGGCCTCCTGCAGCTCGGCCTTGGCCTTGGCGAGGCCGTCGGTGAAGGGCTTCAGCGCCGGGTCGTGCTCGGCGCCGATGAAGGCGTCCAGCTCGGCGAAGAAGCTCATCACGCCGCGGCCACCGTCGGCCGCCAGCTTGCGGCCCACGAGGTCCAGCGCCTGGACGCCGTTGGTGCCCTCGTAGATCAGGGCGATGCGGACGTCGCGCAGGTACTGGCTGGCGGGGAAGTGCTCGGTGAAGCCCGAGCCGCCGTGCACCTGCATGGCGTCGGAGCAGACCTGGAAGCCGCGGTCGGTGAGGAACGCCTTCACCACCGGGGTCATCAGGGCCATGTAGTCGCGCCCCTTCTGCCGCACGGCCTCGTCGGGGCTGGCGTGGGACAGGTCGCCGTGCAGGGCGGTCCAGGCCATGAAGGCGCGGCCGCCCTCGACGATGGCGCGGGCGTCCATCAGCATCCGCCGCACGTCGGGGTGGACGATGATCGGGTCGGCCGGACCATCGGCGTTCTTCGGGCCGGTGAGCGAGCGGCCCTGCAGCCGGTCCTTCGCGAAGGCCGCCGCCGCCTGGTAGGCGGCCTCGGCCTGGGCGACGCCCTGCAGGCCCACGCCCAGGCGCGCCTCGTTCATCATCACGAACATCAGGCGCAGGCCCTGGTTCTCCTCGCCGATCAGCCAGCCGACCGACTCCTCGTGGCTGATGACGCAGGTGGCGTTGCCGTGGATGCCCATCTTCTCTTCCAGGCCCAGGCACTTCACCGAGTTGCGCTGGCCGGGATTGCCGTTCGCGTCCGGCAGGAACTTCGGCACGATGAAGAGGCTGATGCCCCGCACGCCGGCCGGCGCGCCCTCGATGCGCGCCAGGACGAGGTGGACGATGTTCTCGGTCAGGTCCTGCTCGCCGCCCGAGATCCAGATCTTCTGGCCCGAGATCCGATAGGTCCCGTCCGCCTGCGGCACGGCCTTGGTGCGCAGGAGGCCGAGGTCGGTGCCGCAGTGCGGCTCGGTCAGGTTCATGGTGCCGGCCCACTGGAACGAGGCCAGCTTGGGCAGGTAGAGGTCCTTCTGTTCCTGGGTCCCGCCGACGTGGATCGCCGAATAGGCCCCGTGGGTCAGGCCCGGGTACATGGAGAAGGCCATGTTGGCCGCCGAGCTCATCTCGGAGAAGGCCACGTTGACCACGTGCGGCAGGCCCTGGCCGCCATAGGCGGGGTCGGACCCGAGCGCGGGCCAGCCTCCCTCGACCAGCTTGGCGTAGGCGTCCTTGAAGCCGTCGGGCGTCTTGACGCTGAAGTCCGGGCTCCAGACGCAGCCCTGCTTGTCGCCGACGGCGTTCAGCGGGGCCAGCACCTCGGAGGTGAATTTGCCGGCCTCCTCCAGGATCGCCTCGACCGTGTCCATCGAGGCGTCGGCGAAGGCGGGAAGGTTGGCGTACCGGTCGAGCTGCAGCACGTCGCGCAGCAGGAAGAGGTAGTCCCGAACGGGGGCCTGGTAGCTCATGGGTGCTCCGAACTCGGATGAGGTCGGACACCCAATAAACCGTCATGGCCGGGCTTGTCCCGGCCATGACGCAGGAGTCAGGCGACGCCGTCGAGCTGGCGCCGCATCGTCTGGTCGTAGTCGGCGGCGCGCGGCAGCAGGTCGGGGCGCGTCTCGGCCAGGCGCTGTTCCATCACCGTGATGCCGGTCTGGAGCTGGGCGATGGCGTCGTCGATGTCCTGCTTCTGCTGTTCCAGGGCCACGATGCGCTCGCGGAACTTGCGAAGGCTCTTGGCGGCCTGCTGGGCGCCGCTCTCGTCGGCCTCGTACAGGTCGAGGATCTCACCGATCTCGCACAGGGACAGGCCGACGCGCTTGCCGCGCAGGATGAGCTGGAGACGGGCGCGGTCGCGGTAGGAATAGACGCGGTTCATCCCGTCGCGTGCGGGGGTCAGAAGGCCCTTGTCCTCATAGAAGCGCAGGGCGCGAGGGGTGCACTTGAACTCGAGGCACAGCTGCCGGATCGTATAGGTCCGGGCCGGCCGGCGCAGGTCACTGGCCATGGTGACGTCCTCCCTGGGTTATCGTTGATAACACACTAGGGGCGGGTTTCCGTTTACGTCAAGGGACGGCAGCGTTCCCCTGCGTCGCTGCGTGACGTAGCGTGACCGTCTTTTCCGCAGTCGTCACAACCTGGGCCACCGGCGGTCGACGTCGCTGGCGACGGCCCTGCCGCATCGCTAGGCTCGGCCGCGAACCATTCGGGGGATGATCGTGAAGCGAGTTTGGCTGGCGGGCGCGGCGGCGCTGATGATTGCGGGTGCGGCTCCGGCGATGGCCGCCAAGCCGGCGGCGGCGCCTGAGGCGACCGCGGGGCTGACGCGGCAGGACGGCCTGGTTCCGGTCTATCTGGACGCCGCCAAGGGCCGGGTCCTGGTCGCGCTCCCGTCCCCGGACGCCCGGGGCGTGGCGGGCCGCTACCTCTACGTCTCGGCGCTGAAGACCGGCCTCGGATCGGCCCCGGTGGGTCTGGACCGGGCGCGGCTGGGCGACACCCAGGTGCTGGCCTTCCGCCGCATCGGCGGGCGGGTCGTCGCCGAGTTCGAGAACCCGAAGTTCCGCGCCAGCGGCGCGCCGGCCGACGAGCAGGCGGCCGCCCGCGACGCCTTCGCGACCTCGGTGGTCTGGAGCGGGAAGGTCGAGGGGACCACCGCCGACGGCCGGCTGCTGGTCGACCTGACCGGCTTCCTCACCCGCGACGTCATCGGGATCGCCGATGCGCTGAAGCAGGCCGGCGAGGCGGGCTTCAAGCCGTCGTCCGACCTGTCGATGGTGGACCCGGCGGCGGTGAAGGTGTTTCCCGAGAACGTCGAGTTCGAGGCCCTGCAGACGTTCGTCTCGGACACGCCCGGGCCCGAGGTGCGCAACATCGCGCCCGACCCCCGGCTGATCACGCTCACCGTCCGCCACAGCCTCGTGAAGCTGCCCGAGCCGGGCTTCCGGCCGCGCCCGTTCGATCCCCGCTCCGGCGCCTTCGACGGAGTCGTGCTCGACTACGCTGCGCCGCTCGACCAGGACATCGTCCAGCGTTACGCGCGCCGCTTCCGCCTGGAGAAGACCGACCCGTCGGCGGCCGTCTCGCCGGTGAAGAAGCCGATCGTCTTCTATGTCGACCGCGCCGCGCCCGAACCCGTCCGTTCGGCCCTGGTGGAGGGCGCCCGCTGGTGGGCCCAGGCGTTCGAGGCCGCCGGCTTCAAGGACGCCTACCGCGTCGAGGTGCTGCCCGAGGGCGCCGACCCGCTCGACGTCCGCTACAACGTCATCAACTGGGTGAACCGCGCCACGCGGGGTTGGTCCTACGGCCAGGCGGTCACCGACCCGCGCACGGGCGAGATCGTCAAGGGCTCGGTGCTGCTGGGCTCGCTGCGCGTGCGCCAGGACATGCTGATCTTCGAGGGCCTGGTCGGCGCCGACGCCAGCGGCAAGGGCGGCCCGAACGATCCGGTGCAGGTGGCGCTGGCGCGGCTTCGGCAGCTGTCGGCGCACGAGGTGGGCCACTCGCTGGGCTTCGCCCACAACTTCGCCGCCTCGTCGCAGGACCGCGCCTCGGTGATGGACTACCCGGCGCCGCGCGTGAGGCTGACGGACGGCCGGATCGACCTCTCCGACGCCTACGGGGTCGGGATCGGTCCCTGGGACCGGTTCACGGTGGACTGGCTCTACGGCGATGGCGACCCGGCGGCCAAGGCGAAGACGGCCCTGCAAACCCAGCGCTACGTCGCCGACCAGGACGCCCGCCCCATCGGCGCCGGCCATCCGAACGCGGCGATCTGGGACGACGGCGCCGACCCGGTGTCCGAACTTGCGCGGGTGATGGCCGTGCGCCGGGCGGCCGTGGACCGCTTCGGCCCGCAGGCGCTGCGCCCCGGCGAGGCGGCCCAGGCGCTGAAGCGCAAGTACGTGCCGATCTACCTGCTGCACCGCTACCAGCTCGAGGCGGCGTCGAAGGTGCTGGGCGGCGTGGACTTCAGCTACGCGGTGCGCGGCGACGCCAACATCAAGGCCGCGCCCGCGCCGGCCGACCGGCAGCGCGCCGCGCTGGCAGGCCTGCTGGCGGCCATGTCGCCGGCCGAACTCGACACCCCCGAGGCGCTGATCCCCTACCTGTCCTCGGGACAGTCGGGCGACAACGACCGGCAGTACGACATCGAGGTGTTCGACGGGGCCGGCGGGCCGGTGTTCGACGCCCTGAACGCCGCGGACGTGGGCGCCGGGCTGGTTCTGGACGCGATCCTGGCCCCGCCGCGCCTCGCGCGCCTCGTCGAACAGCACCGGCGCGATCCCGGCCAGCCGGGCGTGGGCGAGGTCACCGACCGGGTGCTGGCTCAGGCGTTCGCGCCCGCGTCGGGCCGGTTGGCCGACGTCGCGCGGCGGGTGCAGACCCGCACCGTGCTGGAATTGGCGGCCGCGACCCGCCGGCCGGACGTGTCGCCCGCGGCCAAGGCCGAGATCGGCATGCGCCTCACGGACCTCGCCGCCCGGCTCAAGGCGCAGCCGGGGGCCGGCGCGGACCGCGCCCACCGTCTCTGGCTGGCCGGCCTGCTGGACGACCGGGAGGAACTCGCCCGGGTGCTGGCGCAGCCGAAGCGTCGCCCGGAGGCGCCTCCGGGCATGCCGATCGGCAGCGACGAGGACTGACCGGCGAAGGGTCGGGGCTCAGGCCCCGACCAGCTCTCCGGCCAGAGCCTGCTCGATGAGGGCGATCGTGCGGTCGACGCCGAAGATGGCCACGAAGCTGCCGAAGCGCGGACCCTGGCTCTGGCCCAGCAGCACTTCGTAGAGCGCCGAGAACCACGCGCGCAGGGGCTCGAAGCCGGCCGCCTTGCCCACCTCGAACACCTCGTTCTGGATCGCTTCGGCGTCGGCGCCCGCGGGCAGGGCCTTCAGCTTGCCGACCAGCGCTTCCATCGCCGCCCGCTCCTGGTCGGTCGGCGCGCGGAACGTCTTCGAGGGCTTCACAAAGTCCTCGTAGTAGTTGATCGCGTAGCCCGCGAGCTTGTCGAGCAGCGGCTCGCTCTGCGGCGTCGCGCCCGGGATGTAGCGGCCGATGAAGGCCCACAGCAGGTCCTTGGTCGAGGCGTCGGCCGCCGAGACCAGGTTGAGCAACAGCGAGAAGCTGACCGGCGAGCCCTTCTCCGGCGGGGCGCCGCGGTGGACGTGCCAGGCCGGGTTGTCGAGCTGGGCGGCGTTGTCACCGTCGGCCTTCTTGCGGATCAGGGCGTCGAGCTGCTGGAGATACTCGTCCGTCGCCTTCGGGATCACGTCGAAGTAGAGCCGCTTCGCCGACTTCGGCGACTGATACATGTAGTAGGTCAGGCTCTCGGGCGCGCCGTAGCGCAGCCACTCCTCGATGGTCAGGCCGTTGCCCTTGGACTTCGAGATCTTCTGGTTGTTCTCGTCCATGAAGAGCTCGAAGTGGAAGGCCTCCGGCGGCTCGCCGCCCAGGGCCTTCACGATCTTGTTCGAGACCCGCACGCTGTCGACGAGGTCCTTGCCCGAGGCCTCGAAGTCCACCTCCAGCGCCGTCCAGCGGGCGGCCCAGTCGGGGCGCCACTGCAGCTTCACGTGGCCGCCGGTGACGGGGACCTCGGTCAGCGTGCCGTCCTCGTCGGGGAAGGTGATCGTGCCCTTCTCGACGTTGCGCTCGACGGTCGGCGCCTGCAGCACCTTGCCGCTCTTCGGGCTGATCGGCAGGAACGGCGAATAGGTCGCCCGGCGCTCTTCGCCGAGCGTGGGCAGCATGATCGCCTGGACAGCGTCGAACCGCTGCAGGATCCGCAGCAGCACCTCGTCGAACCGGCCCGACTTGTAGGTCTCGGTCGAGCTCATGAAGGTGTATTCGAAGCCGAAGCTGTCGAGGAAGGCGCGCAGGCGGGCGTTGTTGTGGGCGCCGAAGCTCTCGTGCTCGCCGAACGGGTCGCGGACCGACGTGACCGGCTTGTCGCGGTCCTCCTCCAGCATCTCGCGGTTGGGCACGTTGTCCGGGATCTTCCGCAGGCCGTCCATGTCGTCGGAGAAGACGATGAGCTGCGTGGGGATCGCGTCTTCCGTCAGGGCGCGGAAGGCCGTGCGCACGATGGTCGGCCGGGTGGCCTCGCCGAAGGTGCCGAGGTGCGGCAGGCCGGAAGCCCCGTAGCCGCACTGGAAGACGACCGGCTTGCCCAGCGCCGGCAGGGTCTGCACCGCCTCGGCGAACTTGCCCTGGGCGAACAGGGCCGAGGCCAGGTCGCGCTCGGCGTCGTTGAGGCGCAGGCGCGTGATGCGGTCGAGCAGCAGGCGGGCCTGCTCGAACGGCCAGCTCTTGGCCTCGCGCGCCTGGTGGGACAGTCCTTGGAGGTTCGGGCCTTGCGTCATGGCGCGCGGCCTAACCCCCGGCGCGCCCCGGCTCAAGCGTAAACGGTCGATCCGACCGTCACGCGATCGTCGCAGGCCCGTGACGCGGCTGACACCCGAGGCCCCTAAGCCGCCCCAGTCGGGTCATGCGGGGGTGAGGACGATGCGGCGATTCAAGGCTTCGGCGAGCGCGCTGGTGATCGCGTCCGCCATGATGGCGGGGCCGGCGGCGGCTCAGGCCGTGGACGAGCTGGTCATCACCGGCCAGCGCCTCTCCCAGCAGCGGGCGATCGAGACCAAGCGCGAGGCGCTGGGCGTCATCGACGCGATCTCCGCCGACGACATCGGCCGGCTGGCCGACAAGAACGTGGCCGAGAACCTGGAGCGCCTGCCCGGCGTGGGCGTCGCCTACGACCAGGGCGAGGGCCGCTATGTCTCGGTCCGCGGCACGCCGTCCGCGCTGAACAACGTGACCCTCAACGGTGTCGAGGTGGGCAATCCCGACGGCGACAGCCGGGCCCTGCCGCTGGACGTGATCAGCGGCCAGCTCCTTGGCCGGCTCGAGGTGCTGAAGGCCGTGACCCCGGACCGCGACGCCCAGGGGATCGGCGGCACGGTCAACCTCGTCACCCAGTCGCCCTTCGCCTTCGGCAAGGATCGCATCGCGCAGGTGTCCGGCCAGGTCGGCTATCAGGAGTTCAACGAGAAGACGCCGGTGCAGGGCGACGTCACGCTGGGCGGCGTGATCGGGAACTGGGGCGCCCTGCTGGGCGTCAGCTACCAGTACCGCGACTACCGCTCGGACGGACTCTTCCCGGATGACTGGCGCACCGTCCCGGGGGTCGCCCGCGGCGGCCTGCCGATCAATCTGAAGTACACGAACTACACCCTGGAGCGGGAGCGCATCGGCGTCAGCGGCGCCGTAGAGTACCGGCCGGAGGAGGGCAGCCGGTTCTACTTCCGGGGCCTGTGGTCGCGCTTCACCGAGAACGAGTATCGCCAGCGCTTCCGGCTCGACTTCGCCTCGAACCTCGCCAACGTCACGCTGAACACCGGCGGCACGGGCGGCGTGGCCCGCAACGTCGAGGCCCGGCAGGATCTGCGGACGGAATACAAGGAGAAGTCGATCTCCAGCTTCCAGCTCGGCGCCGAGCATGAGCGGGGGCCGTGGAAGGTCGAGTACGACGTTTCCTTCGGCTTCAACGAGCTGATCGAACCGAACGAGGTCTGGCTCTTCCGGGGCGGCGCGGCGACGGTCGACTTCGACATGACGCCGCTGCTCTACACCGCCGTCCCGCGCAACCTGACCGCCCGCGACCTGGGCTTCCGGCAGTACACCCGCCAGGACGAGAGCGGCGAGGAGACCAACAAGGCCGCGAAGTTCGACCTGCGCCGCAGCATCGACATCGGCGAGGACAGCTTCTTCAAGGTCGGGATGAAGATCCGCGAGACCGACAAGAAGTTCGATGGCCGCACCGACGTCTTCGAGCGCGCCAGCGCCGCGGCCAACCGCTTCACCCTGGCCGACTTCGGCCTGCAGGGACCGAACCAGGGAGTCTCCCTCGGCAATGCGACCTACAAAAGCCAGCTCGTGATCGACGAGGACGCCATCAAGGCGTTCACCGCCGACAACCTCGGCGGCGTGCGGATGGTCCGCAACAACGCCACCAGCCTGTCGAACGATACGCTCAGCGACTACAGCCTCACCGAGCAGGTGCTGGCCGGGTACGCCATGGCCAACATCGACTTCGGCCAGCTCAGCCTTCTGGCCGGCTGGCGCGTGGAGCGGACGAAGACCGACGTGCGCGGCTTCCGCCTGACGGGCGGCGTCGTGACCCCCGTGACCCGCGATGGCGACTACACCGACTTCCTGCCGAACGTGCACCTGCGCTGGGAGCCGCGGGAGGACGTGATCGTTCGCGCCGCCTACACCCACACCGTGGGTCGGCCGCAGTATCCGCAGCTCCGGCCCGGCGGCCTGCTGACGGTGGTCACCAATCCGGACGGCACGGTCGACGGCGATCTCTCCGAAGGCAACGTCGACCTGAAACCCTACCGGTCCGAGAACTTCGACCTGTCGATCGAGTGGTATTTCGCGCAGGGCGGCCTGCTCTCGGCCGGCGCCTTCCTCAAGCGGATCGACGACCCGATTTTCAGCTTCCGCGAAACCCAGGCCGGCGTCGTGCTGGACGGCCGCACGTTCACGCGGCTCGCCTACACCCAACCCCGCAATGCCGAGGATGGGGAGATCCGCGGCGTCGAACTGCAGTACCAGCAGCAGTTCACCTTCCTGCCGGGCCTCTGGAGCGGCTTCGGGGTGTCGGGCAACGTCACGCTGACCGAGTCCGAGTTGACGGTTCCCGGTCGCGGGAAGCTGCCGTTCCTGGGTCAGTCCGACCTGCTCTGGGGCGCCCAGCTCTTCTACCAGAAGGGCCGGATCGAGGCGGCGCTGTCCTACCACCACACCGGCAAGGCCCCGCAGTCGATCGGCGGCAACGTGGACGCCGATACCTTCGACGACGACTATCGCCGCCTGAACGCCAAGGTGAGCTACGCCCTGACGGATCGGATCGAGATGTTCGTGGACCTCCAGAACCTGACCGACGAGGTGCTCCGCGAGTACCAGGGCGGTCACAGGGACTGGCTCACGAACTACGAGCGCTACAAGCGCACCTATTACGTCGGTCTGTCGGCGCGGTGGTGATGCGCGTGGGGCCCAGCCTGCGGGCCGTCGCCGCGACGGCCGCTCTCCTGCCCGCGCTGGCGACGCCGGTTGCGGCGCAGCCGACGCTCCAGGCCGAGGTGATCGGCCGCTGGCCGGCGGCTGAGGCGACCCAGGGCGTGGCGGTGGACGCGCGCCACTTCTACGCCGTGGCGAACTCGACGATCGGCAAGTACGACAAGGCCACCGGCCGCAAGCTGGCCGAGTGGTCCGGCGACCGGGCGCGGTTCCCGCACATCAACTCGTGCGGGATCTTCGGGCGCGCGCTGGTGTGCGCCAGCTCGAACTTTCCCGAGACGCCGATGACCAGCGCGGTGGAGGTGTTCGATCCGGTGCGGATGGTCCACCTGCGGACGATCGCCCTGGGCCAGCAGATCGGCTCGCTGACCTGGATCGACCGCAAGGACGGCGCCTGGTGGGCGGCCTTCGCCAACTACGACGGCAAGGGCGGCGAGCCGGGGCGGGATCACCGCTACACCCAGCTCGTGAAGTTCGACGACCAGTGGCGGCGGCTGGAGGGCTGGTCGTTCCCGGCCTCGGTCACCGCGCGCTTCGAGCCCATGAGCTCGTCGGGCGGCGGCTGGGGCCCGGACGGGCGGCTCTACGTCACCGGCCACGACCACCCGGAGCTCTATGTGCTGGAGCTGCCGAAGGGCGGCTCGAAGCTGGACCACGTGGCCACGATCTCGGCGGCGATCGAGGGACAGGCCATCGCCTTCGACCGCAGCCGGCCCGGCGTGGTGTTCGGCATCAGCCGGCCGAACCGCGAGGTGGTGGCGATGCGCCTGCCGAAGGTCGAACCGTGACGGCAGGTTGCCGCTTGCGGCGCGGCCGGACGGAAAGCCAAGGTGGGGCATGGACCCGCTGAACCTTTCCCGCCGCCGCCTGCTGGGCCAGGCGGCCCTGCTCGCCGGCGCGGCGCTGGCTCCGGCGGCATGGACGCCCGCCATCGCCCAGGCGCGGCTCGCCGAATATCCGTTCAAGGCGGGGATCGCTTCGGGCGAGCCGCTGCCCGACGGCGTGGTGCTGTGGACCCGCCTGGTGACCGACCCCCAGGCGCTTGACGCCGGCATGTCGCCCGCGCCCGTGGCGGTGAGATGGGAGATCGCCGAGGACGAGGGGCTGAAGCGGATCGTCGGCCGTGGCGAGACGCTGGCGGTGGCCGAGGCCGGTCACGCGGTGCACATCGAGGCGTCGGGACTGAAGCCCGACCGCGACTACTGGTACCGCTTCTCGGCCGGCGGGCACGCCAGCGCCGTGGGCCGCACGCGCACCGCGCCCGCCTTCGACGCCGAGGTCAGCCGCCTGCGGATCGCCTACGGCTCGTGCCAGAAGTGGGAGTCCGGCTACTACGCCGCCCATCGGGCGCTGGCGGCCGAGCACCCGGACCTCGTCCTGTTCCTGGGCGACTACATCTATGAGAAGGCGGCCAGCAAGGACGCCCTGCGCCCGCATCCCGCCACCGACTGCCTGGACCTGGCGGGCTACCGCCAACGCTATGCCTGGTACAAGGCCGACGCCGACCTGCAGGCCGCCCACGCCGCCGCGCCGTGGATGGTGACCTGGGACGACCACGAGGTCTCGAACGACTACGGCGGCGACCAGGACCGCAGCCCGACCCCGCCTGAGC
>JBKOYY010000081.1:0-23205 GCA_046725615.1 Pseudomonadota bacterium
CTGGACCTCGGTCGGCGGGCCTTCGACGACTTGCACCTGCAGCATGGCGATCTCCCTGACGCCCGGTCAGTCCGGGCTTGAGAGACACCTTAAAAGTGACGCCATCGTCATCTTTGATCTGGATCAACAAAAATGACGCCCGCGTCACGTTCTCGCCGCGGGGCGGGCCGCCCCTCAGTCGAAGATGTCGAAGATGTCGAAGCCCTTCTTCTTCTTCCGATAGTGGTAGTCGTCGTCGTAGCGGTGGTGGCCGTGCTTGCTGTCGTAGGGGTGCTTGCGCTTCCAGTCGTCGGGATCGCGATGGAAGTCGCGCACCTCCCGGTCGAAGCGTTCGCGATCCTGCTGTTGTCCCGCACGCTCCTCGCGCTGACCCTCGAGCAGCTTCTCCAGCTCGCCCCGGTCAAGCCACACTCCCCGGCAGCTCGGGCACATGTCGATCTCGACGCCTGAACGGTTCACGTTCTGCATCGAGGTGTTGCAGTTGGGGCAGAGCAGCAGCGGCAACGGGGACCTCCTTCAGGTTCGACCTGATCTAGGAGGTCCCGCGAGCCCCACAAGGGGCGCTCACTGCACCGGCAGGTGTTTGGCCAGGAAGGCTTCGAGGGCTTCGAGGGTCTGCGTACGGGTCGCCGTCCTGGTGAGGTAGTGGTTCTCGTTCGGGAGGACGATGTATTCGTGAGGCAGGTTCGCCTCGGCGAGCCGCTCGGCCATCAGCCGCGACTGGGACGGAAGGACGACGGTGTCCTTGTCGCCATGGATCAGGAGGATGGGCGCCTTGATCGCCCGGACGTGCCGCGCCGGCGACATCGCCTCGATCTTGCCGTTCTCAGCGACCCCCAGCTCCTCCCGCAGTTCCTCGAAGCCGGCCGTCGCGCGGCCGTAGAGCCTCGCTTCCTCCGAGAGCAGGAGCCCGAGGTCGGAAATGCCCGCGATCGAGGCCGCGCAGCGATAGGCCTCGGGATGAAGCGTCGCGCCGGCCAGCGCAGCGTAACCGCCGAAGCTGGCGCCCACGATGCATACGCGCCCGGGATCGATGTCGCCCGTCTTCGCCAGCGTTGCCACGCCGTCCAGGAGGTCGGTCTGCATCTTGCCGCCCCATTCCCCTCGCCCGGCGTCCCGGTGAGCCTGGCCGAAACCGGTCGATCCGCGGAACTGGGGTTGCAGCACCGCATAACCCCGCGTCGCGAGGAACTGCGCCATGTAGTCGAAGTCGAAGCTGTCGTTCGCCGCCGGTCCGCCGTGGGGCAGCACGATCAGGGGAAGCTTGGCGGCGGCCTGTGCACCGGGCGGCATGGTGACGAATGCGGGAATGTCGAGGCCGTCACCTGCCTTGTAGGTGATCAGGCGCGTGGTCCCCATCGTCGCGCCGCCGAGCTCCGGATACTCCTCACCCAGGGGCGAGATCTCCTTGCGGGCCTTGTCGTACAGGAACCAGACGCCCGGGTGGGACGGCGACGACGCGCGCCATGAAGCGCATGCGATCCTTGGACCAGCCGGCGAGGCTCACCGCACGGCCCTTCAGGGCGCGGCTGAGCACGCCGTGCGCCGCGCCGACCTCGGCGTCCAGCCACTGCACCGAGGGCTTGTCAGTCCCGCTGGAAATCCCGACCAGCGCGTTCCGATGCGCGTCCCACACGAGGCCGATTCCCGCGGAGGATTCCGCCAGCACTGTCCCAACCCCGTCGGCCAGACCGCGGCGCATGAGCTTGCCGTCACGTTCGATCACGGCGGCGTCCTCAGGCTCGGAGTAACCGAGGAAGCGGGCCGTATCGCCCTGCCCGCCCTCAGTCCAAAGCTGGACCCACTGCGACTTGCCCTTCGCCCGCCCGAAAATCGACCGCCGGTGGGTCAGTTCGTCCACGTCGACCCGCACCCGGGCCTCGCCGGCGAGGTCGACGTCCCAGCTGACGGTGTCGTAGTCGCCGCGCTCGACGATCCTGCCCTTGCCGGTGGCCGGGTCGATGCTCCAGAGCGCCCTCACGCTCGCGTTTTCCACGCCCTTGCGCTTGAGGCGCGTGTTCATCGAGTCAGCGCCCATGCCCTCGGTGAGGTCGTTGACGATGACGCGCGCCGGCGAGGCGCCGGTGACGCCGACGATGGGCTGGCCACCGACGAGATACTGGGTGGTCGTCAGATTGTCGAAGAAGCGTGCGACCGCCTTCGCCTCTGGGGTGACGGCGATATGCCTCTCGATCCGGTAGGACACGCGGGCGGCGGGATCGTGCCAATAGGCGACGCTGGCGATGACATGATCGTCGCCCGCCCACCGCAGACGGGTCGTCTCCACGTCGCCGAGCTTCAGGATCGGCAGGCCCGGCTGATCGATCGTGGCGATCGAGATGATCCGCTGCTCCGATGTCCCGCCCAGGATCGCGATGCGCTGCCCGTTTGGGGAGATCTCGGCGTCCACGACCGCCGGCACCCGCCCGAACGCAGAAGCCGGAGGCGGGGCGGCGCGCACCCCTGTCGCCACGGCCACGAACGCGGCCGACGCCATCACAACCCTACGCATTGAATCGCGCCCCCGATCACTTCCCCGAGCGCGACGGTAGCGTGCAGCCAAGCTTTCGCGCAACCGCGGGAGCGGGACGCCGACATGCAAAACGGCCCGGGATCGCTCCCGGGCCGCCCGCTACGCGTGACAGGTACTGGAGAGGTTAGCCTTCGACCGTCTCGGCCTCGGCCGCGTCGGCGATCTCCACCGGCAGCGGCTCCATGGCCTCCTCGCGGCTCTGCGTGAGGGCCTCGTCGCGCTTGGCGGCGATGCGCTGCAGGTTCCGGAGGTACGAGCCCGTGCCCGCCGGGATGAGGCGGCCCACGATGACGTTCTCCTTGAGGCCTTCCAGGGTGTCGCTCTTGCCCTGGACCGAAGCCTCGGTGAGCACCCGGGTCGTCTCCTGGAACGAGGCCGCGGAGATGAAGCTGCGGGTCTGCAGCGAGGCCTTGGTGATGCCGAGCAGGACAGGCTGGGTGATCGCCGGACGACCGCCGCGGGCTTCCGCCTTGGCGCTTTCGTCTTCCACTTCCTGCTTGTCCAGGTGGTCGCCCTTGAGCAGGCCGGTATCGCCCGGCTCGAGGATCTCCACCTTCTGCAGCATCTGACGGACGATCGTCTCGATGTGCTTGTCGTTGATCGGCACGCCCTGCAGTCGGTAGACCTCCTGGATCTCGTTCACCAGGAAGTCGGCCAGCGCCTCGATGCCCTGGATGCGCAGGATGTCGTGCGGATCCGGGTTGCCGTCGATAATGTACTCGCCCTTCCGGATCACGTCGCCGTCGTGGACGGCGATGTGCTTGCCCTTCGGGATCAGGAACTCGACCGCCTCGCCACCATCCTCGGGGGTGATCTTGATGCGGCGCTTGTTCTTGTAGTCGCGGCCGAACTCGACACGACCGTCCATCTCGGCGATGACCGCGCAGTCCTTCGGACGGCGGGCTTCGAAGAGCTCGGCCACCCGCGGCAGACCGCCGGTGATGTCGCGGGTCTTGGCGCTCTCGGTCGGGATACGCGCCATGATCTCGCCGGGCTTCACCTCGTCACCGTCGCCGATGGAGAGAATGGCGCCCACGGGGAGCAGGTAACGGGCCTCGCCGCCGTTCGAGAGGCGCTTGTAGGCGCCGTTCTCGTCCAGGACCGCCATGGCCGGACGCAGGTCCGAACCCTTCGAACTGGCGCGCCAGTCGATGACCACACGGTTGGAGATGCCGGTGGCCTCGTCGGCTTCCTCGCGGAACGAGAAGTTCTCGACCAGGTCCTCGAACCGCACCTTGCCGCCCACTTCCGTGATGATCGGCGTGGTGTAGGGGTCCCAGGTGGCCAGGCGCTGGCCGCGCTTGACCTTGTCGCCGTCCTTGATCTGGAAGCGGGCGCCGTACGGCACCTTGTAGGACTCGCGGTCCTTGCCATCGACCTGGATGGTGAGCACCAGGTTGCGGCTCATCGAGATGAGCACGCCATCGGCCGCGACCACGGTGTTGCCGCCGGAAATCCGGGCGATGCCCTCGTTGGCGCTTTCGAAGAACGACTGTTCGGCCACCTGGGCAGTGCCGCCGATGTGGAAGGTCCGCATCGTCAGCTGGGTGCCCGGCTCGCCGATCGACTGGGCGGCGATGACGCCCACGGCTTCACCGATGTTCACCGGCGTGCCGCGCGCCAGGTCGCGGCCGTAGCAGGCGCCGCAGACGCCGACCTTGGTCTCGCACGTCAGGACCGAGCGGATCTTCACCGACTGGACGCCGGCGCCTTCGATCAGCTCGACCATGTTCTCGTCGAGATAGGTGTCGGCCGGAACGATCACTTCCTGGGTGCCCGGGTCCTTGACGTCCTCGGCCGCGAAACGGCCCAGGATGCGCTGGCCCAGCGAGACCAGCACGTCGCCGCCTTCGACCACGGCCCGCAGGGTGATGCCCCGGGTGGTGCCGCAGTCTTCCTCGGTGATGATGCAGTCCTGCGCCACGTCGACCAGACGGCGGGTCAGGTAGCCCGAGTTCGCCGTCTTCAGCGCGGTGTCGGCCAGGCCCTTACGGGCGCCGTGGGTGGAGTTGAAGTACTCCTGGACGGTCAGGCCTTCCTTGAAGTTCGAGATGATCGGGGTCTCGATGATCTCGCCGGACGGCTTAGCCATCAGGCCGCGCATCCCGCCGAGCTGCTTCATCTGCGCCTGCGAGCCGCGGGCGCCCGAGTTGGCCATCATGAAGATCGAGTTGATCTCCAGCTGGCGACCATCCGGGCCCACCGGGGCGGACGAGATCTCGGCCATCATCTCGTCGGCGACGCGGTCGGTGGCCTTGGCCCACGCGTCGACGACCTTGTTGTACTTCTCGCCCTTGGTGATCAGGCCGTCGGCGTACTGCTGCTCGTACTCTTCCACGAGCTTGCGGGTCTCTTCGACGATCGGCGCCTTGCGGGCCGGGATGACGATGTCGTCCTTGCCGAACGAGATGCCGGCCTTGGCGGCCTCGCGGAAGCCCAGGCCCATGACCTGGTCGGCGAAGATGACCGTCGCCTTCTGACCGCAGTGCCGGTAGACGGCGTCGATCAGGTTCCCGATCTCCTTCTTGGTGAGGTTCTTCTCCAGGAGACGGTGGCCGATCGCCGGGTGGTGCGGCAGCAACGCCGCGATCTTCATCCGGCCGGGCGTCGTGTCGATGATCTTCCGCACGACGTTGCCGTCGGCGTCCATCTCGGTGTGACGCGCCTTGATCTTGGTGTGCAGGGTCACGACCTTGGCGTCGAGCGCCTGATCGATCTCGGCCAGGTCGGTGAAGACCTTGCCTTCGCCCGGCTCGTTGTCCTTGGCCAGCGACAGGTAGTAGAGGCCGAGGACGATATCCTGCGACGGCACGATGATCGGCCGCCCGTTGGCGGGCGACAGGATGTTGTTCGTGCTCATCATCAGCACGCGGGCTTCAAGCTGGGCTTCCAGCGAGAGCGGCACGTGGACGGCCATCTGGTCGCCGTCGAAGTCGGCGTTGAACGCGGCGCAGACCAGCGGGTGCAGCTGGATGGCCTTGCCCTCGATCAGCTTCGGCTCGAACGCCTGGATGCCCAGGCGGTGCAGCGTGGGCGCGCGGTTCAGCAGCACCGGGTGCTCGCGGATCACCTCGTCCAGGATGTCCCAGACGGCCGGCTGCTCGCGCTCCACCATGCGCTTGGACTGCTTCACGGTGCCCGACAGGCCCTTGGCGTCCAGGCGCGCGTAGATGAACGGCTTGAACAGCTCGAGCGCCATCCTCTTCGGCAGGCCGCACTCGTGCAGCTTCAGCTCCGGGCCCACCACGATGACCGAACGACCCGAGTAGTCGACGCGCTTGCCGAGCAGGTTCTGGCGGAAGCGGCCCTGCTTGCCCTTCAGCATGTCGGCCAGCGACTTCAGCGGACGCTTGTTGGCGCCCGTGATCACCCGGCCGCGGCGGCCGTTGTCGAACAGGGCGTCGACGGCTTCCTGCAGCATCCGCTTTTCGTTGCGGATGATGATGTCCGGCGCGCGCAGCTCGATGAGGCGCTTCAGACGGTTGTTCCGGTTGATGACCCGGCGATAGAGGTCGTTCAGGTCCGAGGTCGCGAAGCGGCCGCCGTCCAGCGGCACCAGCGGGCGCAGTTCCGGCGGGATCACGGGGATCACCGTCAGGACCATCCACTCGGGCTTGTTGTTGCTCTCGATGAAGCTCTCGATGAGCTTCAGACGCTTGGACGTCTTCTTGAGCTTCATCTCCGAGGTGGTGGTCTTCAGGTCCTCGCGGAGCTTCTCGGCCTCCTTCTCGAGGTCGATGGCCTTCAGCAGGCCCTGGACCGCCTCGGCGCCGATCTCGGCGGTGAAGCTGTCGTCACCGAACTCTTCCTGGAAGCGCAGGTAGTCGTCTTCCGACAGCAGCTGGTGCTGCTTCAGCGGGGTAAGGCCCGGCTCGGTGACGATGTAGTGCTCGAAGTAGAGCACGCGCTCGATGTCCTTCAGCGCCATGTCCAGCATCAGTGCGATGCGGCTGGGCAGCGACTTCAGGAACCAGATGTGGGCGACCGGCGAGGCCAGTTCGATGTGGCCCATCCGCTCGCGGCGGACGCGCGCCAGGGTCACTTCGACCCCGCACTTCTCGCAGATGATGCCCTTGTACTTCATGCGCTTGTACTTGCCGCAAAGGCACTCGTAGTCCTTCGTCGGGCCGAAGATGCGCGCGCAGAACAGGCCGTCACGCTCGGGCTTGAACGTGCGGTAGTTGATGGTCTCGGGCTTCTTGATCTCGCCGAAAGACCACGAACGGATCTTTTCCGGCGAGGCCAGGGCGATACGGATGCGGTCGAAGGTCGGAGCGGCCTGGACCGGATTGAAGATGTTCAGGACTTCCTGGTTCATCTCGGTTCCTTCTGCGGGCGGGCCCGCGAAAATCTTTCAGAGCTGGGCGGGGCGGAGCGCCCTCCCCCGCAATCGGGAGAGGGCTCTGCGATCCGTCAGCCGTTCTCCAGCTCGACGTTGAGGCCCAGGGAGCGCATCTCCTTGACCAGCACGTTGAAGCTTTCCGGAATGCCGGCCTCGAAGGTGTCGTCGCCACGGACGATGCTTTCGTAGACCTTGGTCCGGCCGGCCACGTCGTCCGACTTCACCGTCAGCATTTCCTGCAGGGTGTAGGCGGCGCCGTAGGCTTCGAGGGCCCACACTTCCATTTCCCCGAAGCGCTGACCGCCGAACTGGGCCTTACCGCCCAGCGGCTGCTGGGTGACCAGGCTGTACGGACCGATCGAGCGGGCGTGGATCTTGTCGTCGACCAGGTGGTGCAGCTTCAGCATGTAGATGTAGCCGACCGTGACCGGACGCTTGAAGCGTTCGCCCGTCTGGCCGTCGTACAGATACGACTGGCCCGAGCGGTCGAGGCCCGCCTTCTCCAGCAGGTTCTCGATGTCGTCGATGTGCGCGCCGTCGAAGACCGGGGTCGCGAACGGGATGCCCTTCGAGAGGTTCTTGGCCAGCTCGATGAGTTCCTCGTCGCTCTCCGGCAGTTCCTCCTCGGGACCGTAGACCCCGCCGAGGTAGTCGATCAGCGCCTTGCGCTGGCCGCCGTTCTGCCAGGCTTCCAGCAGGTCGGCGACCTGCTTGCCGAGGCCCGCCGCGGCCCAGCCGAGGTGGGTTTCGAAGATCTGGCCGACGTTCATCCGCGACGGCACGCCCAGCGGGTTCAGCACGATGTCCACGTGCTGGCCGTTCTCCAGGTAGGGCATGTCCTCGATCGGCAGGATCTTGGAGATGACCCCCTTGTTGCCGTGACGGCCGGCCATCTTGTCGCCCGGCTGCAGCTTGCGCTTCACCGCCACGAACACCTTGACCATCTTCATCACGCCAGGCGGCAGCTCGTCGCCGCGCTGCAGCTTGTCGACCTTGTCCTCGAAGCGGCGGTCGAGGCGCTTGCGGGCGTCGTCGAACTGCTTGCGCAGCGCTTCGAGCTCGCCCATCGCCTTTTCGTCGTCGAGGGCGATCTGCCACCACAGGCCGGGTTGCACCTCTTCCAGCTTCTCGGCGGTGATCTCGCCGCGGCCCAGGCCCTTCGGACCCGAGACGGCGGTCTTGCCGACCAGCAGCTGGCGCAGACGGCCCTGCATGTTGCGGTTCAGGATCGCGAACTCGTCGTCGCGGTCCTTGCCCAGGCGGTCGATCTCGGCCCGTTCGATCGCCAGGGCGCGCTCGTCCTTGTCGACGCCGTGACGGTTGAACACCCGGACTTCCACGATCGTGCCGGCGACGCCCGGGGGCAGGCGCAGGGAGGTGTCGCGGACGTCCGAAGCCTTCTCGCCGAAGATGGCGCGCAGCAGCTTCTCTTCCGGGGTCATCGGGCTTTCGCCCTTCGGGGTCACCTTGCCCACCAGGATGTCGCCCGGCATGACTTCGGCGCCGATCGCCACGATGCCGGCCTCGTCGAGGTTGCGCAGGGCTTCCTCGCCGACGTTCGGGATGTCGCGGGTGATCTCTTCCGGGCCCAGCTTGGTGTCACGGGCCATGACCTCGAACTCCTCGATGTGGATCGAGGTGAAGATGTCGTCGCGCACGATGCGCTCGGAGATCAGGATCGAGTCTTCGAAGTTGTAGCCGTTCCAGGGCATGAACGCGACGAGCGTGTTCCGGCCCAGCGCCAGTTCGCCCAGCTCCGTGGACGGGCCGTCGGCGATGACGTCGCCGGCGCGGATGCGGTCACCCACCTGCACCAGCGGACGCTGGTTGATGCAGGTCGAGGTGTTCGAGCGCTGGAACTTCTGCAGGCGGTAGATGTCGACGCCCGGCTTGGAGGGGTCGGTCTCTTCCGTGGCGCGGACGACGATACGGGTGCCGTCGATCTGCTCCACCACGCCGGTCCGGCGGGCCACCACGACGGCGCCCGAGTCCACGGCCACGATGCTCTCCATGCCGGTGCCCACCAGCGGCGCATCCGACTGGATGAGCGGCACGGCCTGCTTCTGCATGTTCGAGCCCATGAGGGCGCGGTTGGCGTCGTCGTTTTCCAGGAACGGAATCAGCGAGGCGGCGACCGAAACGACTTGCTTCGGCGACACGTCCATCAGGTCGACCTGGTCCTTCGGCAGCAGCGAAGGCTCGCCGTTGATCCGGCCGGGGACGAGGTCCTCGACGATCTGGCCGTTGTCGAGCTTGATGTTGGCCTGGGCGATGACGTGCTTCGCCTCTTCCATGGCCGACATGTAGACGACCTCTTCGGTCGTCTTGCCGTCGCGGATGCGGCGGTAGGGGCTCTCGATGAAGCCGTACTTGTTCACCACCGCGTGGGTGGCGAGCGAGTTGATCAGGCCGATGTTCGGACCTTCGGGCGTCTCGATCGGGCAGATCCGGCCGTAGTGGGTCGGGTGCACGTCGCGGACCTCGAAGCCCGCCCGCTCGCGGGTCAGACCGCCCGGGCCAAGGGCCGACAGGCGGCGCTTGTGGGTGATCTCCGACAGCGGGTTGGTCTGGTCCATGAACTGCGAGAGCTGCGAGGAGCCGAAGAACTCCCGCACGGCCGCGGCCGCCGGCTTCGCATTGATCAGGTCGTGCGGCATGACCGTGTCGATGTCGACCGAGCTCATGCGCTCCTTGATCGCCCGCTCCATGCGGAGCAGGCCGACGCGGTACTGGTTCTCGAGCAGTTCGCCCACCGAGCGCACCCGGCGGTTGCCGAGGTTGTCGATGTCGTCGATCTCGCCCTTGCCGTCGCGCAGACCGACCAGGGTGCGCAGCACCTCGATCACGTCTTCCTTGCGCAGGATGCGCACGTCGTCCGGGCAATCCAGCTCCAGGCGCATGTTCATCTTCACGCGGCCCACCGACGACAGGTCGTAGCGCTCGCTGTCGAAGAACAGGCTCTTGAACATCGCCTCGGCGGCTTCCACCGTCGGCGGCTCGCCCGGACGCATCACGCGGTAGATGTCGAACAGCGCGTCCTCGCGGGCGGTGTTCTTGTCCACCCGCAGGGTGTTGCGCATGTAGGCGCCGATCGTGACGTCGTCGATGTCGAGGACGTCCAGGGTCGTGAAGCCCTGCTCTTCCAGGCTGGTCAGCAGCGCCGCGTCCAGCTCGTCGCCGGCTTCGGCGTAGATCTCGCCGGTCTCGTAGTTGACCAGGTCGCGCGCCAGGTAGCGGCCGTTGAGGGCCTCAGGCGCGAGCAGCAGGGTCTTCAGGCCGTTGTCGGCGAACTTCTTGGCGTTACGGGCCGAGATCTTCTGGCCGGACGGGGCGATCTCCTCGCCGGTGTCGGCGTCGATCAGCGGGAACTCCGGCTTCACCCCGCGCCAGCGCTCGGGCTTGTACGGCGTGGCCCAGCCATCGCCCTTCTTCTCGTAAGGCACGGTTGTATAGAACGTGCCGAGGATCTCCTCGCCGTCCATGCCCAGGGCCATGAGGAAGGTCGTGGCCGGCAGCTTCCGGCGGCGGTCGATACGGACGTAGACGATGTCCTTGGCGTCGAACTCGAAGTCGAGCCACGAGCCGCGGTACGGGATCACGCGCGCGGCGAACAGGAGCTTGCCCGAAGCGTGGGTCTTGCCCTTGTCGTGGTCGAAGAAGACGCCCGGCGAGCGGTGCATCTGGGAGACGATGACGCGCTGGGTCCCGTTGACGATGAAGGTGCCCTTCTCCGTCATGAGCGGGATGTCGCCCATGTAGACGTCCTGCTCCTTGATGTCCTTCACGGAGCGGGCGCCGGTCTCTTCGTCGGTTTCGAAGACGATGAGGCGCAGCTTCACCTTCAGCGGCGCGGCATAGGTCATGTCGCGCTGGACGCATTCCTCGACGTCGTACTTCGGCTCCTCGAACTCGTAGGAGACGTACTCGAGCACCGCGCGCTCGTTGAAGTCCTTGATCGGGAAGACGGACTTGAAGACCGCCTCGATCCCCTCGTCGCGCCGTTCGCCGGCGCGGACTTCGCGCTGCAGGAACTGCTCGTACGACGAGCGCTGAACCTCGATGAGGTTCGGCATCTGCACGGCTTCGGGAATGCGGCCGAACGACTTCCGGATCCGCTTCTTGCCGGTATAGGACTGCGCCATTTTGATCCCTTGCGGACGACGGGACGGAATCCCGGCGTCAAATGTCTTCATCCTGGGTCCACCCTCGGTCTCCCTGGCGGGAGCCGGACCCTGGAAACCCCTGTGTCGTCAGGGGCGCCCCTTCGCATGGTCGGAGGGCTACGGACCATGCCTCGGGGCCTGCACGCGCGAAGGCCGCATCGATAGATGTGAATCGGAAGGTGTTCGCGAACGGCGGCAGATAAGCCATCTTCGCCCGCTTGTGAAGCCCCCTGCGGCCTCAAATGCGAGTGGCGACGCGGAGATCTCCTCCGCGCCGCCCTCTCCGGCCCCGGGCTCGTCCCGGGCAGATGCTCAGACTTCCGGTCTCGCGACGGATCAACAAGCGAAGGCGGGACGGTGTTCCCCTACTCCGCCGGCATCGGCGCGAGCCGCGGTCCGAAGGGCTTCCAGGCCCGGGCCGCATAGCGGGCGTGGTACTCCGGGTGCTCGGTGCCGAACCACCGGTCCCACCAGGTGAACCAGGCTGCGTAGTTCCAGCCCGCCTGGGCGTGGTGCAGGTCGTGGTGGGTGGTGGTGACGATGAAGTCGAGCATCGGCCGCCCGTCCCGCCGGGCCGGCATCAGCTCGTAGCCCGAATGCAGCAGCGTGTTGGTGACGATCTGGTACAGCATCACCCACTGCATCGCGTGGCTGGGCATCGGGAAGACCATCGGCCAGACCACCACGAACCCGATCAGCACCAGCGCCTCCGGGATGTCGAAGCTGTAGGCCGTGAACGGCGACGGATTGTTGCTGCGGTGATGGCGCCGGTGGAACCGCCGGAACAGCCGCGGGTCGTGCATCAGGCGGTGCGACCAGTAGAACCAGGCGTCGAGCCCCATGATCCCCGCCACCAGCGACACGGCGAACCACATCGGCCCCCAGCTGTCGGCGATCCCGGCGAGGGGGTAGAGGCCGGCCCGGTACATCAGGGTCATAAGCACCCCGACGGTGGCGAAGACCGCCATCGACCGCAGCGAGAACATGAGTTCGGTCAGCAGCTGCCGTGACGGCGGGGTCTCCTCGCGGATCTTCCGCGCCCGCAGCAGCGGTTTCAGGATCACCCAGAGCAGCAGCCACACGCCGATGGTGAAGACCGCATAGCGGGTCAGGGTGGGCTCCAGCTCGCGCAGCCAGATATGGGCGATATCGCTCAGCAAGGGGGGCAGGACGGGGGACATCGGATCTCCTCGTGGTCGTCTTGCCCCCAGGAGTGCCGGCGGACGGCCCGCGGGTCTTGCCGACGGTGGAAGAGCCTCGCCGATTTCGAAATCAGACGGTCTCGCTCACTTTCGGCGAGGTCCGGGCCAGCGCCTGCCGGCGCCATTCCGTCGGGGTCGCGCCCGTGGCGGCGCGGAAGGCGCGGTTGAACGGCCCGAGCGATCCGAAACCCAGGTCGAAGGCGATCGCCGCCACGGTCGTGCGCGCCTCCTCGGGATCGGCAAGCCGACGCTTGGCCGCTTCGATCCGCTGGCCGTTGACGAAGTCGGCGAAGTTCCGGTGGCCGAGGCGCTGGTTGATAAGCCGCCGGAGCCGGTGCTCCGGAATGTCCAGTTCGGCGGCGAGATCGCCGATGGTGAGGCCTTCCCGGCGCCAGCCCTCGGCCGCCATCGTCGCCTGCAGCCGCTCGATGGCGATGCGATCCATGGCCTCGGCGCGCGAGTCCGTGGCCAGTTCGATGCGTCGCGACGCGCCGAACAGCGCCGGCCGCGCCTGCAGGAACAGCCCAGCCACGGCCATGATCAGGCCGGCGATCATGGCGCCGCCGATCGGCTCGCCGACGGCCACCGTCAGCCAGGGTCCGTCCGGGTTCACCCGGTGGAGGATCGAGATCGACGCCTCCATGATCGCGTAGAGCCCGATCAGAGTCACGATGATCGCCCGGCTGCGCCGTCGACCCTCCACGAGGTCGCCCCGCCAACCGCGCAGCACCACGACGCAGGCGTGTACGGCGAGCAGGCCGCTCAGCACGTTGCGCAGCAGCCAGAGCGGCTCGGCGACCGCGGGCGGGCCAAGCTGCATCGGGACGCCCGTCGCCAGCAGCAGCAGCGCCGGCGAGAACAGCATCCAGCTCAGACGCCGATCCTCGAAGACGCACAGCACGAACAGCCAGAACAGCGCGCCGATCGGCATCGCGGGCAGCCACAGCAGCAGGCTGTTCCCGAATGCGGCGCAGAGGATGCGGGACTCGGTCACCAGCCAGGCCGATGTCGACAGCCCGAGCAGCACGGTGGCGATCTTGATGTCGCGCGTCACGGGGCTGCGCAGCACCGCGAGCGGGGTCACCAGCATGGCGCCCACCGCCAGGCCGCGGATGAACACGTCGATGAGCGTCACGGAGTCGATCACGGGGCGACCGTATCACGCTCCCGCAGCCGCCCAAGTGAAGCTCCGGTCACGAAAAAAGGGCCGGGATAGCTCCCGGCCCTTCGATCTTGCAGAAGCGCTGATCCAGCGCGTCCAGACTACTTGATCTGGACGGTCGCGCCGGCTTCTTCGAGCTTCTTCTTGATCTCTTCCGCTTCCTGCTTGGAAACGTTTTCCTTCACGTTCTGCGGAGCGCCTTCGACGAGGTCCTTGGCTTCCTTCAGGCCGAGGTCCGGACGGACGCCGCGGACTTCCTTGATCACGTTGATCTTCTTGTCGCCACCGGCGGTCAGGACAACGGTGAACTCGGTTTGCTCTTCGGCGGCTTCGGCCGGAGCGGCGCCACCGGCGGCCGGAGCGGCAGCCACGGCGACCGGAGCGGCGGCGGAAACGCCCCACTTTTCTTCCAGCAGCTTGGAGAGCTCAGCGGCTTCCAGGACGGTCAGGGCCGACAGTTCGTCGACCAGCTTTTCGAGATTGGCCATGTGTTCGATTCCTTAGAGGTAGAGGTTGTCGGGGAAGATGATCCGATCAGGCGGCGTCTTTGGTCGCGTACGCGTTGAAGACGCGCGCCAGCTGGCCGGCCGGAGCCTGCAGGACGCCCGCGACCTTGGTCGCCGGGGCCTGGAGGAGGCCGATGATCTTGCCGCGGAGCTGGTCCAGGGACGGCAGGGTGGCCAGAGCGCTGATGCCCTGCTGGTCCAGAACCTGTTGCCCCATGAGGCCGCCGACGACCGAGAACTTGTCATTGTCCTTGGCGTACTGGGTGGCGACCTTGGCGGCGGAGACGGGATCCGGCGCGAAGGCGATGGCGACGGGGCCCTTGAAGAGGGCGTCGCCCGCTTCGCCGGCCGCGCCTTGCAGCGCCTTTTGAGCCAGAGTGTTCTTCACCACCTGCAGCGAGGCGCCTTCCTTGCGGAGGCGGCCGCGGAGATCGGTCATTTCCGCAACGGTCAGACCCATGTAGTGGGTCACGACCACGGCGCCGGAGTCAGCGAAAACGCCCTTGAGCGCTTCGATGGCTTCCTGCTTTTGAGCGCGGTCCATTGCGGTCTCCATACTCAGGTTCCGCGCACGCGCGAGTGCGTACGCGGTAAGCACCTGTCCGATGAGGAAAGCCGCGGCCCTCGCGCCCGCGCCGCGTTGCGGCCGGTCGGGGGGACGTCATCTTCCCGTCTCCCTGCGCCTGAGGAGGGGCCCCTCCTCGCGTTACGGCCGTCGGTGACCCCGGCGGCTGCACAGTTCTTGGACAGGATGGGAAGCCTTTCGAGGGGCCTCCCGCCCTCGCCTCTCCCTTGCGGGATCGACGAAGCGCGGGCCTTTACACGAGGCCGGCGGCAAACTCAACCCGCCGAGATCCAGGCCTCGACCCGCTCGGCCTTCGCCAGGTCCTTCGGCCGGCCGAAAAGCCTGAGGATGCGGATCAGCTCCTGCGCCGGCGGGATCGGGCCGGAAACGGCCAGCGGCCGCCCCCTCACCTTCAGCCCGCCCATCACCTCGACCGCGCCCCACGGGGTCAGATAGCGGGCGAAGTCGTCGGACCGGAACGGGCCGTCGGGCGCCTTGGGTTCGCCCGGCTCAAGCCAGTCCGCCCAGGCCGCGCGCAGGCGCGCCGCGCCCTCCACGCCGGTCACGACATCGAGGTCCGCGGCCTCGTCCAGCGGCGCGCCCTGGAGGATCAGCGCCCCGCTGCCGATCACGGCCCAGGGCGCTGCGAAGGCGTCGAGTTCGGGCGCGAGGCGGGCGAACAGCGCCTCGACCTCGCCGCGGGTCATGGCGTCAGGCCCGCTCGAAGATCGCCGCGATGCCCTGGCCGCCGCCGATGCACATGGTCTCCAGGCCGTACTTGCCGTCGCGGCGCTTCAGCTCGCGCAGCAGATTGGCCAGGATGCGGCCGCCGGTGGCGCCGATCGGGTGACCCAGGCTGATGCCCGAGCCGTTGACGTTCAGGCGGTCGCGCTCGTCCCAGCCCCAGCCCTTCAGCACCGCCAGCACCTGCGGGGCGAAGGCCTCGTTCAGCTCGACGAGGTCGATGTCGTCCCAGCCCATGCCGGTGCGCTCGAAGAGGCGCTTCACCGCCGGCACCGGGCCGATGCCCATGCGCGACGGATCGCAGCCGGCGGCGGCCCAGCTCACGAAATAGCCCATCGGGTCGAGGTTAAGCTCGGCCAGCTTGTCCTCGGCGACCACCAGGCAGGCGGCGGCGGCGTCGTTCTGCTGGCTGGCGTTGCCGGCGGTGACCACCCCGTCCTTCTCGATGGCCCGCAGCTTGCCCAGCGTCTCCATGCTGGCGTCGGCGCGGACGCCCTCGTCCTTGGCGAAGATGACCGGATCGCCCTTCTTCTGCGGCACCGCCACCGGCACCAGTTCGTCGTCGAACTTGCCGTCGGCCCACGCCTTGGCGGCGCGCTGGTGACTCATCACCGCGTACTCGTCGGCCTCTTCGCGGCTGATCTGGTAATCGCGGGCCAGGTTGTCGGCGGTCTCGATCATGCCGCTGATCACGCCGAAGCGGCTGATCGGCTGGCTCATCACCCGGCCGCGGGCCAGACGGTCGTGCATGGTCACCGAGCCGGCCCGGGCGCCGTTGCGCATGTCCAGGCTGTAGTACTCGACGTTGCTCATGCTCTCGACGCCGCCGGCGATCACCACGTCGGCGACGCCGGTCTGGACCATCATGGCCGCGTCGATGATCGCCTGCAGGCCCGAGCCGCAGCGGCGGTCGAGCTGGTAGCCGGGGATCTCGATCGGGAAGTCTGCCGCCAGGGCCGACCAGCGGGCGATGCAGGGGGCCTCGCCGTTGCCGTAGCCCTGGGCGAAGATGATGTCGTCCACCTTCATCGGGTCCAGCTTCGTGCGCTCGACCAGGGCCTTCAGGATCACCGCCCCCAGTTCGCCCGCGGTCAGGCTGGCGAGGCTTCCCTGGAACTTGCCCACGGCGGTGCGGATGGGGCTGACGATGGCGGCGCGTCTCACGTGGGCTTCCTCCGAAAAGTTGGCAGGTCCGTGAAGCGCCGCGGCCAGCGCGTCAAGCCCGCGTAGCGTCAGCCCTTCCAGTCGGCGGGCCGCTTCTCCATCCACGCCTTCACGCCTTCCCGGTAGTCCGGCGTCTTCGACATCTCGACCAGCAGCGCCTCCGCCGCCTTCACGGCGCTGGCGGCGTCGCGGTGCAGATCGCGGTAGATCTGGCGCTTTGTCTCCCGCGCCGAGCCTGGAGCGACCGAGGCCGCGAGGGCCGTCGCATAGGCCATCACCTCCTCCATCAGCCGCTCGGCCGGGACGATCCGGTTGAGGAAGCCCATCCGGTCCGCCTCCTCCGCCGTGAACACGCGGCTCGACAGCAGGATGTCGTTGGCGTGGGTCAGTCCGACGATCCGGGGCAGCAGCCACGAAAGGCCATACTCCGCCGGGAAGTTGAACCGCCCGTGCGCCGCCGTGAACTTCGCGCCCGGCACGCAGAACCGCAGGTCGGCGTAGGCCGCCAGCACCAGGCCCACGCCCGCCGCCGCGCCGTTGATGGCCGCGATCACCGGTTTCCCGATGCCGAAGTGGTAGGCGAACGTGGCGTCGAAGGCGGGGTCGACGCCATAGCCCGGCTCGGCGATGTCCTCGGGCGTCCCGGCGTCGTACTGGCCGCGCTCGGAATGGCCCTCCAGCGCCTGCAGGTCAGCCCCGGCGCAGAAGGCGTTCCCCTCCGGATCGCCCGTCACCACGATCACCCGCACGGCCGGATCGTTGTCGGCTTCGCGAAGGATCCACCGGTATTCGGTGTGCATCCGCCCGGTCCAGGCGTTGCGGCGCTTCGGGCGGGCGAGCGTGACGACGGCGACGCCGTCGCTGACGACATAGCGGGTGGCTTTGAGCTCCATGCCTCAGTTGTAGAGCGGCTGGAAGCTGAACACCCAGGGGGATTCGGTGTCGACGCTCACCTGGACAGCCTTGAGTTCCGGCGCGCCATACACCTGGAGGCGGGTGATGTTGGCATAGAGCGGCGGCTTGCTCTCGCCCTGGCTGACCATGAACGGCCGGTCGATGACGAGGTCATGGTAGTCGCCGTTGATGAGCAGGACGGGTTTGCCGAACTTCGCCGCCTCGTCCCGCAGAGCGTAGACGATCCAGTAGAACGGGCCGTCCGATCCGCCCCGGATCTCCTTGCCGGTGAAGTCGCCGCCGCGGCCGTCCACGAACAGGCCCGCCTGTAGCGACAGCACCACGGCCTTGGCGTTCTTCGCCTTCGCTTCGGCGAACGTCGACTTGATCCAATCGACGTTGGCGCGGTTGCGGGCGATGGCTTCCCGGGCCTGGGCCTCGTCGTTGAGCGTGAACCCGTTGGCTGACCCCGGGACGCTGAGAGTCGCGAAGACCACCCCGCCCTTCTGCCAGCGCGTGTTCTCCGGCGTCTCGGCGGTGGGGGTCACGTCCGTCTGGCGCGTCAGCGGCATGGGATGCTGACCCAGGCTCTCGGATTTCCCGAAGTAGAGCCGCCGGATCAGCTTCAGGCCCGCCAGCGGATCGGCATAGCCATAGTTCGAGAACGCGCCGTCGAACGTCCGCGCAGGCAGCAGCAGGCCCATGTCCTGCGGCGTCGCCTTGCCGGCGACATAGCGATGATAGGCCTCCAGGATCTCGGGCTTGCGGCAGTCGGTCCACTCGTTGTCGCCGGGCGTATAGACGACCGGCTGGTCGAACTTCGCGAACTGGCCGAGGACGTAGCGGTGGTTCTCCTCGGTGCAGGCCATCGCCCCCCAGGTGTCGCCGACGTGGATCGAGAAGGCGGGCCGGGCCTTGTTGATGCGCTCGATCAGCGCGTCATAGACCGGCGCGTCGCGGGGCAGGTTGTAGGCCGTGTCGCCGAGCGCCACGAAGTTGAACGTCTCCGCGTGCGCCGCGCCCGTCAGCATGGCCGCCACGCAGGCGCCAATGACCGATGTCCACCGCATTCGTCCCTCCCCATGTTGTCGCCACGACCATAGGCTGCAACCAGAGGAAGCGTAAGCTTTGCACTAGCCGTCGCCCACGGTGAGGCGCAGGACCAGCCCGTTCCAGCGCGCATCGTCCTGGTCGGCCTCTTCCACCGGCCCCACGGCCACCTCGGCCGCGACGCCGCGCCAGAAGGCCTGGGCGGCCGTGTTGCGGCGGGCGACGGCGATCTCCCAGAGCCCCTGGCGCGGCCGGATCGTCTGCAGGGCGGCGGCGCGGCCGACGCCTTCGCGCCGGTAGTGCCGGGCAACGAAGAACTCGGCCATGTTCCAGTCCACGGGTCGGTCGGAATGGCCGACCGGATTCAGCATCACGAACCCCGCCAGCGCCCCGTCCACACGGATCAGGAAGGCCGACCGATCCGGCTCGGTCCAGTAGCTGGCGAGCGGCGGATAGGGCGGGAAGCGGCCGTCCTCGCCCAGCTCTACGCGCCGGGTCTCCCAGAAGTCCGTGAAGTCATGGACGTAGAGCTGGAACAGGTTCTCAAGTGTCGCCGCGCGGTCGGCTCCGCATGGCTCCAGTGTCACCTCGGGCACGGCCCCCTCCCCCTGTTCCGTTCCCACACGTCAACGACCCTAGCCTGCCTTGGAGCGACACAGGAGGGTTGTGATGCAGATCCGCTGGAGCCAGGCCGACCTCGACTTCCGCGACGAGGTGCGCGCCTTCCTGGGCGCCGAGCTCACCGCCGACATGCGGCGCGATGTGCGCCGGATGACCAGCGTCTATGCGCCCCATGCGCTGGGCATGGCGTGGCAGGCGATCCTGCACGCCCGGGGCTGGGCCGCCCCCGCCTGGCCGGTGGAACACGGCGGGTGCGGCTGGACGGCGGCCCAGCGCTACATCTTCGCCCAGGAGATGGCCTCGAACGACGCCCCGCCCCTCTCGCCCATGGGGATCGGGATGTGCGGGCCCGTGCTGATCGGCCATGGGTCGGCCGAGCAGAAGGCCCACTACCTGCCGCGGATGCTGACCGGCGAGCACTTCTGGTGCCAGGGCTACTCCGAACCGGGTTCAGGTTCGGACCTCGCCAGCCTGCAGATGAGCGCGGTGGACGACGGCGACCATCTCGTCTGCTCCGGCCACAAGCTGTGGACCACCCACGCCAACGACGCCAACTGGATCTTCTGCCTCGTTCGCACCAGCCACGAGGCGATCCCGCAGCGGGGCATCACCTTCCTGCTGATCGACATGACCACGCCGGGCGTCGAGGTGCGGCCGATCCTGATGCTGTCGGGCGAGCACATCCAGAACGACGTCTTCTTCACCGACGTACGCGTGCCCAAGGCCAACGTCGTCGGCCGCATCGGCGAGGGCTGGACGGTGGCCAAGTACCTGATGGAGTTCGAGCGCGGCGGCGGCGTCTCTGCGCCGGGCCTGAAGGCGCGGCTCGAACGGATCCGCCGGATGGCCGGCGCCGAGGCCGGCGATGACGGTCGCGCCCTCGCCCAGGACGATGGCTTCATGTCGCGCCTCGCCCAGGCGGCCATCGAGATCGAGAGCCTCGAGGCCGTGGAACTGCAGATCCTGGCCAACATGAGCCAGGGCGACGCCCCCGGCCCGCGCTCCTCGATGCTCAAGACCGTGTCCACCGAGCTGAGCCAGCGCCTCACCGAGCTCGCCCTGGAAGCCTCGGGGGCCTACGGCGGCCTCTATCAGGCGCACGCCGCCTGCCCGGGCGGTCCAACGCCCCTCTACGCGCCGCCCGCCGACCAGGGGATCATCGGACCGGAGCACGCGATCACGGTGGCCGCGAAATACTTCAACGATCGCGCAGGCACGATCTACGCCGGGACCAACGAGATCCAGCGCAACATCATGGCCAAGGCGGTGCTGGGGCTCTGAAACGACGAAGGGCGCGGAGGTTTCCCTCCGCGCCCCTCTCTATTCTCGAGTTCGTTCGGCTCAGACGCCGACCGAACCGGTCTCCACCTTGAAGCCCGGGCCCATCGTCGACGACAGGCTGATCTTCTTGATGTAGGTGCCCTTGGCGCCCGACGGCTTGGCCTTGTTGAGGGCGTCGATCATCGCCTTCACGTTGGCTTCCAGGGCTTCCTCGGTGAACGAGGCCTTGCCGATGCCGGCGTGGATGATGCCGGTCTTCTCGGTGCGGAACTCGATCGAGCCGCCCTTGGCGTCCTTCACGGCCTGGCCGACGTTCGGCGTCACGGTGCCGACGCGCGGGTTCGGCATCAGGCCGCGCGGGCCCAGCACCTTACCCAGACGGCCGACGAGGGCCATCATGTCCGGCGTCGCGATCACGCGGTCGAAGTCCATGAAGCCGCCCTGGATCCGTTCGACCAGGTCCTCGGCGCCGACGACTTCGGCGCCGGCGGCCTTGGCTTCCTCGGCCTTGGCGTCCTTGGCGATGACGGCGACGCGGACGTCGCGGCCGGTGCCGGACGGCAGGGCCACCACGCCGCGGACCTGCTGGTCGGCGTGACGCGGGTCGACGCCCAGGTTGACGGCGATCTCGACGCTCTCGTCGAACTTGGCGTTGGCGTTGGCCTTCACCAGCTTGACGGCGTCGGACAGGGCGTGGGCGGCGTTGGTGTCGCCGGTCCAGGCCTTCATGCGCTTGGGTTGCTTGGCCATGTGCTTAGGCCTCCACGATCTGAAGGCCCATCGAGCGCGCGGAGCCCTCGATGATCTTGGCGGCGGCCTCGACGTCGTTCGCGTTGAGGTCCTTCATCTTCTTTTCGGCGATCTCGCGCAGCTGGGCGCGGGTGATCTTGCCGGCGACGTCACGGCCGGGCTTCTGCGAGCCGGACTTCAGGCCCAGCGCTTCCTTGATGAAGTGCGTGGCCGGCGGGGTCTTCGTGACGAAGGTGAACGACTTGTCCTGGTAGACCGTGATGATGGTCGGAAGGGGCGTGCCCTTCGGTTCCTTCTCGGTCCGGGCGTTGAACTCCTTGCAGAAGCCCATGATGTTGACGCCGCGCTGACCCAGCGCCGGGCCGATCGGCGGCGACGGGGTGGCGGAGCCCGCGGGCACCTGCAGCTTGATATAGCCCAAGATCTTCTTGGCCATCTTTGCTCCTCATGGCCGGAAACCCGGCCGGTTATGAGCCGTGGTGCGAGGTTACGGTGGCCGCCCTCTCCCACGGATTTGATTTCACGGACGGAAAAACAAAGAACGCGCCCGTCCGCGAAGGGCGCGCTCCTATCAGGAATGAGCCGCGGCGGCAACCGCGGCCAGGTTTCAGGCGATCTTCTCGACCTGGCCGTATTCCAGCTCGACCGGCGTGGCCCGGCCGAAGATCGAGACGGTGACCCGCAGGCGGGTGCGCTCTTCGTCGACCTGTTCCACCGAGCCGTTGAAGCTGGCGAAGGGGCCGTCCGTGACGCGGACCTGCTCGCCGATCTCGAAGGAGATGGTCGGCTTCGGCCGCTCAACGCCTTCCTCGATCGTGCCGATGATGCGCTGGACTTCCTTTTCGGAGACCGGGATCGGCTTGGAGCCCGAGCCCAGGAAGCCCGTCACTTTCGGGGTGTTCTTGATGAGGTGGTAGGCCTCGTCGGTCAGCTCCATCTTCACCAGCACGTAGCCGGGGAAGAACTTGCGCTCGGAATTGACCTTCCGGCCGCGGCGGATCTCCACCACGTCCTCGGTCGGGACCAGGATCTCGGAGAAATTCTCGTCCAGGCCCTGCTGCTTGGCCTGTTCGCGGATGCTCTCGGCCACCTTCTTCTCGAAGTTCGAGTAGGCGTGGACGATGTACCACTTGTGGCGCGGGTTGGCCTTGGTCGGGGCTTCGGCTTCAGACATCTTCAGATCACCCGGCGTTCGCCAGCTTGAGGATTTGGGCCACGCCCAGGCGCAGGCCGAGGTCGACCACGCCGAAGAACACCGACGCCATCACGACCATGATCGCCACCATGACGGAGGTGATCCAGGTTTCTTTGCGGCTCGTCCAGGTGATCTTGCGCGCCTCGGCGCGGACTTCCCGGGCGAACTGCGCGGCGCTCACCTTCTTCTTCGGCGTCTCGGCCACGGCCGAGCTCGACGCGCCCATGGCCTGGGCCGTCTTCGCCGCGCGCTCGCGGATCGCCTGCGGATTGGGTTTCCTGGCCATACGGCTCGTCTAACTCTCATCTGGAGCCGCGGCCCGCCGCGCTCCGGTTCATGCCTACGCTCTATATAGGGTGGCAGGAGTGGAGGGACTCGAACCCCCGGCCCTCGGTTTTGGAGACCGATGCTCTACCAGCTGAGCTACACTCCTACGCGCCCCTATCCGTCTTCGTCGGCCCGCTTCGTCATCCCGGGTGAAACACCCGTCGTCCGCGCGCGGCGGCTAGAAAAGCAGACTCCAACGATGTCGGGTAGGAGGCAGGCGTATGACGCAACCGCTGCGGCATTTCAAGCCTCTTCGCGGGAGCGTTCTCGCCGTCGAGCCGTTCACCGGGGCATGAGCCAGAACCACGACGCCCAGTACAATCGCGACCAGGACCAGAAGTCCGGCGCGCCCCGCCCCGCCACCGAGCCGCACGGCGCGGAAGGCTCGGCCCGCAGCGACAAGACCCTCACCGACCCGGCCAGCGGCGAAGCCCGCCAGGACGGCCATGCCCCGAACCAGGCCGACACCGACCTGCTCGACGGCGCGGCGGGTGGCCGCAAGGCCGCCCAGGACCGGAATCTGCCGCGGGACTAGGCCGACAAGCGAAAGGGCCGCCGGGGATGTCCCCGACGGCCCTTCGTGTTTCAGGTCTTCAGGTCAGCGCGAGGCTTACTTGAGGATCTTGGAGACGACGCCCGAACCGACGGTCCGGCCGCCTTCGCGGATCGCGAAGCGCAGGCCCTGGTCCATGGCGATCGGCGTGAT
>JBKOYY010000098.1:0-52000 GCA_046725615.1 Pseudomonadota bacterium
CTTTCACGTCGACTCAGGCGTACTGCCCTTATGCGCGGCCGATCGGTTGCGGCCGCGCGGCGGTTCCACGCTCGTGAGGTCGTGAATGAAAGTGTCGCCCGAATTCCGCAAACAGCTCGAAGGCTACGGTCTGACGACCGCGGAAATCCTGTACCGGATGCCCGACCACCCCAGCCTGCTGCAGAGCTACATCTGGCAGGACTACGACCTGTTCCCCGAGTTTCCGACCTTGCGGACGTTCTTGGACTTCTGGGCGTCCAAGCTGGACGGGCCGCTGTTCAAGGTGACGGTCGGGCACGACCGGCTGATCAAGCCTGCGGAACTGAAGGCGGTCAGCGCCGAGTTCCGCCTGCACTGACCTGCGGCCGCTGTCAGCGATACTCGTAGTGACAGCGGCGCTTCTTCTTGGCGTTGCTCTTGGCGATCTCGTGCCCTGCCACCGCGCCGACACCCGCGCCGAGCAGCGTCCCTTCGGTGCGGGCGCCATTGCCGGCGACCTGGTTGCCCAGCACTCCGCCGGCAAGCGCGCCGATCACCGTGCCGGTGTTGGCCTTCTTCTTCACGTTCACCGTCTTGCAGACGAGTACGCGCTTGGCCTCGGCGGGAACGGGCGTGGCGACGAGCGCCAGGCTTGAACAGCCG
The DNA here is from genome assembly GCA_046725615.1 of Pseudomonadota bacterium. Lineage (GTDB taxonomy): Bacteria > Pseudomonadota > Alphaproteobacteria > Caulobacterales > Caulobacteraceae > Phenylobacterium. The sequence continues at coordinate 643 of JBKOYY010000098.1, forward strand.
AAGACCAGGGCGGCGATGACTCGATGGCGCATGGGGCTCCTCGTGGGTTGCTAAGGTCACGCCCGTAAACACCCGGCGGCGCTCGGGGTTGCGACGGGTGCTTGTCGGGATCCGGCGGCTGGCGGCATGGTGCGCGCCGGCGGTGGGGCGAGGAACTGACGTGACGGGCGGGGCTATCCGGGGGGCGAGCGCGAACCTCGTCGTCTTCATCTGTTTCCTGATTGCGGCCGTCGAAGGCTACGACATCCAGGCGTTCGGCGTGGCCGCGCCCAGGCTGGCGCCGGAGCTCGCGCTGGACCCCTCCCAGGTTGGTTGGGCCGCGAGCATCGCCATGGTCGGTCTCGTGGTCGGCGCCCTGGCCGGCGGCTGGGTCGCGGACCGGATCGGTCGCAAGCCGGTGCTGCTGGCGTCGGTGGCGCTCTTCGGTCTCTTCTCGCTCGCGACCGCTGCGGCACCCTCCTATGAGGTGCTGCTCTGGGCGCGTCTCGCCACCGGGCTCGGCTTCGGCGGCGCCATGCCCAACCTGATCGCCGTCGCCATGGAGATCAGCCGGCCCGAGCGGCGTACGGCGACCGTCACCGCCATGTTCTGCGGCATGCCGGTCGGCGGCGCATCGGCGGCCCTGATGGCCCGGCTGGCTGGCGACGGCCTGGAGTGGCGGGCCATATTCGTCGCCGGCGGGGTCGTGCCCCTGCTGCTGCTTCCACTGATCTTCGTGCTGCTTCCGGAAACCCGGCCAGAGCCCCATCCGGAGGCCGACCGTGACACGGTCCGGGCGCTCTTCGGCGAAGGGCGCGCGCCGTCCACCCTGCTAGTCTGGGCGGCGTTCATGCTGACCCTGGTGGTGCTCTACCTTGCCCTGAACTGGCTGCCGACGCTGGTCGTCGACAAGGGTCATCCGGCCTCCGAGGGCTTCGCGGCGGCCATGGCGTTCAATGTCGCGGGCGTCGTGGGCTCGTTTCTGATGGGCGCGGTCAGCGACCGGTTCGGCTGGCGAACGCCGCTGACGCTCGCCTATCTGGCGCTTGGGGCCGCGATGGCCGGCCTCGCCGCGGCCGACGCCCCGCTGGCGATCCTGGCGCTGTCCGGCGCTGCGGGCTTCCTCGTGATGGGAGCGCAGTTCTCGCTCTACGCGGTGGCGCCGATGCTCTATCCGCCGGCCTTTCGCGCAGCCGGCGCCGGTGCGGCGGTCGGCGTCGGCCGGCTGGGTTCGATCTTCGGTCCTTTGATCGCCGGAGAGTTGCGCAACGGCGGGGCCTCGCCCGGCCAGGTGTTTCTCTCGGTGGCGCCCGTGGCGCTGGCGGCGGCGGTCATCCTCCTGGCGCTCGGACGCACCACCCGCAGGCTCTCCTGATCGCCGCCGGGCTGGCGCAGCGGTGATTTGCCTCCGCCCTGGGAGCCTGCCTAGGCTGCGAAAGGGAGGATCCAATGCATTGGGCGTATCCATTATCGCGGACCGTCCTCGGGATGCTGGCCGGCCTGGGAGTCTCCAACGAGCTCGCCAGCGCCCAGGCCCGGCCCCCGCCTGTGCCGCCCCTGGTCCTGGCGCATATGAACGACCTCGACACGCGCTGCCGCGCCGCGGGTGGGCGACCGGGCCAGGGGCGCTTCGTGATCGCCCAGGATTTCACCGGCGATGGGCGGCTCGACTATCTGGTCTCGGAAGGTGACTACGCCTGCACGGGACGACCGGGCCTCTTCCGCCCGGGAGGCGAGGCCAGGGTGGACATCTACGTCGCCAATGCCCGCGGCCAGGTGCTCAGGGCCTGGTCCGACACCTTGATCGCCTATCGGATCGTCGCCGGTCAGCCGACACGGGTGCAGATCGCCAAGCGGGGCGCGGCCTGCGGTGCGAGCGCGGCGTCCAGCGCCCAGTGCGCCGCGCAGCTCGCCTGGAACGGCAGCACTTTCGGCGCGGCGGTGTCGGTGGGCGCCGGGGCGTCCAGCGCGCCGGCTCAGGCCCACGCCTCGGCGGGGCCGCCGACCGACCCGGCGGCGGCGATGCCCGGCTTCCTGGCCAGGTGCCGGCGCGAGTATATCGCCCGCGAGGCCTCGGCCACGCGATGGGCCGACCAGCAGTGCCAGGACGACTGGAAACGGGTCGTGGCTTCCGGCCCGGCCGCCGAGGCCCTGCTGGCGGCCCTGCCGGGGCCGGGGCAGCGCCCCACCCTGGCGGACATCCGGAGCCGGGCGACCGGCGTCCGTTGGGCGGCCCGCCCGGCGTCCGGGGGCGAGCTGGCCACCGGTCAGATCGGCGGGCTCTCCGTCGACGTCGAAGGGCGCGGCCTGTCGCCCGCAAGCATCGGCGTCTCGTGGATGAAGGTCGGCGCCGAGATTCCCTATGACCTCCCTGGCGCCCTGCGGGCGCGGGGCGCGACCATCACCGAGGTCGCCTGTGAGAAGCTTGGCGTGGGCGAAGGAGGTCGCGTCTATGCTGGCGCCGCGCCCGGCAAGGCGCCTTTCGTGCTCACGGTCGACCAACGGACTGCGCCGACGGGGGACGCGAACAGCTACTACAGCGCCCGCGTCAGCCTGGACGGTCGCGCGGCGCCGCGGGGCTCGACGACGGGTTGCGACTTCTAGAGGGGCGCGCCGGAACGCCCCCTACGGCTCGTCAAAGGCGTCGGTCAGGCGGGTGAGCGCGTCGGACAGCGCCAGGAGCGCGGCGGGGTCGAGCGTGTCGGAAATCCGGGCGTTGATCGCGCCGAAGGCCGGCGCCAGCGCGTCGAGCGCCGCTTCGCCCTGCGCCGTCAGCCCAAGGTTCCAAGTCCGCCCGTCGACGGGATCGCGCGTTCGAACCAACAGGCCGAGCGCGCTCAGTCGGCCAACCATGGCCGTCATGGCGGACTCGTTCAGCCCGAGCTGACGGGCGATCGAGCGCTGGGTCGCGCGCCGCTCACCCTTCACGATCGCCAGGACGGCCGCCTGCGCGGTCGTCACTCCGGCCGCGGTCATGACGCGGCGGTCGGCCGCCTTCTGCAGGCGATGGGCGGCCAGCTGGAGGCGGTGATAGATTCGGAGTTCGGACGGCGTCATGCCCCTTTCATACCGTGCTTGTCCGGCGCTATGCATCGCACTAGAACTTCACAAGTGAAGTAAATGGAGGCTCGACATGGGCGCGATCGACGTTTGGGCGCAGATCACGACGGACCGGATGGCGCAGAGGCCGTGGATGGAGACGCTGCTCCGCTGGACGGGCCGGGCTGCGGGGGAGCTACAGACCGTCGAGACGACCCTGGCGGCCATGGACCGCGCCGATGTGGACATCGCCCTGCTGTCGGCCTGGCAAGGTCCCGAGGGCAGCCTGATCTCCAACGACGAGGTCGCCGACTGCGTCGCCCTGGCGCCGGACCGGTTCCGCGGCCTGCTGACGGTCGACCTGGAGTCTCCGATGCAGGGCGTGCGCGAGATCCGCCGCCTGGCCGACCGCAGGACCTTCGTCGGCGTCCGGATCGTGCCGTGGCTGTGGGGCCTGCCGCCCAACGACCGGCGCTACTATCCGATCTACGCCGCCTGCATCGACGCCAGCGTGCCCTTCTGCACCCAGATCGGCCACACCGGCCCCCTCCGCCGCTCCGAGACGGGGCGCATGATCCCCTACCTGGAAGACGTCATGCTGGACTTCCCGGAGCTCGTGGTGGTCGGGGGCCATGTCGGTTTCCCGTTCCTCGACGAGCTCGTGACCATGACGGTGAAGTTCCCGAACTTCCACGTCGACACCTCGGCCTACGCCGCCCACCGCCTCCCGCCGGCGTTCGTGGAGTGGATGAAGGGGCTCGGGCGGGATCGCGTCATGTTCGGCACCAACTGGCCGATGCTGTCGCCGTCGCAGTGCCTGGCCCGCCTCGATGACCTGGGCCTCACTCCGGAACTGCGCGAGTCGTACCTCTCCGGCAACGCCCGCCGCGTGTTCGGCCTTTAGCAACGCCGGCGGACGAGCGGCGTCAGGCCATCGGCCGATGGTCACTCATGAGGAAGTGGCGGAGAGGGAGGGATTCGAACCCTCGATACCCTTGCGAGTATGCCGCATTTCGAGTGCGGTGCTTTCAACCACTCAGCCACCTCTCCGACGGGCTGCACGGCGCGTCGCGAAGGACCGCCGGCTGAGCGAGCGGCGACTACTACTCATCCGGCCGCGATCACGCAACTGCGATCTCGCGCCGCAAGCCATGGCCGGGCTCAGCGCGGGTAGAGCACCATCTGGGTGCAGCGGAAGACGGCGATGGTCTTGCCGGTGGTCTCGTTGACGGCTTCGGCGTCCCAGACCTGCGTCATGCGGCCGCCGTGCAGCAGTCGCGCCTCGCAGGCGACGGTCTCGCCCTCGCGCGCGGTGCCCAGGTAGTTGGTCTTGATCTCGATGGTGGTGAAGCCGTTCGCGCCCTCTGGCAGGGAGGCGACGCAGCCATAGCCGCAGGCGCTGTCGACCAGCGCCACCACCGAGGCGGCGTGAAGGAAGCCGTTGGCGGCCATGTGCTTGCGCGCCACCACGAACCGCCCGCGCGCCCGCCCGTTCGCCACCTCGTCCCACGAGATGCCCAGTTCTCCGGGCAGCGTCCCCTGTTGGCGCTCCTGGAACACCGCGGCCTGGTTGCCGTCCATCATCCCCGAACCCTCTCCACTCCCTGGACTCAGACACCGCAGGTGGGAAGCTGACGCAACGACAGACAAGGGTGTGCGCGCGCGAAGGCGCAGGCCGTCAGCCGACGAAGATCCAGTTCCCTGTCAGACTGCTCATGGAGACGCCGACGAGAACGACCTGGCCGCCGCCGCCCATGCTGATGACCGTGTCCGCACCCGACTGGGCCACGGTGTAGGTCGTACCTGGATCGAGGCGAACGCGATCGCCCTCGGCGAGGCTGAAATCCATCACCCGGTCGAGACCGGCGTCGCCGAAGCTATGGAACTCGTCGGCCGCGCCGCCGCCCCAGATCGTGTCGTCGCCCTTGTCGCCGGAGACGTAGTCGACGCCCGCGCCGCCGCGGACAACGTCGTTGTCCTGGCCGCCCCGCACGACATCGTTCCCGTCGCCGCCTTCGCAGGTGTCGGCGCCGAGGTTGCCATAAACAAGATCGCCGCCGGCGTCGCCGGACAGCAGGTCGTTGTCCTTCCCGCCGACCACCCAGTCGTCCCCAACGCCGCCGCTGCCGGTATCAGCGCCCATGTTGCCGTTGATATCATCGAAGCCCGCGCCCCCGACGATCGAGTCGTCTCCCTCGTCGCCGCGCAAGTAGTTGGTCCCGTCGCCGCCCTGGATGATGTCATTGCCGGCGTAGCCGCGGAGAGTGTCGGCAGCCCCCGAGCCGATGATGCGGTCCGCGCCCCCCAAGATGGTGCTGCGGGCGGCCTCGTTGTCGTTGGTGTTCACCCACTGCAGGAACGTCGCCACGGGGACCGCGAAGTCCGAGACTTCGAACACGGTCGCGCCGTTCAGCGTCTCACGCCAGCCGTTGAGCGTGCCGCCGGTGATCTCGGCGCCGGTGTAGGTGAACTGCCCGGTGAACTCCTCCACCCACGGCAAGTCGTTGAGCACCAGCCGGGTCGGCGTGGCGGTCACAACCGTGCCGTCAAGCAGGTCAGTGATGCTGAGCGTATCCACGCTGATGCCGGCCGCGCCAGCCACAAGAAGCGCCATGATCTGAAATCCCCCAGGATACTGTCCCGGCGATCGTATCGGCGGAATTCAGCGCTTCGCCTCCCCAATCTGGGGGAGGGTTGTCTGTATTTTGAAAGCTTAGTTAATACTGGGTTTCAGACGATTCGCGCCCAGTGCCGCCGTTCTGCAGAAGCGAGGCGAGCTGGGATTGTCGATTTCGGCCGGTCTTGGCGAACACTGATTTTAGATGCGTACGAATTGTACTTTCAGCGACGCCAAGCGCCCCGGCGCAGGACGCCACCGTGCCGCCGTCGATCAGATGAAGCGTGACGCGAATTTCCTTGGGGCTCAGACCCCAGCTGTCGCGAAGCGTCCGCTCACGCTGCGCGTCCGCCCGGCCGAGGGCGCCGATCAGCGCATCCGCGAGCCCCTTCAGATTGGTGTCGCCAGTCGCCAGGGCTGCCTTGAGGCGCGGCACGATGCTGGGATAGAGGCGCCCATAGGCCTGGGCCTGCTCGAGCAGGCGTTGCTGGATGCGCTCGTCTTCACTCATCGGGCCACCATAGGGCTGAGTCGGGCAGCGGCATGAGCGTGACGCATGGGGCAGGGAGTCTGCTGGCGGGTCGGCTGGACATCCAGCAGATGGATCGACCGACCGCCAATCCGGTCAAGGCCTGGGCGCGCCGCACGGCGAACCGCGTGATGCAGGGTGTCGTGACCGCAACAATGCGCGCGACGCTCGCGGCCGAGGCGCGCGGGCCGGACGCCCTGCTGCGCCATACCGAGCGCCAGCGGCGGATTCACATGAAGTTCGACGCCCCGGCGCTCGCGCGCGTGGATGCGGAAGCGGTTCGGCAACTTGGCCCAGGTCCTGGCCTCGCCCCGCCGCCCGCTCCGGCCGAATGGTTCGCACCCCGCTCCGGCGCGCCGCGGGGCGTCGTCTTCTACGTCCACGGCGGTTCGTTCGTCGCCGAGCGCTCACCGCGGATCACCCAGCTGGTGGCCCGTTTCGCCGCGGCCGCCGAAGCGCGCGTCTTCGCGCCGAGCTACCGACTGGCCCCCGAACATCCTTGTCCCGCCGCGGTGGAAGACATCGTCGCCGCCTGGGCCTGGCAGTTCGAGACAGCTCCGGACGAACCGGTCGTCGCCCTGGCGGAGTCGGCGGGCGCCGGCATCCTGGTGGCGGCCCTGCAGGCGGCCGCCGCGCGAGGGCTGCCGCGACCTGCGGGGCTGGTGCTTCTGTCGCCCTGGGTGGACCTGTCGCTGCAGAGCTGGTCTGTGACCGCCGCCTCGCTGCTGGGGACGACGCCCTACACGATGGAGAGTCTGGCGTTAATGGCCCGGTTCTACCTGAGCGGACGCCCCGCCACGGATCCTGTCGCCTCGCCGCTCTTCGGCCGCTTCGACGGCTTCCCGCCGACTCTGATCCACGCCAGCCGCGGCGACATCCTCTATGACGACGCGGTGCGGTTGGCCGAAGCAATGCGCGACCGTGGCTGTGACCTGACGGTCCGGCTCTGGGCCGAGGAGACCCATGTGTGGGAGCGAATGCAGACGGCCAAGGCGCGGCAGTCGATCGCCCTGGCCGCCGACTTCATCCGCCGCCGCCTCGACGCGGACGCCGGGCTCTGAGCGCGCGCCTGACCCTACGTGCAATTGCCGCCGCCGCCGCCAGCGGCTAAGCCCATACCGCTTGTTCGGGGAGGTCGCATGAGCGTCAAAGGCAAGGCCTATGTGATGGGCGCGTTCGAGCATCCGACGCGGGATGCGCCGGACAAGACGACGGCGCAGCTCCACGCCGAATGCGCCAAGGGGGCGCTGGAGGACGCGGGCCTCTCGTTCGACGACGTCGACGGCTACTTCTGCGCCGGCGACGCGCCCGGCTTCGGCGGCATGTCGATGATCGACTACATGGGCCTGAAGAACGTCCGCCACATGGACTCGACCGAGACCGGCGGGTCCTCCTACATCCTGCATGTCGGCCATGCGGCCCAGGCGATCGCGGCGGGCAAGTGCAGTGTGGCGCTGATCACCCTGGCCGGCCGGCCGCGCAACGGCGGCAACCGCCCGGGTCCGAGCGCCCGGCCGGGCCCGACGGGCCTTACGGACGGGGACCCCGGCGCCGGCTTCGAGAACATCTACGGCGGCTCGACGCACAACACCTACGGCATGTGCGCCATGCGCCACATGTACGAGTACGGCACCACGTCGGAACAACTCGCCTGGATCAAGGTGGCGGCCAGCCATCACGCCCAGTGGAACGAGCACGCGTTCCTCAAGAACGTGGTCACGGTCGAGGAGGTGGTGAACTCCCGGATGATCTCCGACCCGCTGCACCTCTTGGACTGCTGCGTGGTGACGGATGGCGGCGGCGCCCTGATCGTCACGTCTCCCGAAGTGGCGAGGAGCCTCAACCGCCCGAAGGTCCGCGTCATGGGCGTCGGCGAGGCGCCGAAGGTGCAGCAGGGCGGCAAGCTGGACCTGACCTATTCGGGCGCGGTCTGGTCCGGCCCGCGGGCCTTCGAGGAGGCGGGCGTGACGCCGGCCGACATCAAGTATGCCTCGATCTACGACAGCTTCACCATCACCGTGCTGATGCAGCTCGAGGACCTGGGCTTCTGCAAGAAGGGCGAAGGCGGCAAGTTCGTCGCCGACGGCAACCTGATCTCGGGTGTCGGCAAGCTGCCGTTCAACACGGACGGCGGCGGCCTCTGCAACAATCACCCCACCAACCGCGGCGGCATCACCAAGGTGATCGAGGCGGTGCGCCAGCTTCGCGGCGAAGCCCACCCGAAGGTGCAAGTGCCCAACTGCGACCTCGCCATCGCCCACGGCACGGGCGGCTCGCTCGGCGTGCGGCACGGCGCGGCCACCGCCATCCTCGAACGGGAGGCCTGAACATGTCCGAACTGATGACCCGGCCGGTCCCGGCCCCCGCCGTCACGCTGGAATCCAAGCCGTTCTTCGACGCGGCCGCCGAGGGCAAGTTCCTCATCAAACGCTGCACGGCCTGCGGCGAGGCCCACTGGTATCCCCGCGCGATGTGCCCCTTCTGCCACTCGGACAAGACCGTGTGGGAGGAGAGCAAGGGCGAGGGCGTGGTCTACAGCTTCTCGATCCTGCGCAAGTCGCCGACCGGCCCCTATGCCCTGGCCTACGTCACCCTCGACGAGGGGCCGAACATGCTCACCAACATCGTCGACGTCGCGCCCGATGACCTGAAGATCGGCCAGCGCGTGAAGGTGAAGCTGCAGCCGACCGAGGGCGGCCCGCCCGTGCCGGTGTTCGTCCCGGCCTGACGGAAGACGCGGCGGTTCCATCGCCGCGGTTCCGCCTCTCATCGCATTGCGCTTGCGGGCTGGGGCTACAGGGCGTTCAACAAGGCAGCTTCGGCAGGGTTGTGTCGGAGCCTCTTTGGGTTGAGCGTCATGTCCGAGATCGTTGTCGCCGAGCGCCTCGTCAACACTGCGACGGTGGGCGCGCAAAGACCCGGCGACGTCGCCGTGCTGTCCGGTGGGCGCAGCGCCGCCGCCTGGATCGACGATGGGGCCGGCGGGGTCGCGAAGCTGCGGGTGTTCGGCGCCGACGGTACGGCGGTGACCGGCGATCTGTCGCTCGGATCGGCGACGGAGGTCGCGGTGCGCGCGATGGGCGACGGCTTCGCGGCCGTGTGGATCGTGCAGGTGGGCCGGCAACAGGTCGACATCGTCGCCCAGCGCTTCGACGCGGCCGGTCAGGCCGTGGGCGGGCCCCAGACTCTGGAGTCCGTCGACCTGCGCAATACGCCCATCCTCGAATACCGCGCCACCGGACTGGACCTGACCGGCCTGTCGGATGGCGGCTATGCCCTCGGATGGACAAGCGGCAGCTTCGACAGCTCCGGGCGCGCGTCGCTGGTTGCGCATGTCACGGCGGTGGATTCCACCGGCGCCGTGGAAAATCGGTTCGCCGCCACGATCGTCAGCGGCCGCGGCGCGGGCCACGCCGCGAACGTGACCGTGGCTGAACTGAGCGACCACACCCTTCTCGCGTCCTGGCGCTTCCAGGACGCCGCCCTGCCCAACGGCCCTCCGCAGCCGCCGGGCCAGTTCTTCCAGCGGCTCGATCTCGCTGGCCAGCCGCTGGGACAGGCGGTGCGTCTCGATCCCTCGATCCCGGCGGACGGCGGCCCCGTGGTCGATGGCGCGAACGGCCTCTCCATGGTCGGGCTCGCCGGAGGTCAGGTGGCGTTCGCTTGGATCTCGGGCGGATCGGTCTGGGTCTCCCTGTACCCCTCGGCCGGCCTCGGCATGGGCAACCTCACCGGGCGGACGCCGCCCGTGCGGCTGGCGGAAGGGGTTGGTGGCGGCGAGCCGCAGATGGCCCTGTTGCCGGACGGCCGGCTCGTCGTCGGGTGGAGCGCGGGCGGCGATGTGATGGCCCAGGTGGTCTCGGGCGCCGGCCAGCCGGAGGGCGCGGCCCTTCGCCTCGGGACGACTGCGGCAGGCGTGCAGGACGAGCTTCGCCTCGCCGTCGGCCCGGATGGCGCGCTCGCCGCCCTTTGGCGCGATGACAGCGGCGTCGGAGGTGACGCGAGCGGCGCCGGCGTGAAGCTGGCCCTCACGGCCTTCGAGCTCAACCAGCAGGGCGGCCCGGGCATCGACCGCTTCACGGGCGGGGCCGCGGGCGACAGGCTCTCTGGCCTAGCCAACGACGACATCCTGTTCGGCGGTGGCGGAGCCGACACGCTGGACGGCGGCATGGGCGGCGACAGCCTGTCGGGGGGCGCGGGCGACGACCGCATCGTCGGCGGCCTCAACGTGGACTTCGTGACCTATGCCGACGCCCCCGCCGCGGTGAGCGCCGACATCAGCGCGCTGCGGGCGACGGGCGGCGGGGGAAATGACGCCCTGATCGACATCGAGGCCCTGTACGGCTCGGCGTTCAGCGACACCCTGACCGGCAACTATCTGTCGAACCTGCTGGTCGGGAACGCCGGTGACGACACGATCGACCCCTATTCCGGCTCCGACTACCTCGACGGAGGCTCGGGCACGGACACCCTGATCCTCGTGGGTACGGTGCGGGACTATTTCGTCACCGGCCTCAACGGCCAGGACGCCCGGCTGATCGGCCCCTACGGGACCAGCGAGGTTCATGGCTTCGAGCGCGTGATCATCGGGGGCCAGACGCTTTCGTGGTCCGACTTCACGAACCAGGCCTTCAACGGCCTGCGATACATCGCGTCCAACCCCGACCTGATCGCCTCCATCGGGACCGACGTCGACAAGGCCCGACAACACTGGATGAACACCGGCCGGGCCGAAGGCCGCGCCCTGGATAGCTTTGATCCGCTGCGCTACGCGGCCTCGAATCCGGACCTGCTCGCCCAGTTCGGCGTCGACACCCAGGCTCTGGCCCGACACTGGATCACCACGGGATTCACCGCGGGCCGCTCGGCGACCAGCTTCGACGCCCTCCAGTATGGCGCGGCTCACGCCGACCTGCTCCGGGCGTTTGGCGCCGACGAGGCGGCGCTGACACGTCACTACGCCGTCGCCGGAGCTGGAGAGGGACGGGCGGTCAACGGCTTCGACCCCCTGCTCTACGGCGCGTCCCACGACGACCTCGCACGCCTCTACGGGACCGACGCGAACGGGCTCTTCCAGCACTGGATCCGCGCGGGCGTCTACGAGGGGCGCGAGCCGACGGGCTTCGACAAGGTGGCGTACCTGCTGTCTTACCCCGAGCTCGTGAACGCCGGCGTGACCTTCGACACTGCGATCAACCACTGGCTGACGACTGGCGCCGACCAGGGGCTGCGCGGCGACGAGCTGTTCGGTCGCGAGCAGCTCGGGCACGGTGTCGCGGGCGGGGTCGTCGGCGGCGAACTTAAGAACTTCACGACCTCGGGGCGGGCCAGCTCCGACCGGGACTGGTTCCAGGTCAACGCCGGCCCGGGTGGGTCCCTGCGGGTCGAGGTTCGGGGCCAGGATTCGGGCGGAGGGACGCTGGCCGACCCACGGGTCGAGGTCTACGACGCGAACGGGCGACTGGTGGCTTCCGACGAGGACGGTGGCCTCGGGCGCGACGCGAGCCTGCAGCTTTCCGGCGTCGTCCCGGGCGGGACGTACTACGTCGTCGTCCGGGCGGCCGGCGAAGAAGAGGGGACCTACCACCTTGAGGTGTCGGGGCAGGTTGCCGGGGCGCCTGCGGAGGGCTGGATCTTCTGACAGGCATGGACGTCCGAAAGCCGCCAGCGGCTTTCGGCGCGCGGCGTTATCTTCCGCGCATGATCCGCTTCACCCTCTTCGACACCGCCATCGGCACGGCCGCTCTCGTCTGGGGCGAGGCCGGGCTCGTTGCCGCCCATCTCCCCGAAACCGACGCGGGGGTGGCGCGCCGCGGCGTCCTGCGCCGATTTCCCGAAGCGCAGGAAGCGGACCCGCCCTCAGAGCTGGTGAAGACGCTGGCGGGCGTCCAGGCGCTGATGCGCGGCGAGAAGGCCGACCTGTCCGACGCGCCGCTGGACCTCTCCCGTACGCCGGACTTCCACGCCCGCGTCTACGAGATTGCCCGCACCATCCCGCCGGGAGAGACCCTGACCTACGGCCAGATCGCCGAACGCCTCGGCGACAAGCTCCTGTCCCGCGAGGTCGGGCAGGCGCTCGGCAAGAATCCGTGGCCGATCATCGTGCCGTGCCATCGCGTGACGGCCGCGGGCGGCAAGCCCGGCGGCTTCTCGGCGCGCGGCGGCGTGAACACGAAGCTGCGGCTGCTCGCGATCGAGGGCGCCAGGGCCGCGGCCCAGGCCGACCTGTTCGCCTCCTAAGCGCGCGCGCGACCGTATATCCGGCATGGCGCGGAAGTTGCTGTGAACGGCGCCAACACATCGGCGTTGAACCCATATGCGACTCGTCCTGCTCACCAGCGCAATCCTCGGAGCCGCGGCCCTCGCCGGCGCGGCTCAGGCGGCGACCTGCCGCGGCGAGGCTCCGTCGGACGCCGCCGCGATCCGCGGGCCGGTGCTGCACGTGCTGGACGGCCGGACCCTCTGCGTCGCGCTTGGGCCAGACCCGGCCTCGTGGGTGCCTGTGCGCCTCTCCGACGTGGTCGAGAGGGCTTCGACCGGGACGCCTGGCCGAGGAAGCCTGATGGCCGCCAGCTTCGGCCAGGACGTGACCTGCCGGATCGTCGGCCGCGACGGCGATGCGCTACTCGGCGAGTGCGAGTCCGCGGCCGGATCGGTGGGGGCCCTCACCCGCAAGACCAGCATCGTCAGCGCGGGACGCGACTGGCGCTGACGCGGAGCTTCGGCGCCGTTTCGGTGCAGGATGTCGCCCGCCGTCGACACGTTCCGCGACCCTCGCTAACACCGGTAACATGAGCATCGGCGTGTTCGATTCCGGGGTGGGCGGCCTGACCGTGCACCACCGGCTCGTGGATCGGTTCCCCAAGGCCGACTTCGTCTACCTCGCTGACCAGGCGAATGCGCCCTACGGCGGCCGCAGCGGCGAGGAGATCGTCGACCTGACGAAGGCCGGCTGCCTGCGGCTGTTCGCCGAGGGCTGCGACCTCGTCGTCCTGGCCTGCAACACCGCCGCCAGCGTCGCCCTGCGGCGCCTCCAGCAGACCTGGCTGCCGGGCTACCGGCGCGAGACCGGGCGGGCGCTGAACGTGCTCGGGATCGTGGTGCCGACGATTGAGGCGGCGACCGGCCTGCCGTGGGAACACGAGGCCGAACGGCGCGGCGACAAGGTCGAGAAGCTGGACATCCTGGGCGTCTTCTCCACGCCCGCCACGGCGAAGAGCCGCGTCTATGAGATCGAAATCGACAAGCGCCGGCAGGACGTGGCCGTGTTCTCCGAGCCGTGCCCCGAACTGGCGCGGATGATCGAGCAGAACGCGCCGCGGGACGAGATCGCCGCGGTTATCCAGGGCCATGTGAAGGCGCTGTCCACGCGCATCGGACGTCATCCCGACCGGGCGATCCTTGGCTGCACCCACTACGAGATCGTCGCCGATCTCTTCCAGGCGGCGCTGCCGCCCGGCACGCCGCTGATCCGCCAGCCCGACGCGACGGCGGACGCGCTGGACCGCTACCTGGCGCGCCACCCCGAGTTCGACCCCGGAACGAACGCCCGCCGTCGCTTCCTGACGACCGGAGTCCCCGGCGCGCAGAACACTCTGGTTGAGACTTTCTGGGGAGGCCCGCTAAACTTCGAGCCGGCCTGAAAGGGGACGCGGCATGAAGACGATGGTTCTCGCAGCGACCGCCGCTCTGGCGTTCGCCGGCGCCGCGCGCGCCGCGGTGGTAGAGACCGGTCCACAGGGATTCCGGCTCAAGTCCGTCCACCAGATCAAGGCTCCACCGGCCAGGGTCTACCAGGCGATCGGCGAGATCGGTCGGTGGTGGGATCCCGCGCACACCTACTCTGGCAAGGCCGAAAACCTTTCCATGCCGCTGCGGGCGGGCGCCTGCTGGTGCGAGACCATTCCCGGCGGCGGCAGCGTGCGCCACGGCCAGGTGGTGCTCACCTGGCCGCAGCAGGGGATGATCCGGGTCGAGGCGCCCCTTGGCCCGCTGCAGGACGAGGGGGTCAGCGCGGCCCTGTTCTTCCATATGAAGCCGAAAGACGGCGGGACCGAGCTGACCATCACCTACAACGTGGGCGGCGCGCGGGACTTCGCACTGAAGGCCGCCCCGGTCGTCGACCAGGTGCTCAACGGAAGCTGGGCGCGACTGACGCGCTACGTGGAGACGGGGACGCCATAGGCCCCGGCGGCGACGGCGAGGGCGTCGTCCAGCCTGGAGCCTTCCGCATAGGGCGCGAGGTCGGGGGTCGGCGCTCGCGTGCTGCGCGGGTCGGGCCGCGGGGCGCCGATGCGCGTCTCGACGGGGAAGACCCCGAACCACGCGCCCCAGCCCTCGTCGGCCGGCAGGTCGGTGACCCCGGTGTCCTTGAGCTTCGCCGAGGCCTCCTCGATCTCCATCTCGACCAGGGTGATCCGCCGCAGTTCCTCGTCGGTGGTCGGCCTGAGTTTAACCGGCCGGCCCGCATAGAGGCGGTCGATGAATGCGTCCATCGCGGTCCGCACGGTGGCGAGGTCGTCCACCCGGCGCGCACGGCCGAAGGCCATCACGGAGCGGTAGTTCAGCGAGTGGGTGATCCCGGAGCGCCCGACAACGAAGCCATCGAGGAAACTCACGGTGACGCACACCGGCACGCCCTCGGCGACGGTGGCGAGCATCCGGCTGGCGGCCGCGCCATGCCAGTAGAGCTTGCGGCCCTCGCGCCAGTAGGAGGTCGGCGTCACATACGGCTGGCCGTCGATCACATAGCCGACGTGCGCCATGATCCCCGCGTCGAGGACGCCGTAGACGGCCGCCTCGTCGTAGTGCGCCCGCTGTGGCCTGCGCCGCACCTGCGAGCGCGCCGTCGGCAAAAAGGTGTTTCCATCCGGCGGCGTCACTGCGGCGCCCCCGGCAGCTGGGGTGGGGAGGTCCGCGCCACGGTCGGGAGCGGCCGCGCGGCCGAGACGCCGGTTTCGAGCGGCCGGAGGAATGCCGGAATTCCAGCCGCCACGAGGCCGATAGCGACCGCGTAGGCGAGCAGCGAGACGATGGCGATGCGGCAGGCGTCCGCCAGGGTCGAGGGCGGCTGCGGGGTGATGGCGGTCATGCGCGTCTCCTTTCCAGCCACGGAGCTACGCGCTATGTGGTCTGCTCTACAGGTCCAATCCTGAGTGTTGGAGCAGGCCAATTGAGTTGGGCGGATATCTACCCCTGGACCGAGCCAGAGGCCGGTCGGCCAGTGATCCGGCAGGTCTACGACCAGGTGCGCAGCGCCATCCACGCGGGCGCGTTGAAGCCGGGCGGCCGCCTGCCGTCGAGCCGCGACCTGGCGCGTCGCCTGGGGGTCGCCCGCGCCTCGGTGGTCGCCGCCTACGACCAGCTGCTTGCCGAAGGCTATGCCGAGGGGCGCACGGGCTCGGGAACCTACGTCTCGGGGGACCTGTCGGGCGTGCTCGATATCCGGCCGGGCGCCGAGCTTGCCCCGGCCGCGACGTCCCGGTCGCCCGCTGTCCCGGCGCTCCCCGACCTGGCCCAGACCTTCTCCAACGGCCGCACACTGATGGACGCGCGCGCCCTCGACGGATGGTCAGCCTCGACCCGCCGGGCGCTCCGCAACCTCACCCCCGAGCACTTCGGCTATTCAGACCCGGCGGGCGACCCGCGTCTGCGAGCGGCCGTCGCCGATTACCTGCGGGCGGCGCGTGGCGTGGTCTGCGAGCCGGACCAGGTGGTCATCACGACCGGCGCCCAGCACGCCGTCGACCTCGCCGTCCGGCTGCTGCTGAAACCCGGCGACCGGGTGTGGCTGGAGGACCCGGGCTACGCCTCGACCTGGAGCGCCCTCACCGCGGCGGGCGCGGACGCCGTCGCCGTGCCGGTGGACCGATCCGGCCTCGTCGTGCAGGCCGGCGTGAGCCGCGCCCCCGACGCCAAGGCGGCGTTCGTCACCCCTTCGCACCAATATCCCCTCGGCGTCGCGCTCTCCATGGGCCGCCGGCTGGAGCTGATCGCCTGGGCGCGCCAGACCGGCGCCTGGATCCTGGAAGACGACTACGCCTCCGAGTTCCGCTACGCCGGCGCGCCGCTCGCCTCCCTGCAGGGCCTGGATGGCGGCGAGCGGGTGATCTACGTCGGCACACTCAACAAGGCGCTCTTCCCGGGCCTGCGGCTCGGCTACCTCGTGGCCCCGCGCGCCCTGGCCCGCGGCTTCGCCGACCTGCGGCGCCTCGCCGACCGGCAGCCGCCAACCATTACCCAGGCGATCACGCTCGACTTCATGGAGAGCGGCCAGTTCGCGGCCCATATCCGTCGCAGACGGCTCGCCTACCGGGCCCAGCGCGACGCCCTGGCCGAGGCGCTGGAGCGGCGTCTGGGGCATCTGCTCGAGCCCGACGTGCCGGACCAGGGGATGCACCTGATCGCCTATCTGAAGGACGGGCGTCCCGACGTGGAGGTGGAGGCGGCGGCGCTGGCCAACGGCGTGGTCGCCCGCGCGATCAGCCCGCTCTTCCACGACCTCGCGCCGCGGACCGGGCTGATGCTGGGCTTCACCGGATTTCCGGTGCGCGCCATGGACGGGGGTGTGGCGCGCCTGGCCGCGGTGCTGGAAGGGAAGACGTCCGGCGGCGCCATCTAGGGGAGAGAAGCGGTGACGCCGCCGGACGAAGGCCGAAAGCGCGCGGATGTGTGCGGACGCGGCTTCCGGTCGGTACGGCCGAGATTGGGTTTCCGGCCGCGCTGAGAGGGGTATCGGACCCCCAATCACAATTCCAATCGATAGTTTTTGTAATTGGAATAGAGCGGGCCTATGTTGGCCCGGCTCCTCGAGAGGCGTCGCCATGCTGCCCACGATCCGCCAGCTCCAGTACCTCAAACTGCTCGCCGAACAAGGCGCCTTCGGCAAGGCGGCCGAGGCGGCGCACGTCACCCAGCCCACGCTGTCCGCCGGCATCCAGGAGCTGGAGCGGACGCTCGGCGCGCCCGTGGTGGACCGGGCCCGCACCGGCGTGATCCTGACGCCCGTCGGCGAGGAGGCCCTGCGCCGGGCCACCGTGATCCTCAACGAGGCCGAGGAACTCGTGGAGGCGGCCAAGAACGCCGGCCAGCCGCTCACCGGGCGCTTCCGCCTCGGCGTGATCCCGACGATCGCGCCGTTCCTGCTGCCGGGCGCCCTGCCGCTGCTCAAGCAGCGGTTCCCGAAACTCCGTCTCTTCCTTCGGGAAGATCTCACCCAACGTCTGATCGCCGAGCTGAAGGCCGGACGGCTGGACGCCGCGCTCATCGCCCTGCCGTTCGACATGGCGGGTCTGGAGTGGGCGCATGTCTCTGACGACGTGCTGCTGGCCGCAGTGCCTGCGGATCACCCGCTGGCCAGGCAGGAGTCCACGACGCCCGAGGAGCTGGAGGCCGAGAACCTGATCCTGCTGGAGGACGGACACTGCCTGCGCGAGCACGCGCTCTCGGCTTGTCGCCTCAATCCCCCTCGCGCCGGATCGGGTGAGGAGCCCTTCGCGGCCACCAGCCTGCCGACCCTGGTCCAGATGGTCGGCTCGGGCCTGGGCGTGACCTTCCTGCCCGAGATGGCCGTCGCCGCAGGTCTCGCCAAGGCGGCGAACGTGGCGGTCAAGCCGATCCAGGCGGAGCATCCGGCCCGCGAGATCGTGGTCGCCTGGCGGGCGGGCTCGAACCGGCGGGCCGAGGGCCGCCTTCTGGCGGACGTGCTGAAGGAGGTCTGAGGACCTCGTCGCCCTTCGATTTAGATAGTATCGAATTTCCGCTTGCGGGCCCTGCGAAACCGATATATCTGATAATTAGACATATCGGAAATAGGTCTAAGACGAATGCACAGACACTTTCACGACGGACGCTTCCACCGCAGCCGGCACGGCTGGGGCGGGCGCATGGAGCGGCACGAACGGCATGAGCACCGGGGCCGTCGCCACGGTCGCTTCTTCGGCCACGGCGACCTGCGGGTCGTCCTGCTGGCCCTGCTGGAGCAGCAGTCCATGCACGGCTACGAACTGATCAAGGCGCTCGAAGAGCGCACGGGCGGCGCCTACCGTCCATCGCCCGGCGTCATCTACCCCACGCTCGCGATGCTTGAGGACGAGGGCCTGATCCGGCAGGCCGAGGGCGAGGCTGGCCGCAAGAACTTCGCGATCACCGACGCCGGCCGCGCCGAGCTGGAGCGGGAGCGGCCGATGGTCGACGCCCTGCTCGAGCGGATGGACGACGCCTCGCGTCACGCCGGCCCCGGCCGCCCCCGCATGGCGCGCGCCATGATGAACCTGGGCCTTGCGGTGAAGAACCGGATGTCGCGGCCGATGACGCCGGAACAGCTCGACCGTATCGTCGGCATGATCGATGACACCGCCGCGGCCATCGAACGGGCCTGACGCTCGAGGTCTTCCTTCCCACCCGGACCGCCTCCCCCAAGACTGGGTCCGCAACCTTGAGCCTCCGCATGCGGGGGCTCCTTCTTTGACAGTTCATCCCTCTGAAGGCGGGCGACGTGCGGCCGGGCGGCAATTGGACTATATGAGCCGCCCCATGGCTCGTCCCTTTCTCAAGATGAATGGCCTCGGCAACGACTTCGTCGTGATCGAGACCCGCTCGGCGCCCTTCGATCCCACTGCGGACGAGGTGCGCGCGATCGCTGACCGCGCCGGCGGGATCGGCTGCGACCAGTTGATCGCCCTCGACAAGGGGGAGGACGGGGTCGACGCCCGCGTGCGCTTCTGGAACGCCGACGGCGAGGAGGTCGGCGCCTGCGGCAACGGCACGCGCTGCGTCGGCTGGCTGATGATGCAGTCCACCGGCAAGGACCAAGTGGTGCTTGAGACCAGGGCGGGCCGCCTCGTGGCGACCCGGGCGGGCGAGCGGCTTGTGAGCGTCGACATGGGCGAGCCGGGCCTGGCCTGGAACCAAATCCCGCTGGCCGAGGACCACGACACCGCCGCCCTGGACGTGGCGCTCTACCATCACGCCGACCTGATGGCGCCGCCGGGCTGCGTCTCCATGGGCAACCCGCACGTCGTATTCTTCGTGCCCGACGTGGAGCAGGCGCCGGTCACTGAGGCGGGTCCGGTGATCGAGACCCACAAGCTGTTCCCCGAGCACGTCAACGTCGGCTTTGCCCAGATCAAGGGGCCCGATCGCATCCGGTTGAAAGTCTGGGAGCGCGGCGCCGGCCTGACCAAGGCCTGCGGCACCGGCGCCTGCGCGGCCCTTGTGGCCGCGGCGCGCCGCGACCTCACCGGCCGCCACGCGACGCTGGAGCTGGACGGCGGCGAGTTGTTCATCGAGTGGCGCGAAGATGGACACGTGATCATGACCGGCCCGGCGGCCGTCGACTTCGCGGGCGAGCTGCCTTGAATGATGTGAACGCCCCGCGGCCCCGTCGCTGGTGGATCGCGCTGATCCTGAACGTGATTTTTCCGCCGATCGGCTATGCCTATGCGGGCGCCTGGAAGACCGCCGCGGCGGCGGTGGCGCTGATCATGGCGGGGACCGTGGCCGCCAACTTCTGGACGCTGGCCTATCCGCCGGGCGTCTACATGTTCGGCCAGAACGGCGTGCTGTACGGCGCCCTGGCCCTGGGCGGGGCGCTCGGGCTCCACGCGGCGGCGATCGCCAGGTCCGCGCCGGCCCGCGGCGGCCGTCCCAGCCGACTGGCGCTGCTCTACATCCTGCCCTGGGCTGTGCTGTTCGTGGCCAACCTGCTCTACAGCGCCTACGGCCCGCACCCGACCTATGTGATGAGCTCGGGTTCGATGGAGCCGACGCTGCGCCAGGGCGACATCCTGATCGTCGACGGCGCCCGGGCCGAGTGTGGCGCAGCTGGCGCAAAGCCAGGCGACGTGGTGGTGTTCCGCCGTCCGGGGGCCGCCGAGCCGCTGGTCCACCGCATCGTCGCCGGCCCGGGCCAGACGGTGGAGGTGCGCCAGAGTCTTCTGGTGATCGACGGCAAGCCGGTCCGCCGCTGGGCTCTGGGTTCGCAGACCACACCCGAACTGGCCGTTCGCGCGACCGAAGTAGAGGAGGTGTTGCCGAACGGCTCCCGCCACACGATCTACGACATCGGAACCGGCGCCGAGTTGGACAACGTGGCGCCCGTCACTGTCCCGCCGGGCGCGTGGTATGTGATGGGCGACAATCGCGACAACGCCGCTGACTCCCGCGTCTTCGGTCCCGTGGCCGATCGCGACGTGTGCGCGGTGGTGCGCAAGATCGTCTGGTCCAAGGACAAGTCCCGTGTCGGCCGAGAGCCCTGAGACCCTGGCGCCTACCGACACCGACGACGGCGACGTGCGCATCGTCACCTTCGGTTGCCGGCTGAACGCCTACGAGAGCGAGGTCATCCGCCGGGGTGCATCCGAGGACGGGCTATCGGACGCGATCGTGTTCAATACCTGCGCCGTGACCAACGAGGCCGTGCGCCAGGCGCGGCAGGCGATCCGCAGGGCGCGGCGGGAACGGCCGGGCGCGAAGCTGATCGTCACCGGCTGCGCGGCCCAGATCGACCCGGCGACCTTCGCCGGCATGGCCGAGGTAGACCTCGTCCTGGGCAATGCGGAGAAGAGCCAGGCGGGCGCCTACAGGGCAGTGGCGCCGGTCGCGGGCGTGGAGCCGGCGCGGGTGCGCGTGAACGACATCATGAGCGTGCGCGAGACCGCCGGTCACCTGGTCGACGGCCTGAAGGATCGCGCCAGGGCCTATGTGGAGGTCCAGAACGGCTGCGACCACCGCTGCACCTTCTGCATCATCCCCTACGGCCGCGGAAACTCGCGTTCGGCCGCGGCCGGCGAGGTGGTCGAGCAGGTCCGCCGCCTGGCCGCGGAGGGCTATCGCGAGGTGGTGCTGACCGGCGTCGACGTGACGAGCTGGGGCGCCGACCTTCCAGGCCAGCCGACCCTGGGTCAGCTGGTGGCGCGGATCCTGAAGCTGGTCCCCGACCTCCCCCGGCTGCGCCTGTCGTCCATCGACGCCGCCGAGATCGACCCCGACCTGATGCGGTGTCTGGCGGAGGAACCCCGGCTTATGCCCTATCTGCACCTGTCGCTGCAGGCCGGAGACGACATGATCCTCAAGCGCATGAAGCGCCGGCACAGCCGGGCCGATGCGCTGAAGTTGGTGCGGGAGGTTCGCGCGGTGCGGCCGGACGTGGCCTTCGGCGCCGACCTGATCGCAGGCTTCCCGACGGAGACCGACGAGATGTTCGACAACACCCTGCGGCTGGTGGAGGAGGCGGAGCTGGCGTTTCTGCACGTCTTCCCGTTCAGCCCGCGGCCGGGCACGCCCGCGGCGCGGATGCCGCCGGTGAAGCGCGACGTGGTGAAGGTCCGCGCCGCCCGGCTCCGCGCGGCCGGCGAAGCGGGGCTGGCGCGGCATCTCGAACGTCAGGCCGGACGCACGCTGAGCGCCCTTGTGGAGCGCCCCGGCGTCGCGCGCGCCGACGACTTCACCGAGATCGTCTTCACCGGTGAGGCGCCGGTGGGAGAGCTGACGGCCGTGCGGGTCACCGGCCACGACGGTCGGCGCCTGCTGGCCGAGGTGACCAAGGAGGTCGCGGCATGAGCTGGACGGGCGGCTGTCAGTGCGGGGCGGTGCGTTTCCGGGTCGATGGCGAGCTTGGCCGGCCCAGCATCTGCCACTGCCGGATGTGCCAGAAGGCGATGGGCGGTCCGTTCGGAGCCTTCGTCACGGTCAACCGGGACGAGACCACCTGGACGCGTGAGCCGCCGTCGCATTTCCAGAGTTCGAACAAAATCCGCCGCGGCTTCTGCCCGAAGTGCGGCACGCCGCTGACCTTCGAGAGCGAGAAGACGCTGGACATCGCGATCTTCACCTTCGATCGGGCAGCCGAGATCACGCCGAGGGCGCAGCTTGAGCCGCAGGCCGGTCCGGCCTGGGTCCGCGACTTCGCGGGGCTCGAGGTCATCGTCCCGCCGCCGGGCTACCTGGAGGCCATCCACTCCAACCAGCACCCCGACCACGACACCTGAGGCTCAGCCGGCGGTCTTCAGTTCGGCCACGATGTCGGCCAGCGCCGCCTGCCAGGTCCGCGGAGACACGCCGAAGTCGCGCTTCAGTCGGGTCAGGTCCATGGTGGCCCGCAGCGGACGTCGGGCCGGAGTGACGTAGTCGGCCGTCTTCTGCGCCCCGACCTCAGGGGCCTGGTCGCCAAGGGCCTGGCGGAAGATCTCGACAGCGAAGTCGCGCCAGGTCACCTCGCCGTCGTTGGCGAAGTGGACGAGGCCGAAGCGCGGGTCGCCCGCAGGGGCGGCGGCCAGGACCGGGGCGATCTCCAGGATGAAGCCCGCCAGGTCGGCGGCCGAGGTCGGGCGGCCCGACTGGTCGTCGACCACCTTCAGCGGGTTCCCGGCGGCGGCCACGCGCAGCATGGTCTTCACGAAGTTCTTGCCGTGCGGTGAGACCACCCAGGAGGTGCGGATGCTGAGCGAGCGGGGGTTGGCCGCCGCCACCGCCTGCTCGCCGGCCAGCTTGGTCCGGCCATAGGTGTTGAGCGGGTTGGTCGCCGCGTCCTCGGCATAGGGCGCGCCACCCTCGCCATCGAAGACATAGTCGGTGGAGACGTTGATCACCGCTGCCCCGATCCCAGCCGCCGCCGCGGCGATGGCGGCGGGGGTGTCGGCGTTGACGGCGCGGGCGACGTCCTTCTCGGTCTCGGCGAGGTCGACCGCGGTGTAGGCGGCGGCGATGATCACGAGGTCCGGCCGGGCCGCCTCGACCGCGCGCGCAGCCGCAGCAGGGTCGGCGAGGTCGCAGTCGCCGCGCCCCAGGGCGCTGATCTCAACGTCATGGGCCGGGGCCTGGCGCAGGAGCTCGACGCCGAGCTGGCCGGTTGTTCCGAACTGCAGGATCTTCAGGGTCATCCGCCGTGTTTAGCCGCAATCGGCGCGGCCTCAAGGCGCGGCGTGCTTGAAGCCTGCATGCTGTCGCTCGTAAGAACGGTACGGAGCGTGGGGGATCGGCGGTGACAGCGGCAAGTGGCGTGGCGAGGGGTGGACCGCCCGGGCGCCGGATGCCGGACCTGACCAAGGGACCGATCGGGAAAACCCTGATCCTGTTCGCCCTGCCGGTGCTGGGCACCAACATCCTTCAGTCGCTGAATGGGTCGGCCAACGCCATCTGGGTCAGCCACGTGCTGGGCGAGTCGGCGCTGACGGCGACCTCCAACGCCAACCAGATCATGTTCCTGATGCTCGGCGCGGTGTTCGGCCTGTCCATGGCCTCGAACATCATGATCGGCCACGCGATGGGCGCGCGGAACGCGGCCCAGGCCAAGCGGGTGGTCGGCACGTCCACGGCCTTCTTCATCGTCGTCTCGCTGACAGTGGGCGTGGTGGGCGTGACGCTGACGCCTCACGTGCTGGACGCCATGGGCACGCCGACCGAGGCGCGGGCGGAAGCGATCGCCTACCTGCGGGTGATCTTCTCGGCCATGCCGTTCATGTACTTCTTCAGCTACGTGATGATGGCCCAGCGCGGCACGGGCGATAGCCGCACGCCGTTCCTCTTCTCGCTGCTGGCGGTGGGGCTGGACGTGATCCTGAACCCCCTGCTGATCACCGGATACGGGCCGTTCCCGAAGCTGGGGATCGCCGGTTCGGCGACGGCGACGCTGCTGTCGCAGACGGTGACCCTGGCCGCCATGATCGTCCACCTCTACCGCAGGAACTCGATCCTGGTGCTGCGGCCGGGCGAGTTCCACCTGCTGAAGCCGGACTTCACGATCATCCGCGGTCTGGTGACGCGCGGCCTGCCGATGGGCTTCCAGATGATCGTCACTTCATTGGCGGCGGTGACGATGATGGGGCTCGTGAACGGCTACGGCGTGCACACCTCCGCGGCCTACGGCGCCGCCGCCCAGCTCTGGACCTATGTGCAGATGCCGGCCATGGCGCTGGGCGCGGCGGTGTCGTCCATGTCGGCGCAGAACGTCGGCGCGGGGCACATGGATCGGGTGGAGAAGGTGGCGCGGTCCGGGGCCCTCTACGCCCTGCTGTTCACCGGCCTGCCGGTGGTGGCGATCTACCTCGCCGACCCGTGGGTGCTGCGGGCCTTCCTGCCGGGGAACAGCCCCTCGTTGCCGATCGCCGTCCACATCAACTCGATCGTGCTGTGGGGTTTCATTCCCTTCGGCATCGCCTTCATCTTCTCGGGGGTGGTGCGGGCGACCGGGGCGGTCTGGCCGCCGCTGCTGGCGATGATCGTGGCGCTGTGGGGCGTGCGGATTCCGCTCGCCAACCTGCTGCAGCCACACCTGGGGGCCGACGCCATCTGGATCAGCTTCCCGATCGGCAGCGGCATGACCATGCTGCTCTCAGGCGCCTACTACCTGTGGGGCGGCTGGCGGAAGGGCCGCATCCTGCCGACCACGCCGGCGGTCACCGACGAGCCCGACACCGGCTTCGGCCAGCCCATGATCGAGGAGGCCGAAGCCCTGGCCGAGGCGGCCGAGGAGGCGGGCGAAGAGGTCGACCTCAGCCGTTCGTCTCCATCAGCGCCGAATAGACCAGGGTCCTGAGTTCGCGCCGGATCGGATAGGTGGACGAGGGCAGGAGCTGGGTCATGAAGACCGCCGTGATGTCCTCCAGCGGATCGACCCAGAAGGCGGTCGAGGCCGCGCCGCCCCAGTAGAACTCGCCCAGGCTGCACGGGATCAGGGTCTGCGGCGGGTCGAAGACCACCGCGAAGCCCAGGCCGAAGCCGACACCGGCGTTGGTGCTCTCCGAGAACAGCGAGCGCGACATCTCGGTGAGGTCCGTGCCGCCGGGCAGATGATTGGACGCCATCAGGTCGACGGTCTTGGGCGCGAGGATCCGCGCGCCGTCCAGCTCGCCGCGGTTCAGCAGCATGTTGGCGAAGCGCAGGTAGTCGGCGGCGGTGCCGACCAGCCCGCCGCCGCCCGAAAGCAGCTTGGGCGGCGCGAGGTAGGGGCTCGTCTGCGGGTCGTCCTGCAGCTTCATCTTGCCGCCCGGCGCGGCGTCATAGCAGGCGGCGAAGCGCGACCGCTGGTCCTCGCGGACGAAGAAGCCGGTGTCGACCATGCCCAGCGGCTCGAAGATCCGCTCGTGTAGCGCCTTGTCGAGCGGCTTGCCGGCGAGCTTCTGCACCAGATAGCCGCAGACGTCGGTGGCGACGGAGTAGTTCCACGCCTCGCCGGGCGAGAACTCGAGCGGGACCTTGGCCAGCATCTCGATCATCGCCTCGAGGTCGTGCTCGCCGTGCATGTTCTCGAGCTTGAGCCTGCGATAGGCGGCGTCGATGTTGGTGCGGTTCTGGAAGCCGTAGGTCAGGCCCGAGGTGTGGCGCAGCAGGTCGACCACCTGCATCGGCCGCTGGGTGGGCGTGCTGAGGTAGGGGCCGGTCCCGGCGGAGAAGACGCCGAGGCCCTTCCACGACGGGATGTGCCGCTCTACCGGATCGTCCAGGGCGATCTTGCCCTCCTCGACCAGCTGCATCAGCGCCACCGAGGTGACGGGCTTGGTCATGGAGTAGATGCGGAAGACGGTGTCCTCGGCGATCGGCACGCCGCGCTCGGGGTCCTGCTGGCCGAGGAGGGTCTGGTGGACCACCTCGCCGCCGCGGGCGAGGACGAACTGGGCGCAGGGCAGGCGGCCGGGGCCGACGTACTTCTCCTCCAGGAATGCGTCGATGCGCCTCAGGCGCTCGGGGGAGAAGCCCAGTCGTTCGGCCTTGCTCATGGTCGGTCCTCGGATGATGCGGCGGGGGCATTTGTCCTTGCCTTCCGCGCGGTCGCAAGGGCGAGCATGCCCATCAGGAGGATGAGCCATGTCCACAGTCAGCTTCGCGCGCGACGGGCGGATCGCGATCGTCACCATCGAGCGGCCCGAGCGGCGCAACGCCGTGGACGCCGCCACCGCCCAGGCGCTGTACGACGCCTTCAAGGCCTTCGACGCCGACGAGGGGCTGGACGTGGCGGTGCTGACCGGCCGCGGCGGCTACTTCTGCGCCGGGGCCGACCTGAAGGCGATCAGCGAGGGCGGCGGCAATCCGGTGAAGGCGACCGGCGACTTCGGTCCGATGGGCTGCACGCGCCTGGCGCTGGGCAAGCCGGTGATCGCGGCGGTCGAGGGGCCGGCGGTGGCGGGCGGGCTGGAGGTGGCCTGCTGGGCCGACCTGCGGGTGGCGGCGGAGGATGCGACCTTCGGGGTCTTCTGCCGGCGGTTCGGGGTGCCGCTGATCGACCTGGGCACCGTGCGCCTGCCGCGGCTGATCGGCCACTCGCGGGCCATGGACCTGATCCTTACCGGCCGGCCGGTGGGCGCCAAGGAGGCCCTGGAGATCGGCCTCGCCAACCGGGTGGCGCCCAGCGGCAAGGCGCTGGAGGCGGCGCTGGACCTCGCCCGCCAGATCGCCGCCTTCCCGCAGCTCTGCATGAGGAACGACCGGCTCTCGGCCATCGCCCAGTGGTCGCTGGACTGGGACGAGGCGCAGGCGTTCGAGATCAAGGTGGGGATGGAGACCCTGCGGTCGGGCTCGTCGCGGGACGGGGCGGCGCGGTTCGCGGCCGGGCAAGGGCGCGGCGGAGCGTTC
This sequence comes from Pseudomonadota bacterium, assembly GCA_046725615.1. GTDB lineage: Bacteria > Pseudomonadota > Alphaproteobacteria > Caulobacterales > Caulobacteraceae > Phenylobacterium. Next base: position 27,375 of record JBKOYY010000098.1, read on the forward strand.
TGAACAGACAGTACATAGCTGTTTTGTTCCCTGTTCGTTTCACGTGAAACGAGGCCCTTGCGCTCGGGTCCAGGCGGCGTAACATACCCAAAATACGAAAAGAGCGCCGCCGGGGAGAACCGCCATGGCCTGGGACTTCGAGACCGATCCAGAGTTCCAGAAGAAGCTGGACTGGATCGAGGACTTCATGCGCGAGGAGGTGGAGCCGCTCTCGCACCTCGGGCTGGCGGTCTATTCCTCCGAGGGGCGGCAGAAATTCATCAAGCCGCTGCAGCAGAAGGTGAAGGACCAGGGCCTGTGGGCCTGCCACCTGGGCCCGGAGCTGGGCGGCCAGGGCTTCGGCCAGCTCAAGCTGGGGCTGATGAACGAGAAGCTGGGCCGCAACGGCCTTGCGCCCACCGTCTTCGGCTGCCAGGCGCCCGACAGCGGCAACGCCGAGATCATCGCCCATTACGGCACCGAGAAGCAGAAAGAGCAGTATCTCTGGCCGCTGCTGAACGGCGACATCCGCTCGGCCTTCTCGATGAGCGAGCCGACCGGCGGGTCCGACCCGCTGACCTTCCAGACCCGGGCGGTGCTGGACGGGAACGAGTGGGTCATCAACGGCGAGAAGTGGTTCTCGACCAACGCCAAGTACGCCAAGGTCCTGGTGCTCTACGCGATCACCGACCCGGACGCGAAGGATCCCTACCGGCGCACCTCGATCTTCCTGGTGCCCACCGACACCCCCGGGGTGGAGATCGTCCGCAACGTGGCGGTCGGCGCCGGCGGCGAGATCGGCGGCGGCAACGAGGCCTACGTCCGCTACACCAACGTGCGCCTGCCGTACGACGCCCTGCTGGGCGACCGGGGCGCGGCCTTCGTCATCGCCCAGGTGCGCCTGGGCGGCGGACGGGTGCACCACGCCATGCGGACGGTCGGCGCCTGCCGCCACGCCCTGGACCTGATGTGCCGGCGCGCGGTCAGCCGCACCACCCGCGACGGCCGCCTCGCCGACCTGCAGATGGTGCAGGAGCAGATCGCCGACTCGTGGATCGCCGTGGAGAGCTTCCGCCTGCTGGTGCTCAGGACCGCCTGGCTGATCGACAAGCACAAGGACTACCAGAAGGTCCGCAAGGACATCGCGGCCATCAAGGTGGCGATGCCGAAGGTCTACCACGACGTGGCGACCAAGGCGGCGCACCTGCACGGCGCCCTGGGCGTCTCGAACGAGATGCCCTTCATGCACATGGTCAATTCCAGCCTGGTCATGGGCATCGCCGACGGCCCGACCGAGGTTCACAAGGTCACGCTCGCCAAGCAGATCCTGAAGGACTACCAGCCCGACAACGACCTCTTCCCGAGCTACCACATCCCCAAATTGCGCGAGGAGGCGCAGAAGCGCTTCGCCAAGGAGCTGGGCGAGATCCGCGAGCACTACGCGGCGAGGCGGCAGGCGGAGAAGGCGTAGCCGCCCGGCAAGGCCTGCCCTCGCAAAGGCGATTTCGCCTCTGGATTTGGAAGATTGTTTCGCACATGTAGCCGCCTGGAGACACGGCCGTCCGCTGCTGCGTGTAGGGGGCCGGCCTAGCGAGATGCCGTCCGCGTCGGCCCTGTAGGCTCACGCAGGGTCCGGTGCGTAGGAAGGCGACTGAGATGACCGACTCTTCAAAACCCTGGCCCGTCATGTCCGTGGCCGAAGCGCACGCCAAGCTCACCGCCCCGGGCGCTCCGTTCGAGATCGAGGAGAAGATCATCCGGGGCGTGAAGACGCGCACCTGGAAGAACGCGCCGCCGACGCTGCGCGACATCTTCCTCAACGGCCAGCGGTTCAAGGACCGCGAGTTCCTGGTCTACGAGACCGACCGCGCCACCTACGACAGCTTCGGCCGGGCCACCGTGACGCTCGCGCACCGGCTGATCGCCGACGGTGTGAAGAAGGGCGATCGGGTCGCGGTCATCATGCGCAACCTGCCGGAATGGCCGGTGGCGTTCTGGGCCGGCCAGCTGGTCGGGGCCATCGTGACGCCGTTGAACGCCTGGTGGACGGGGCCGGAGCTGGAGTACGGCCTGGCCGATTCCGGAAATAAGGTGGCCATCGTCGACGACGAACGCCTCGACCGGATCGCCGAGTTCCTCGACAAGCTGCCCGACCTCGAGAAGGTCTATGTGACCCGCCACGCCGGCCCCGGCCTGCCGCCGAAGACCGAGCGGCTTGAGGATGTGATCGGCCCGGTGAATTCGTGGGGCGGCCTGCCCGAGCTGGCGCTGCCCGACGTGCCGCTGGAGCCCGAGGACGACGCCACCATCCTCTACACCTCGGGCACGACCGGCCGGCCGAAGGGCGCGCTGGGCACCCACCGCAACATGACCTCGAACGTCGCCGCCGGCGGCATCTCGGCGGCGCGCAACTTCCTGCGGGCCGGCGAGCCGCTGCCCGAGATGGACGCCACCAAGCTGCCCCAGCGCTGCACCCTGCTGGTGGTGCCGATGTTCCACGCCACGGGCCTGTCCTCGACCATGGGGCCGACCATGAACGCGGGCGGCAAGCTGGTGCTGATGCGGCGCTGGGACGCCGAGCCGGCGATGAAGCTCATTCAGGACGAGAAGGTGAGCGCCACGGGGGGCGTTCCGACCATCGCCTGGCAGCTCATCGAGCACCCCGCGCGGTCGAAGTACGACCTGTCGTCCCTGCTGTCGGTCGGCTACGGCGGCGCGCCGTCGGCGCCCGAACTGGTGCGCAAGATCACCGAGACCTTCCCGGGCAGCCAGCCGGGCAACGGCTGGGGCATGACCGAGACCACGGCCACCTTCACCAGCCACCTGGGCAAGGACTACGAGAACCGCCCCGAGAGCGCCGGCCCGGCCGCGCCGGTGGGCGAGATGCAGATCCGCGACCCGGCCGACGGCAAGACCGTGCTGGCCGTGAACGCGGTCGGCGAGCTGTGGGTGAAGGGCCCGCAGGTGGTGAAACTCTACTGGAACAAGCCCGAGGCCACGGCCGAGACCTTCCAGGACGGCTGGCTGCGCACCGGCGACCTGGCGCGGATCGACGAGGAGGGCTTCCTCTTCATCATCGACCGGGCCAAGGACATGCTGATCCGCGGCGGCGAGAACATCTACTGCGTCGAGGTCGAGAACGTCCTCTACGACCACCCGGACGTGATGGACGCCGCCATCGTCGGCATCCCGCACAAGACCCTGGGCGAGGAGCCGGGCGCGGTGGTGCACCTGAAGCCCGGCGGCACGGCCGACGAGGCCGAGCTGCGCCAGTTCGTCCGCGAGCGGCTGGCGGCGTTCAAGGTGCCGGTGAAGGTGGCCTTCTGGCCTGAGACGCTTCCGCGCAACGCGAACGGGAAGATCCTGAAGACGGAGCTGAAGAAGGTCTTCGCGGAGGAGTCTGCCGGGGCGTAGGCCCTTGCTGGCGCGCGAGCGCCATTAGGTATGGACCACAGAAAACGCAGATGGGCACAGATGGCGCTGTGGCCGTCCATTCTGTGGTGTTCCGTGGTTTTCGCTCTTGGAGCGCCTTCGGCGCGGTATTCCGGTGGCCTGAGGTCCGTGCTGGTCGGTGATGGTCCGTGGTTCCGGATCGGGCGGCGGCCTCGTAGATCATGGACCATTACGGACTACAGGCACGGATGGACACAGATGGGGCTGCGGCAGTCCGTTCTGTGGTCTTCCGTGTTTTCGGTGGTTTCACGTCTTGGAGCGCCTTCGGCGCGCTTGGCGGTGGGCGTGAGGCCGCGGCGGGGTCGGTGATGGTCCGTGGTCGCGGATCGGCGGCGCCCTTGGAGGGCGCGGCGGGGGCGGCCGGGTTCTGTCGCTACGGGAACTGGCGTTCCGGCGGCCGGGGGCCTAGAGGTCTCGGTATGAGCAAGCGGCCCCTTATCGTCGGGATCGGCGGGACCATCCGGGAAGGTTCGTCTTCCGAACGGGCGCTGGTGTGCGCGCTGCAGCGGGCCGAGGCGCTGGGCTGTGAGACGCGGCTGCTGGGCGGGGCGTTCCTGGGCGGGCTGCCGATCTTCGATCCGCGGCCGGCGGAGTCGACCGCGGCGCAAGTCGAGCTGGCCGAGGCGGTGCGGGCGGCCGACGGGGTGATCGTGGCGAGCCCCGGCTACCACGGCTCCATCTCCGGGGTGATCAAGAACGCGCTGGACACGCTGGAGCTGACGCGCGGCGATCCGTCGCCCTACCTGTCGCACAAGCCGGTGGGCACGATCATCACCGCCGATGGCTGGCAGGCCGCCGGCACCACCTTGATGGCGCTTCGGGCCATCATACATGCGCTGCGGGGCTGGCCGACGCCGTTCGGCGCCGCCCTCAACGCCGGCGCGGGCCTCTTCGACGAGACCGGCGCTTGCAGAGACCAGAAGGACGCCTGGCAGCTGTCCACCGTCGCCGAGCAGGTGGTGGAGTTCGCCAAGATGAAGGCCGTCCAAGACAAGGCGATAACGCAATGAAGCGCCCCTATCTCGTTCCGCCCTCCGGCTCCGAGCCCGACGCCGTGTCGGGCGCGATCAGCCCGATCGAGGACATCATCGAGGACGCCCGCAACGGGCGGCCCTACATCCTGGTCGACGCCGAGGACCGCGAGAACGAGGGCGACGTGATCATCCCGGCGCAGTTCGCGACGCCGGAACAGATCAACTTCATGGCCAAGCACGCCCGCGGCCTGATCTGCCTGTCGATCACCGCCGAGCGGGCGCGCCAGCTTCGCCTGCCGCCCATGGCCACGGACAACCAGTCGGGCCACGGCACCGCCTTCACCGTCTCGATCGAGGCGCGCGAGGGGGTGACCACCGGCATTTCGGCCCACGACCGGGCGCACACGATCGCGGTGGCGGTCGACCCGACCAAGGGCGTGGACGACGTCGTCTCGCCGGGCCACGTGTTCCCGCTGGTGGCCAAGGACGGCGGCGTGCTGGTGCGCGCCGGCCATACCGAGGCGGCGGTCGACATCAGCCGCATGGCGGGCCTGAACCCGGCGGGCGTGATCTGCGAGATCATGAAGGACGACGGGTCGATGGCCCGGCTTCCCGACCTGGTCGCCTTCGCCCAGCTGCACGGCCTGAAGATCGGCACCATCGCCGACCTGATCGCCTATCGCCGCCGCACCGAGCGGCAGGTGGAGCGGGTGCTGGAGACCCCGTTCGAGAGCGCCTTCGGCGGCAAGTTCCGGATGGTGATCTACCGCAACAGCCTGGACCAGACCGAGCACGTGGTGCTGACCAAGGGCCGCATCGATCCCGACAAGCCGACGCTGGTGCGGATGCACCGCGTGGATCTGGCCACGGACATGCTGGGCGCGGTCGAGGCGCGGCAGGACTATGTGCCCAAGGCGCTGAAGGCGCTGTCCGGCTACGACGGGGCCGGGGTGGCGGTGTTCATCCGCGACTCCAACCCGCACTGGCTGTCGGAGCGGTACGGTCAGCCCCAGGCCGACCATTCGCAGAACGTGCTGCGCGACTACGGCATCGGCGCCCAGATCCTGCTGGACCTGGGCGTCCGCGACATGCTGCTGCTGTCGAGCTCCCAGACGGTGCTGCCAGCCTCGGCGGGGTATGGGCTGAAGATCGTCGGCCGGATGCCGCTGGAGTAGGTCCAGGTCCTCCCCTCAGGGGGAGGTGGCCCGGAGGGCCGGAGGGGTCGCCGCGCAGGGCGTGGGGCTTCCGGTCGGGGCTTGGTCGGAGAGGATGGTGGGTTTCAACCCCCTCCACCGCTTCGCGGTCCCCTCCCCCTGGGGGAGGATCTACAAAAAAGGGCGGCCCCTTCTGGAGCCGCCCCTTGGGACGCGGTGAGCGCCGGGCCTACTTCTTCAGCATGCTCCGGATCTCGTCCTTGCTGGCGTTGACCGAGGCGGAGCCGCCGGCGACCGCCAGGGCGGACGTGTCGACGGCGAAGGTGTCGGCGCCCATCTTGATGGTGACGGTCTTCTTGCCGTCGGCGCCGGTCTTGATGTCGGTGACCTGGCCGATGGTGGCGCCCGTCTTGTCCTTCACCGACATGCCGGTGGTGACGCTCACGTCGGCGGCCGCGCCCGTGTCGGCGCCGGTGTCGGCGGCGTCATCGGTGGCGGTCGAGGACGGCGGGGTGGCCGGGGTGGCGCCCGTCGAGGGCGTGGCCGGGGTGGCCGAGGTGGTCCCAGGTTCCGCTGGCGTGGCCTTGGTGGCGGGCGTGGCGGCGGTGGCCGGCTTGGCGCCCGGCGCGTCGGCCGGCTTCTGGGCCATGGCCGGCGCGGCCGCCAGGAGCAGGACCGCGGCGGCGGCGTAGGCGAATTGGTTGCTCATAGGCACGTGTTTCCTTTCGGCATCCCCCATGCCCTGCCCGAGGGTCAACCATCGGGGCCCCGGACTTGTTCCGCCGTTGTCCCTGCCCGCTCGCCTCTATAGGTTGGGCCCCTTTCCGGAATTGGCCCCAGGGGCGGGGCAGGAGCACCATGGACCAGGTCGAGAAACGCACCTTCACCGACGAGGAGGCGCTCAGCTTCCACCGCTATCCCACGCCGGGAAAGATCGGCGTGACGGCGACCAAGCCGATGGCCACGCAACGCGACCTGAGCCTCGCCTATTCGCCGGGCGTGGCGGTGCCGGTGCTGGCGATCGCGCAGGATCCGGAGACGGTCTACGACTACACGTCGAAGGGCAACCTGGTGGCGGTGATCTCGAACGGCACCGCGATCCTGGGCCTGGGCAACCTGGGCCCGCTGGCCTCCAAGCCGGTGATGGAAGGCAAGGGCGTCCTCTTCAAGCGCTTCGCCGACGTCGACGCCATCGACATCGAGATGACGGCCACCGATCCGGACGAGATCATCACGGTGGTGAAGAACATCGGCGTCACCTTCGGCGGCATCAATCTGGAAGACATCCGCAGCCCCGACTGCTTCCGGATCGAGACCGAGCTCCAGGAACTACTCGACATCCCGGTGTTCCACGACGACCAGCACGGCACGGCGATCATCTGCTCCGCCGGCCTGATCAACGCCTGCGAGATCACCGGCCGCAAGCTGGACGAGATCAAGGTGGTGCTGAACGGCCCCGGCGCGGCCGGCATCGCCACCCTGGGCCTGATCAAAGCGCTGGGCGTGCGGCCCGAGAACGTCATCGCGGTCGACCGCAAGGGCGTGCTCTACCGCGGGCGCGGCGAGGACATGAACCAGTGGAAGTCGGCCCACGCCGTTGACACCGACAAGCGGACCCTGGCCGAGGCCATCGAGGGCGCGGACGTCTTCATCGGCGTGTCGGCCAAGGGGGCGCTGACCCAGGAGCACGTGAAGATGATGGCGCCGCAGCCGATCATCTTCGCCATGGCCAACCCCGACCCGGAGATCACCCCGGAAGAGGTGCACGCCGTGCGCCCCGACGCCATCGTCGCCACGGGGCGCAGCGACTATCCGAACCAGGTCAACAACGTGCTGGCCTTCCCCTACCTGTTCCGGGGCGCGCTCGACGTGCGGGCGCGGCGCGTGAACATGGAGATGAAGATCGCCTGCGCGAAGGCGCTGGCGCAGCTCGCCCGCGAGGACGTGCCGGACGAGGTGATCGCCGCCTACCACGGCGCCCAGATGAAGTTCGGCCGCAACTACATCATCCCGACGCCGTTCGACCCGCGCCTGCTGGCCTACATCCCGCCGTTCATCGCCCAGGCGGCGATGGACACGGGCGTCGCCCGCAAGCCGATCGAGGACATGGAGGCGTATCGCGCCTCGCTGGCCCAGCGGCTCGACCCGACGGCGGCGTTCCTGCAGAAGCTGCAGGGCGCGGTGCTGTCGGCGCCGCGGAAGCGGATCGTGTTCGCCGAGGGCGAGGAGCAGAGCGTGATCCGCGCCGCCTACGCCTTCCAGACCCAGGGCCTGGGCCAGGCGGTGCTGGTGGGCCGCGAGGATCTGGTGCACGAGAACATGCGCGCCGCCGGCATCGACCCGGAAGAGGCAGGCCTGGAGGTGCTGAACGCCCGCATCTCGCACTGGAACGAGGCGTCGGTGGACTTCCTCTACAGCCGACTGCAGCGCGAGGGCTACCTGCGCCGGGACGTGCAGCGTCTGATCAACCAGGACCGCAACGCCTTCGGCGCGGCGCTGGTGGCGCTGGGCCATGCGGACGGGCTGGTCACCGGCGTCACCCGCAACTTCGACCAGGTGCTGGAAGAGGTGCTCAACGTCATCGATCCCGCGCCCGACGGCCGGGTGATCGGCATGAGCGTGGTGATGGCCAAGGGGCGGACGATCTTCGTCGCCGACACCAACGTCACCGAGATGCCCGAGGCCGAGGAACTGGTGGAGATCGCCATCGAGGCGGCCCGCGCGGTGCGCACCCTGGGCTTCGAGCCGCGGGTGGCGTTCATGAGCTACTCGACCTTCGGCAACCCGATGGGCGAGCGCTCGGACCGCATCCGCCAGGCGGTGGCCATGCTGGACGAAATGGACGGCATCGACTTCGAGTACGAGGGCGAGATGCCGCCGGGGCTGGCGCTGGAGCCCGAGAGCCGCGGCGCCTATCCGTTCATGCGCCTGACCGGCCCGGCCAATGTGCTGATCATGCCGGCGATCCACTCGGCGGCGATCTCGACCCAGCTCGTGAAGTCGCTGGGCGGGGCCGAGGTGCTGGGCCCGATCCTGCTGGGCCTGAGCCGGCCGGTGCAGATCTGCCCGCTGGGCGCGTCGGTGTCGAAGATCCTCAACCACGCCACGGTCTGCGCCTACGAGCGCGACCTGCAGGAGATCGACGACTGATGCGGGGCCACCTGAGCCAGCCCATCTAGGTCGCGCCGCCGGACGGGAAGCGGGCGATCCGTCGTCCCTCCCCGATGAAGAAGGCGCGTTCCATGGCCGGCTACAGTCTCGGCATCGACTTCGGCACCACCAACACCGTCCTGTCGCTGGCCGACGCGGACGGGCCGGCGCGTCTGGTGACGTTCCCGGCGGCGGAGGGCGAGCTCTTCGCCTTCCGCTCGTGCCTGTCGTTCCACGCCCCGCCCGAGCGGCCGCAGGACCGGCAGATCGCGGCCGGGCCGTGGGCCATCGAGGCCTATGTGGAGGACCCGGCCGAGACCCGGTTCATCCAGAGCTTCAAGAGCTTCGCCGCCCAGGAGAGCTTCACCGAGACCCAGATCCTGGGCCGGCGCTATCGGTTCGAGGACCTGCTCTCGACCTTCCTGCTGAAGGTGCGGGAGTACGCGGGCGCGCCGCTGGGCGAACTGCCCGAGCGGGTGATCGTGGGCCGGCCGGTCCGCTTCGTGGGCGCCTCGCCGAACGAGGCGCTGGCGCTGGCGCGCTACGAGACGGCCTTCCACCGCATGGGCGTGAAGGAGGTGCTGTACGCCTACGAGCCGGTCGGGGCGGCGTTCTTCTTCGCCCGCGAGCTGGACCACGACGCGACGGTGCTGGTGGGCGACTTCGGCGGCGGCACGTCGGACTTCTCGATCATCCGCTTCGAGCGGGAGGCGGGCCTCGTGCGGGCGACGCCGCTGGGCCGGGCGGGCGTGGGCGTGGCCGGCGACGCCTTCGACTACCGGATCATCGACAACCTGGTCTCGCCCGAGCTGGGCAAGGGCGGGGACTACCGCTCGTTCGGCAAGACCCTGCCGATCCCCTACAAGTACTACGCCGCCTTCGCCCGCTGGGACCAGCTGGCCCTGCTGCGCGCCAGCCGCGACATGCGCGAGATCCGGGCCCTGGAGCGCGAGGCCGTCGAGCCGGAGCGGATCACGCGGCTGATCGAAATGCTGGACGAGAATTACGGCTACCAGCTGTACCGCTCGGTCTCGCGGCTGAAGGAGACGCTGTCGTCGGCGCCGGCGGCGGAGTTCCGGTTCGAGGCGGGCTCGATCGCGATCGTGCGCGACGTCGCCCGGGCGGACTTCGAGGGCTGGATCGCGCCCGAGCTCTCGCAGATCGAGACGGCGGTGGACGCGGCGCTGGCGGACGCGGGGTTGCCGGCCGAGGCGATCGACCGGGTGTTCCTGACCGGCGGCTCGTCGCTGGTGCCGGCGGTGCGGGCGATCTTCCACCGCCGCTTCGACCCCTCGCGGATCGAGACCGGCGCCGAGCTGGAGTCGATCGCCACGGGCCTGGCGCTGATGGCGCGCGAGCGCGACCTTGGCCGCTGGACGATGCGGGCGGCGGGCTGAGCCGCCGCCGGCGCCGGGTCACTTCCTGAGCGACGGGCTGTCCAGGTCGAGCTGATCGGCCGGGACGACGTCGAGGTTCGGCAGCTTCGCCTTGAGGTCGGCCGCGAAGACCTTGGCGTCGCCCACCACCATCACGCTGACCTGCGCCGGATCGAACAGGCGGCGGGCGGCCGCCTGCACCTGGGCGGTGTCCACGGCCTCGACCTTGGCGGTGTAGCGGCCGAGCTCGTCCAGGGCGATGCCGTAGAGGGCGAAGTTCCCGAGGGTGTCGGCCAGGCCCTCGGAGGTGGCGAGGGCGCGGCCGTAGCCGCCGACGATATTGGACTTGCGGGCCTTCAGCTCCTCGGCGCCCGCCGGTTCGGCGGCGAGACGCGCCAGCTCGGCCTTCATCAGGTCCAGCACCTGGCCGGCGGACTCGTTCTTGGTCTGGGCGGCGGCGCGGAAGGAGCCGGTGGTGCGGGCGGCCGAGAGACTGGCCGAGGCGCCGTACGACAGGCCGCGCTTGATGCGGATCTCCTGGTTGAGGCGGGCCGAGTAGCCGCCGCCGAGGATGTTGGCCGCCACCACCGCCGGATAGTAGTCGGGGTCGTTGCGGGCGATCCCCGGCTTCAGCACGTTGACCGCGGCCTGGCCGGTGCCGGGGATGTCGATGGCCAGGGCGCGCGGCGCGGCTGCGGGCCTGATCTCGGGCGCGGGGGGCAGCGGCGTCGCCGGCCGCTTCCAGTCGCCGAACGCCTGCTCGGCGAGCGCGAAGCCCTGTTCGGCGGTGATGTCGCCGGTGAGCACGAGGATGGCGTTGTCGGGCCGGAAGGCGGCGGCGTGCAGGGCGGCGAGGTCGGCGGGCTTCAGCTTCGGCAGGCTGCCCGGCGTGCCCTGGACCACGTGGCCGAAGGGCGTCCCGGCATAGACCACCGGCGCGGCGGCGAGGCCGGCGAGGCTGCCGGGCTGCTGGTAGGCGATCCGCAGGCCGTCGAGCGCCTGCTCGCGCTGACGCTCCAGTTCCTCGGCGGCGAAGGCGGGATTCTTCGTCACGTCCGCCATGATCGCCAGGGCCGCCGGCAGCTTGTCGGGCATGGCGGTGAGGGTGACCGACGAGGACTCCAGGCCGCCGCCCGAACCCAACGAGGCGCCGAGGCTCTCAACCTGGCTGGCGATCTCCTGGGCCGAGCGGGTCTTCGTGCCCTCGGTCAGCATGCCCGCCATCATGGCCGAGGCGCCGGCGAGGCCCGGCGGGTCGGCCCAGGCGCCCGACTTGACGGTCAGGTCCGCGGTGACCAGCGGCAGGTCGGACGAGCGGGCGACGATCACCCGCAGGCCATTGGGAAGCGTCTTCTCGGACGGGGTCGGCAGCACCGGCTGCACCGGCTCGGCCACCGGCGGCGGCTTCTGGCGCTCGGCCTCGGGGGCGAGGGTGAAGACGGGGCCGTCGTAGGTCGCCACCTGCTTCGGCGGCGTCGGCGGTGCGGCGGGCGCGGCGCCCTTGGGGCGCTCGCTCTCGGCGCGGTAGCGGATCGACATGCGGCGGTCGTCGGCGAGGTACTTGCGGGCGACGCGCTGGACGTCGGCGGCGGTCACGGCCTGCAGCCTGGCGAGCTCGGTGTTCACCGCATTCGGGTCGCCGTCGACGCTGAGGGCATAGCCGATGGCGCTGGCCCGGCCCTCGATGGTCTCGCGCTCCTTGAGGGCGCTGGCGAGCAGCTCGTTCTTGGCCTCGGACAGTTCGGCGGCGGAGGGCGGGGCGTCGCGCAGGCGCTTCACCTCGGCCAGCAGGGCGGTCTCGCCCTCGGCCACGCCGCGCCCGTTCGACATGATGGCGCCCACCATGAACATGCCCGGGTCCTCGGGCAGGTCGGCGCTGGAGTAGGCCTCGACCGCGATCTGCTTGTCGTAGACGAGGCTGTTGTAGAGGCGCGAGGACTTGCCGGCCGAGAGGATGGCGTCCAGCACCTTCAGCGCCGGGGCGTCGGGGTCGCGAGCCGCCGGGCCCTGCCACGACAGCACCACGGCGGGCAGCGGCACGTTGGGGCCATAGCCCTCGAACACGCCGGCCTTGGCGCGCGGCGGCTCCTTCACGGTCACCCGGGGGACCGGCCGCTGCGGGTTCTTCAGCGGGGCGAGGTAGCGGTCGATCCAGGCGTCGAGCTTGGCCTCGTCGAAGTTGCCGACGACGATCAGGGCGGCGTTGTCGGGCCGGTAGAAGGTCTGGTGGAAGGCGCGGACGTCGTCGATCGTCGCTGCGTCCAACTCCTCGATCGAGCCGATGCCGGGCCGCTTGTAGGGGTGGGTCGTGTAGCTGGCCTGCGGCAGGTAGAGGGCGAAGAGGCGGCCGTAGGGCGAGGCCAGGACCCGCTGGCGCAGCTCCTCCTTCACCACGTCGCGCTCGGACTTGAAGACCGCCTCGTCGACCACGAGCGAGCCCATGCGCTCGGCCTCGGCCCAGATCAGGCGCTCGAGGTGATTGGCCGGAACGACCTCGTAGTAGTCGGTGTAGTCGTCGGCGGTGGAGGCGTTGTTGAAGCCGCCCACGTCCTCGGTCATGCGGTCGAGCGTCTCGGACGGCATGTTCCGCGTCGCCTTGAACATCAGGTGTTCGAAGAGATGCGCGAAGCCCGACCGGCCCTCGGGGTCGTCCTTGGAGCCGACGTCGTACCAGACCTGCACCGCCACGTTCGGCGTAGACGGATCGCGCGAGGTGAACACCTTCAGCCCGTTGGGCAGTATCCGCTGCTTGAACTGGATCGGCGGAACCTCGGCCGCGGCGGCCCGGGTGGCGAGGGCGGCCGGCGCGAGCGCCGTGGTGGCCAGGAGGAACGCGAGGCCGGCGGCGCGGGCGGTTCGGAGCATGGACTATCCCGGTGGAAGGGCAGGAAGGGGCGATCCTTACCACTCAACCCGGACGGGGAAAGCTTAAGTCGCTGTCATGTGCCCGCCCCCTTCCCGCGGCGGGGATATCGCGGGAAGGGCGCGGACGAGGGACCGGCCGCCTCGGGGGAAGCGGGCCGGTCAGAGCCTTTCCACTCTTGCGGAACGCGCTCTGGCGGGCGGCGCGACGTGGGGCATGGCGCGCGCCCGTGGGAACTCCCTCCCGTCGGGGAGGTGGGAGGGAGGATCGGGTGTGGCCGCCAGATCAGGCCGAGCGGTCAGGCCGCCTGGGCCTGGCCGCGGACGAAGCCCACGAAGGTCTCGAAGGCGGCATAGGCGGAGAGGAAGGACGGCCGCGCCTTCATGCGGGCGATCCAGGCCTGGATGTTGGGATAGTCGCCGAAGTCGTAGGCCACGAACTCTCCGAGCAGGACGTAGGAGAGGCCGATGTAGTCGGCGAGGCTGACCTGGTCGCCGCAGACGTAGGGCTGGCCGGCCAGCATGTGCTGGTCCAGGACCTTCAGCCAGCGGGGGGAATGGTCACGACCGTAGGCCGAGAGCGCGGCCAGCAGCTCGGGCGAGGCGCCCTTGGGCACGCCGATGGCCGGGTAGCAGGTCATCACGCAGAAGGTTTCGTGGAACTGGGTCGAGAACCAGGAGATCGCCTCGTCGACCTTGACCTGCGCCTGCAGGCCCTCGGGGTAGGCGGTCGCCTGGGCGCGGATGGCCAGATACTTGAGGATCGCGGCGCTCTCGCCGATGCGGAAATCACCGTCCACCAAGAAGGGCACGATGCCGTTGGGGTTGATCGCCAGGTACTCCGGGGCCTGCTGGGCGCCGGCGAGGAGGTCGACCTTGACGATCTCGACCGGCAGATCCTGTTCGGCGAGGAACATCAGGATGGGCCGGGACGTGGTGGAGATCGGGTCGCAGTAGAGTTTCATGACACACACCTTCTTGGCCGTCCGGAGCCCGGGGGAGCTCCGCAGCGGCGCGATAGATACGGTTAAGGCGTGACGTTGAGTTATCTGCGCTCTTGCAGTCCGGCTCTGCACAACCGCAGAATGTCGGTATGTTCGACTGGAACGACCTGAAGGCCTTCCTGGCCGTCGCACGGGGCGGATCGACCCTGGCGGCGTCGAAGGCGCTGGGCGTGAACCAGACCACGGTCGCCCGGCGCATCGAGAGCCTGGAGCACGACCTGGGCTTCAAGCTGTTCGAGCGCGGCCAGACCGGCAGCCGGCTGACCGAGGCGGGCGAGGCCCTGATCTCCGAAGCGGAGGGCGTGGAGCGGGCGGCGATCCGGTTCGAGAACCATGCGGCCTCGCAGATGCGGGGCGTGGCCGGGGCGCTGCGGCTGACCACCAACGAGCTGGTGGCCAACACCATGATCATCCCGGCGCTGGCCGAGTTCCGGAAGCTGCATCCCGACGTGCAGGTGGACCTGGTCATCACCGACCGGTCGCTGGACCTGGAGAGCGGCGAGGCCGACCTCGCCATCCGGACGGCCCAGTCGCTGCCGCCGTCGGACCTGGTGGCGCGCAAGATCACCGAGCACCCCATGGCGCTCTACTGCAGCCGCGAATACGCGGTCCGGCGCGGGACGCCGGCTTCGCTGGACGACCTGAAGGACCACGACCTCATCGACGTGGCGCCCGAGGGCGGGGAGATTCCCGCCGCGACCTGGATGATGCGCTATTCGGGCGGCAAGCCGCCGATCACCCGCAGCAACAGCATGGGCAGCCTGGTCTATGCGGTGAAGGCGGGCCTGGGCATCGGCGCCCTGCCGTGCACCGTCGCCGATCCGGACCGCGAGCTGGTGCGCTGTTCCGAGGACATCCCCGAGGGGCGGGCCAGCTCGTGGATCGTGACCCGCCGCGAACTGAAGGACGCGCCGCGGGTGCGGGCGTTCATCGACTTCCTGGTGCCCTACCTGCAGGACTTCTTCAAACGCATCGAGGAACGCAGCCGCCTGCGCCGGGAAGAGGACGCCGCGGCGGTCGTGCCGTTCCCGATCCGCGGGGTGGGCTAGAGCCTTTCCCGTTCAAACGGAATCGTCCGAACGGGATAAAAACGCGCTAAATCAAAAGGTTGAGCGCGTCCTGATCGCAGAGCCGGTTTCCACTCTTGCGGAGCGCGCTCTAGAGCGCGTCGCCCCAGTCCAGGCGGCGGGCGACGGCGTGGGCCGCCTTGTCGCGGCGGGCGACGAAGCGCTGTTCGAGACCGGTTTCCGTGCAGAGCCGCAGGTCGATGCCGGGCTTGCCGGCGCGCGGGCGGCCGAGGACGCGGGGCGTGCGGGGCGCCGCGTCGACGTGCGGACGGGCGGCGACCAGGTAGGCGAACTTCTCGTCCTCGAACGGGACCTCGGCGCCCTTGGCCAGGCGGTGGTCGCGCGAGCGCGGCAGGCGGACGCTGAAGTGGCACCAGTCGGGCGCGGCGATCGGGCAGGCGCCGTCGTGCGGGCAGGGGGCGAGGATGCGGGCGCCGGCGGCGATCAGCCCTGACCGGGCGGCGCGCAGGCGCTCGAAGCCGGCCGGCGTGCCGGGCTCCACCAGGACCAGGAGGCCCTCGGCGGCGTCCCACAGGCTGGCGACCACCCCGGGCTGGGCGGCGGGGGCGATTTCGGCCAGGGCGTAGCTGGCGAGAACCACATCCGCCCTGGGGAACCCGCCGGCGGTGAGGTCGCCGCGCTGAGGGTCGGCCGACAGATCGTCGCCGGCCAGCCGGCGGGCGAGGTCGAGGAACGGCGCGCTGGCGTCGAGCCAGGTGATCCGCGCCAGCTGCGGCCAGGCCTCCCGCGCGGCCCAGCTGCCCGTGCCGGGGCCGCAGCCGGCGTCCAGCAGCGAGACGGGGACGAAGCCGGGCGCCAGGCGGCGCGCCTCGGCGAAGACCGCGGCGCAGGCGGCGTAGGTGGCCGGCAGGCGGGTGAGGGCATAGGCCAGGGCGTCGTCCGCACCCTTGATCGCGGCGGCCGAGGTCCGCCCCGACCGATAGGCGGCGGTGGTCGCCGCGCTGCGCTGGGCGAGGTCGCGGCGCGAGGCCCCGGCGAGCTCCCGCTCGAGCGCCGCGCGCAGCGGCGGCGGCAGCTCGGGACTCACGTCAGCCGGCGAGCGCGTCGGCGCGCAGCTTGGCCAGGGCCGGACCCACGGCGGGATCGGCCAGGCCCGAGACGTCGCCGGGCTCGCCCGTCTGGGCGATGCGGTGCAGCACCGGCCGGACCACCTCGCCCGAATGGGTCTTGGGCAGCGGACCAAAGATCACCGCCGCCGGGACGCCATGTTCGCCGATCTCGCGGCGCATGTAGCCCTTGAGGTCGGCGGCCAGGACGTCGGAGGCCATGATCTCGGGATCGGGCGTGACGAAGGCCCAGAGCGACTCGGCCTTGCCGTCGACCAGGGCGCCGACGACGGCGGCCTCGGCCACGGCGTGGTGGCCGCGCAGCACGCCCTCCAGCTCGGCGCACGACAGGCGGTGGCCCTGGATGTGGACCTCGTCGTCGCCGCGGCCGGCGCGGTTCTTCACCAGGTCATCGACCACGGCCGGCTCGGCCAGGGTGGAGGTGTCGCCGAGGTTGCCGAGGTCGTCCTCGGCGATTTTGCGCAGGATGCGGCGCATGATCTTGCCCGAGCGGGTCTTGGGCAGGCCGGGCGCGAACTGGATCACGTCAGGGGCGGCGAAGGGGCCGATCTCGTGGCGGACATGGCCGCGCAGGTCGGCGAGCAGGGCCTCGGTGGCCTCGACCCCGACCTTCAGCGTGACGTAGCAGTAGATGCCCTGGCCCTTGATGTCGTGCGGGTAGCCGACGACGGCGGCCTCGGCCACGGCGGGGTGGCCGACCAGGGCGCTCTCGATCTCGGCGGTGCCCAGGCGGTGGCCCGAGACGTTGATGACGTCGTCCACCCGGCCGGTGATCCAGTAGTAGCCGTCGGCGTCGCGGCGGGCGCCGTCGCCGGTGAAGTACTTGCCGGGATAGGTGGAGAAGTAGGTGTCGATGAAGCGCTGGTGGTCGCCGTAGACCGTCCGCATCTGGCCCGGCCAGCTGTCGGTGAGGCAGAGGTTGCCGTTGATGGCGCCTTCGAGGACCAGGCCCTCGGCGTCGACGAGCTGGGGCTTCACGCCCGGCAGCGGCTTGGCGCAGGAGCCCGGCTTGAGCGCGTGGGCGCCCGGCAGCGGGGTCATCAGGCAGGCGCCGGTCTCGGTCTGCCACCAGGTGTCGACAATCGGGCAGCGCTCCTCGCCCACCACGCGGTGGTACCAGAGCCAGGCCTCGGGGTTGATCGGCTCGCCCACCGTGCCGAGCAGGCGGATCGACTTGCGGCTGGCGCGCTTCACCGGCTCGTCGCCCTCGCGCATCAGCGCCCGGAGCGCGGTGGGGGCGGTGTAGAAGATCTCGACCTTGTGCTTGTCGCAGACCTCCCAGAAGCGGGAGGTGGTCGGATAGTTCGGGACGCCCTCGAACATCAGGCTGGTGGCGCCGTTGGCCAGCGGACCATAGACCACGTAGCTGTGGCCGGTGACCCAGCCCACGTCGGCGGTGCACCAGAAGACCTCGCCGGGACGGTAGTCGAACACCACCTCGTGCGTCCACGAGGCCCAGGCCAGGTAGCCGCCGGTGGTGTGGAGCACGCCCTTGGGCTTACCCGTCGAGCCCGAGGTGTAGAGGATGAACAGCGGGTCCTCGGCGCCCATCGGCTCGGCCGGGCACTCGGCGGAGACGGTCTTCTTCAGGTCGGAGAAGTATTCGTCGCGGCCGGCGGTCATCGGCACGTCGCCGCCGGTGCGCTTGACGACGATGACGTTCGTGACGCCCGGGCAGGTCTTCAGCGCCTCGTCGACATTGAGCTTCAGCGGCACGATGCGGCCGCCGCGCAGGCCCTCGTCGGCGGTGATCACGACCTTGGAGTCGCAGTCCTGGATGCGGCCGGCCAGGCTGTCGGGCGAGAAGCCGCCGAAGACGACGGAATGGATCGCGCCGATGCGGGCGCACGCCAGCATCGAGGCCGCCGCCGCCGGGATCATCGGCAGGTAGATGGTGACGCGGTCGCCCTTCTGGACGCCCTTGGCCTTGAGCACATTGGCCCAGCGGCAGACGTCGGCGTGGAGCTGGCGGTAGGTGAGGGCGTCGTAGCTGTGGCCGTCGTCGCTCTCCCAGATGATCGCCACCTGGTCGCCGCGGGTCTCCAGGTGCCGGTCGAGGCAGTTGGCGGCGACGTTGAGGACGCCGTCGGCGTACCAGTTGATGTGGAAGTCGGCCTTGTCGAACGAGACGTCCTTCACCTGGGTGAAGGGCTTGATCCAGTCGAGGCGGTTGCCGATCTCGGTCCAGTAACCCTCGGGGTCGGACTCGACCCGCCGGACCGCCGCCTCATAGGCCGCCGCGTTCATGTGAGCCTTGTCGGCCCATTCCTGGGGAACCGGAAACACCTCGCCGTCGGACACGCTTCAACCTCCCGGATCGGACTTCGCTCCGCAGTATCCGCCCGGGGGGCGCGGCGCAACTCGCCGCACCGTCAGCCTCTTGCGGCGACTCAGGCGGGCGGGGATTTTCGCGCGATGCGTTGGACGCCCCCCCTCCTCGCCGCCGTGGCCCTCATCCTTTCGGCCTGCGGCGGCAGCGCGCCCAAGGGGGCGGCCGAGGCGGCCAGCCGGCTGCTCACCGCGGCGATGAACGACGACGAAGCGGCGTTCGAGGCCGAGATCGACCGGGCGGCGCTGCGGGACGACGTGCGGCGGCAGGTGACGGCCATGGCGAAGACCAAGGCGCTGGACGTGGAGGGCGGGCCGTCGGAGTTCGCCCTGGACCGGATGATCAGCCCCGAGGCAATCCGGCTGGTGGACGCCCAGGGCCGCCGCCGCACCGAGGCGCCCGACCCGGAAGAGGTGCGGCGGATGCTGAAGCCGCTGGGCGAGCGCAAGGTGTGCCTGCGCCAGGGCGGCGGCGACTGCCTGCTGACCTTCGCGAAGGGCAAGGGCGGCTGGCGGCTGGTGGGCATGAAGGCCCGCGACATGACCATCCAGGTGGCCGAGGCGCGGTTCTGACGGTCGCGCGGCCGCAGGTTTCAGGTTTACTGTACACGCGATTCCGACGCGCGGGATCCAACCGGCGCGCGAAGCCTCAAGGGACATCCGATGCTGCTGCACCTCTCCACCTGGGCCGAGATCGAAAGCTTCCTGGCCCGTTCCAAGACGGTGGTGATCCCCATCGGCTCGAACGAGCAGCACGGGCCGACGGGCCTGCTGGGCACCGACTGGCTGTGCCCGGAAATCATCGCCCACGAAGCGCAGAAGACCGGCGACATCCTGGTGGGTCCGACGTTCAACATCGGCATGGCGCAGCACCACCTGGACTTCCCGGGCACGATCGCGCTCAGGCCCTCGACGTTCATGCTGGCGATCGGCGACTGGTGCCGCAGCCTGGCGCACGCGGGCTTCACGAAGCTCTACTTCCTGAACGGCCACGGCGGGAACGTCGCGACCATCGAGGCGGCGTTCTCCGAGCTCTACGCCGAAGCCAGCTACGCCGGGCGTGACCGCGGCTTCGCCTGCAAGCTGAAGAACTGGTGGGACCTGGCCGGCGTCACCGCGCTCGCCAACCAGCAGTTCCCGGTCGGCCACGGCAGCCACGCCACACCGTCCGAGATCGCGGTGACGCAGTGGGCCTATCCGGACTCCATCAAGAGCGCCAACTACGCGCCGCAGATCGCCCCCACGGGCCCGATCCGCGAGGCCCACGACTTCCGCGCCCGCTACGCCGACGGCCGGATGGGGTCGGACCCGGGCCTGGCGACCCCCGAGAAGGGCGGCGAGCTGGTGAAGCTGGCGGCCAGGTCGCTGCTGGACGACGTGGCCGCGTTCGGGGCCGAAGCTAGGCCGTGAAGACCTCGCCGGCCCGCACCTCGACCGGCCAGGGCGTGAGGCTCTGGAGGGCGCAGGGGCCGGCGACGCAGAGACCGTCCAGGGTGAACAGCGCGCCGTGGCCGGCGCAGAGGATGTGGCGGCCGTCGCGGGTCAGGTAGCGGTCGTCCAGGGCGCTGAGCGGCCAGCCGGCATGCGGGCAGGAGTCCACGAAGCCGCGGACGTCGTCCCCCTGGCGGATCACGAAGCCGGCGAACATCCGGGTCTCGTGTCGGAAGCGGAACGACTTGCCGCCCGGGTCCTGGAGCTCGGCGAGGGCGCAGAGCCGCGTCCCGGCGGGCGGACGCGCGGCGTTGACGGGCTCAGAGCTGGCCAAACGTGATCTTCACCGGGTTCAGCTCGACCTGCCGCCAGAGGCCCGCCTGGGTGTAGGGGTCGGCGTCGTGGAACGCCTGGGCCGCGGCCTTGTCGGCGACGTCGAGGATGAACATCGAGCCGGCCATGCCGCCCGCGTCGTCGAACATCGGGCCGGCGATCTTAACGTCGGCGGCGCGGCTCTGGACGTAGGCCAGGTGACGTTCGCGGGTGGCCATCCGCAGGTCGAGGGAGTCCGCCTTGTCGAGGCAGTGAAGGACGAAGGTGGGCATTCAGTGTTCCTCTCGGAGCGGACGGGAGAGCAGGCCGCGGATGGCGTCGTCGACGCCCACCTGGCCGGCGAGGATGGCGGCCACCGCCTCGCAGATGGGGACCTCGACGCCGAGCTTGCGGGCGAGGTCGCGGACGGCGGGCGCGGAGGCCACGCCCTCGGCGACGGTGAGCTTGCCGGCCAGCGCCTCTTCCAGAGTCTGGCCGCGGCCGAGCGCCAGGCCGACGCTCATGTTGCGCGACTGCGGGCTGGAGCAGGTGAGCACCAGGTCGCCCAGGCCGCAGAGGCCGGCGACGGTCTCGGCCTCGCCGCCCAGCGCCACGGCCAGGCGCGTGAGTTCCGAGAAGCCGCGGGTGATGAGGGCGGCGTGGGCCGAGCGGCCGAGTTCGCGGCCCTCGACGATGCCGGTAGCGATGGCGAGCACGTTCTTCACCGCCCCGCCCGCCTCGGCGCCGATCAGGTCGCTGGCGAAGTAGGGGCGGAAGGTCGGGGTGGCGATGGCCTCGCCGATCGCCTCGGCGCAGCCGGGATCGGGACAGGCCAGGGTGACGGCGGTGGGCAGGCCGCGCGCCACCTCGCCGGCGAAGCTGGGCCCCGAAAGGACCG
Source organism: Pseudomonadota bacterium (assembly GCA_046725615.1). GTDB lineage: Bacteria > Pseudomonadota > Alphaproteobacteria > Caulobacterales > Caulobacteraceae > Phenylobacterium. The sequence continues at coordinate 48,451 of JBKOYY010000098.1, forward strand.
CCGGCGCCGCCTGCGGGATCGTCTCGGCCAGGACGTCGGTCATCAGCTTGAGCGTGCCCTGCTCGATGCCCTTGGAGCAGAGCACGATGGGCAGCCCGTCGCGCGCGTGGGGCGCGAAGGCCGTCAGGGTGGAGCGCATGTGCTGGGCTGGCGGCACGGCGAGGACGAGGTCGCAGCCGGCGAGGTCGGCATAGTCGCCGGTGGCGCGGATCGACGGCTCCAGCGGCACGCCGGCCAGGAAGGTCGCGTTCTCGTGGCGGGCGTTGACGGACTCGACCACCTCGGTCTCGCGGGCCCAGAGGGTCACCTCGCGGCCCGCCCGGGCGCAGACCTGGGCCAGGGCCGTGCCCCAGGCGCCGCCGCCGATCACTCCGACACGGTTCATGCCTTGGCTCCCTTGCGGCCGGCCTTGTGGGTGGGGGCGGCGGCGGCCGCGGCGGCGTCCAGCGGCCAGCGGGGGCGGGCCACCGCGTCCAGCGGATCCGAGATGCCGGCGGCCAGCCGCTCGGCGCCGGCGAGGGCGATCATCGCCGCGTTGTCGGTGCAGTAGGCCATCGGCGGGGCGGCGAAGCTGAAGTCGTGGCGGCGGGCGGCCGCCTCCAGCCGCGCGCGGACGGTGCGGTTGGCCGCCACGCCGCCGGCGACGACGAAGCGCAGGCCCGCGGCCGCGTGGTCCTGGGCGTAGGCCTTCATGGCGCGCTCGGACTTCTCGGCGAGCTGACCGGCGATCGCCTCCTGCACGGCGGCGGCCAGGTTCTTGCGGTCGGCCTCGTGGGTCACGCCCTCGGCGAGACGCGCGGCGGCGGTCTTGAGACCAGAGAACGAGAAGTCGCAGTCCTTGCGGCCCAGCAGCATGCGCGGCAGCTCGAACGCGGTCGGGTCGCCGCCGTCGGCCAGGCGCTCCAGCTCGGGCCCGCCGGGATAGGGCAGGCCCATCGCCTTGGCGATCTTGTCGAAGGCCTCGCCGGCCGCATCGTCGATGGTGGAGCCCAGGCGGCGGCAGGCCCCGATCCCGGCGACCTCCAGCAACTGGCAGTGCCCGCCCGAGACCAGCAGCAGCAGGAACGGATAGGGCAGGTCCGCCCCGAGCCGCGCCGATACCGCGTGGCCTTCGAGGTGGTTCACCGCCACCAGCGGCAGGCCGCGCGCCAGGGCCACCGCCTTGCCGAACGAGAGGCCCACCATCACCCCGCCGACGAGGCCGGGCCCGGCGGTGGCCGCGACCCCGGTAAGCTCGCCATAGCCCAGCCCGGCTTCCTTGAGCGCCGCCTCCGCGATGGCCTCGATGGTCTCGACGTGGGCGCGGGCGGCGATCTCGGGCACGACGCCGCCGAACGGGGCGTGGGCGGCGATCTGGCTGCCGACCACCGACGACAGCACCTCGGCGCGGCCATCGGCGTGACGGCGCACCACCGCGGCGGCGGTCTCGTCGCAGCTGGTCTCGAGGCCCAGGACGGTCTGAGGCGCGGTGGAGCTCGGGGTCATCCGGTTGCCGGGGGAGGCCCGCTCCTGTAGCAGGCCCTGATTGGTTTCGCGTCCGAGGTAGACTGCCGACCGTGCCCACGCAACAGCCCGTCCGGATCGGGGCCCGCGGCTCCAAGCTGAGCCTCGCGCAGGCCGGCCACATGCAGCGCCGCATCGCCGCGGCCCTCGGCGCCGATCCCGAGAACCCCGCCGAAGTGGAGCGCGTCGCGCCCCTGATCGTCATCACCACCACGGGCGACCGGGTGCAGGACCGCCGGCTGCTGGAGATCGGCGGCAAGGGCCTGTTCACGAAGGAGATCGAGGAGGCCCTGCTGGCCGGCGAGATCGACTGCGCGATCCATTCGATGAAGGACGTGCCGGCCGTGCTGCCCGACGGCCTGTGCATCGCCGCGATCCCCGAGCGCGAAGACCCGCGCGACGCGTTCCTGAGCCGCGACGTCGAGCGGCTGGAGGACCTGCCCAAGGGGGCCAGGCTGGGCACCGCGAGCCTGCGTCGCCAGGCGCAGTCGCTGCACCGCCGCCCGGACCTGGACGTGCAGATGCTGCGGGGCAACGTCGACACGCGCCTGGCCAAGCTGGCGGCGGGCGAGGCCGATGCGATCCTGCTGGCCAATGCCGGCCTTCGCCGCCTCGGCCTCGGCCACCTGCCCAAGAGCCTGATCGACCCGCGCGAGGTCCCGCCCGCGCCGGGCCAGGGCGCCCTGGCCATCGAGACCCGCGAGGCCGACCGCGACCTGCCGTGGGTGCAGGCGCTGCGCTGCGAGACCACCACCCTCGCCGTTGCGGCGGAGCGTGGCGCGATGGCGGCGCTGGAAGCCTCGTGCCGCACGCCGATCGGCGCGCACGCCTGGCTGGAAGGCGGGTCGCTGAAGCTGATCGTCGAGGCCCTGTCGCCCGGCGGGACCGAGCGGTTCCGCCACGCCGGCGACTCCGAGCTGTCGCAGATGGCGGATCCGCTGGCTTCGGCCCGCGACCTCGGCCTGTCGCTGGGCCGCGCGGTCCAGGAAGAAGCGGGCGACGCGATCATCCTGTAGTTGAGCGGGCGGCGCCACGAGAGGCGTTGATCCGGGGCGCGACGAGGCCCATCGTCGTTTCCGAAAGTTAAACAGGTCGGGCGACAGGATTCGCCGAATGGCGAGCCGCAGGCAGAGTATCTGGATCACCCGCACCCAGCCGGGCGCGGAGGCGACGGCCCAGCGCGTGCGCGCCCTGGGGCACGAAGCCGTGGTCGCACCCCTGCTGGCGGTGCGGACGATCCCCGACGTGGCCGTGGACCTTTCCGGCGTCGCCGCCCTGGCTTTCACCTCCGCCAACGGCGTGCGCGCGTTCGCCGACGCCACCGGCGAGCGGGGCCTGAAGGTGTTCGCGGTCGGCGCGGCCACGGCGCAGGCGGCGCGCGGGGCGGGTTTCAAGTCGGTGCTGTCGGCCGACGGCGACGTCGAGGCCCTGGCCGAGGGCATCGCCGCCCGCCGAGGCGAGTTGCGCGGCGTGGTGCTGCATCCCGGCGCGGCCGAGCCGGCCGGCGACCTGGCCGGCGCGCTGGAGCGACAGGGCGTCGAGGCCCGGCGGCTGATCCTCTACGAGACGGCGCCGGTCGAGGACATCGACACCGCGACGCTGGCCAAGAGCGACGCCGTGCTGCTGCACTCGCCTCGGGCGGCCCAGGCGCTGGCCAGGCTGCTGAAGGACCATCCCGCGCCCGGGCTGCGCGCGCTGGGGCTGTCGAAGGCGGTGATGAAGCCGCTGGCCCGCACCAAGCTGGCGGCCAAGGCCTTTCCGCCGTTCCCGCTCGAGGCGGCGCTGCTCAACCTCATCGACCGGCGACCCTGAATGTCCATGAGCGCGCCCCAGCCCGACCTGCCCAAGGATCCTGCCCAGTACCGCCCGCAGGCAGGCGTGAGCGCCTGGGCGATGACCGCCTTCGCGGTCCTGTGCGTGCTCGCCGGGGTGGGGGTGGCGCTGTTCGCCCCCCGGCTGCTGGAGAACCTGCGCGCGCCGGGCCAGGTCGCCCCGCTCTCGCCGACGCCCGCGCCGGCGGCGGCTGGGCCGTCCCCCGCCGCGGCGC
>JBKOYY010000025.1:0-10506 GCA_046725615.1 Pseudomonadota bacterium
GGGTGGCGGCGACTTGAAATCCGCCCGACCGATGCAAGAGTGCAATCGGTCATGGCTGAACCCAACTCCCGTCGCTCCGGCTGCCCGATCAATCTGACGCTCGAGATCTTGGGCGACCGCTGGAGCCTGCTGGTCCTGCGGGACATGATGTTCGGCCGCCGCCGCCGGTTCCGCGAGCTGCTGGCGCAGTCAGAGGAGGGCATCGCGTCCAACATTCTCGCCGACCGGCTCCGCAAGCTGACCGCGGAGGGCCTGATCACACGGGCGGGCGACCCGACGCATCGCCAGAAGGCGATCTACAGCCTGACGGAGAAGGCCATCCAGCTCGTCCCGGTGATGGCGGTGGTCGGCGCATGGGGACGGCGGCACCTGCCGGTGACGGCGGAGCTGTCGATCCGCGCCCGCCTGCTGGAGGAGGGCGGCCCGCCGATGTGGGACGCGTTCATGGACGAACTGCGGCGCGACCACCTAAGCCAGCCAGGCGAAGGACGCTCGGTCCTGGCCGAGCTGCAGGCCGCGTACGAGGCCGCAGTGGCGGCCGGTCGCCCGACCGCCTGAGCGGACTCAGATCTCGTCGGCGCAGACGCGCACCAGCTCGACGATCTTGCGTCGGATCGCCGGCTCGCTGATCCGCGGAAACGCCGAGACGAGCTCGATGCCCTCGCTGGAGCAGAGGAACTCCTGGGCGGCGTCGCGCTGGGCGGACAGGGTCTCCTGGTCGCCCAGTCCGTCGTAGAAGTAGGCCACCGGCGTTTTCAACGCCGAGGCGATCTCCCAGAGCTTGGAGGCGCTGACCCGATTGGCGCCGCGTTCGTATTTCTGGACTTGCTGGAAGGTGATCCCCAGCGCTTCGGCCAGGCGTTCCTGGCTGACGCCCATTTCCTTGCGGCGCATTCGTATCCGCAGGCCAACATGGCGGTCGACGGGATGGGGGCCTTCGCCCCGGGCGGTCTCGGCGTCACCGTTGAGCGGTGCGCCGGTCATCTGTCGGTCCAACAGCTTCGTCATAGCCCCTAACCAGGTGAAGCGAGGACCGCGCCACCCCCCCGGATGGAGCAGTCCCCGCACCTGTACCTCCCCCGAGGTACGTCCGCAGGTTGAGGTAACGTGCGCCGGCTGTGAAACTAATGCATACCCATTTTGGGGGTGCGCCGCGTTCTCGTTTCGGTCAGGCCGCGCCGCGCAGGGCCTGGACCTGGCTCTCCCACTCGGAAAGCACACCAAAATCAGCGAGCGAGGCGAACAGGCGGTGCATCTGCGACTGATTGTCCAGCATGAACTGGACGAAGCCCGGGCGGGCGAGGATGCGCGCGGTGACCACGAATCCGTGCTCGTTTCGTTCGCATAGGTCGGCCTCCTCCAGCCGCAGCAGATGACGGCGAACGGTTTCGGGCGCGATGGCTAGCCGCTCCGAGATCGCAAGCGGCCGCACGGGGCGGCGGTGCTCGTCCGGAACGAAGGTTTCCGCAGTCCAGCCGGCATCCGCAGAACCACCTTCGGTATCGGGGAAGTGCTCGGTATTGGCGTGGAACAGGTCCATCAGCACGACTCCGGTCACGACGTCGCCGATGTGAGCGCTGATCAACTCGGCCAGGCGCAGGATGTAGTCGGAGGACAGGCGCACCACCAGCCGCACGGGCGGGTCATCGGGGGGGAACCCCGGACCGGCCGCCTGCGTCAGATCCTCCAGCATCCCGATCGCGCGCAGGCGGAAGTAGAGGTCGCGGACCTTGCTGTAGTGAGCGCCGGCGACGAACCGGTAGAAGGGCGAATTCAGCGGCGCAGTCGGGACCATGACCCCGCGGGACGTCGTCCGGATCGCACCCAGTTCGACAAGGGCGGCGATCCGCCGGCGAGCCGTCTCGAAGGGCAGACGCAGCGAATTGGCCGTGGCGCTGACGCTGACCGGTCGCCGAAGTTCGTCCGGCGGGGGGTGGTCCAGCGTGGCGTAGGCGAGCTGGAGTTCGCGGCTGCGGGTGATCCGGGCGACGTTGGCCTGGCTGATCGCCGTGATCAGCAGGCCATCGACCACGTCGCGCCCGAAGCCGAGCATCTTCACAAGGTCGAGGGTGAACGCATTGGCCGCCCGCGCCGCCACGCGGATCGTCGAGTGAGGCGCCGTTTCCAGCATGCGCAGTGCCCCCCGAACCTTGAGCGTTACAAGGGACTTAACCACGACTCCGCGGGCATGGGCGCCCCCATTCGGGCGTCAGCGATAGCGTTCGAACCAGGCCAGGATCGCCGCCGCCTTCGAGGCCGACTGGGAGGGCCGGGCGGCGATGCCGCCGTGGCTGGCGCCCGGCACGCGCACCAGCGCCGTCGGCACGCCGCGGAGCTGGAGCGCCGCGAAATACTGGTCGGCCTCGGAGGGCGGTGTGCGGTCATCGTTCTCGCCCACGACCACCAGGGTCGGAGTCTTCACATTGCCGACGAGGCTGAGCGGCGAGCGCGCCCAGTACCCCTGCGGGTCCTCCCACGGCATCTTCCCGAACCAGTAGCTGGCCATGAAGGTGTACCCGTCAGTGGTCAGCACCTGGCTGGTCCAGTTGATCACCGGCTTCTGCGTGGCCGCCGCGCGGAAGCGGTCGGTCTTGCCGACGATCCACGCCGTGAGGGCGCCGCCGCCCGAGCCGCCGGTCACATAGAGACGCTTGTCGTCCACGAAGCCCTTGGCGACAGCGGCGTCCACGACGCTCATCAGGTCGTCGTAGTCGTGGCTGGGGTAGTTGCGGTCGATCTCGTTGGCGAAGGCCTCGCCGTACGAAGTGGAGCCGCGGGGGTTGGAATAGACCACCACATAGCCCGCCGCCGCATAGAGCTGGACGTCGGTGGCGAAGAACGGGCCGTAGGCGGCGAACGGGCCGCCGTGGATCTCCAGGATCAGCGGGTATTTTTTCGAGGGGTCGAAGTTCGGCGGGTAGGCGATCCACGCCCCAATGGACTTGCCGTCGTGGCTGGAGGTGACCGGCAGGGCCTCCACCCGCGCCATCGTCTTGCCGGCGAGGAGGCCTGCGTTGAGGTCGGTGAGCGTGCGCGTCCTGCCGCCGCTCCAGAGCGCCAGGTCCGCGGGGCGTTCGGGAACGCCGTCGGTGAAGGCGATCAGGTTCCCGCGACCCACGGAGAACTGACCGCCAGTGTACGGGCGGTCGAGGCCGCCGCCGCCCAGGCCCGAGAACAGCACCTGCACCTTTCCGTCGAGTCCGACGCGCGCGACCTTGGTCTGACCCTCGTCCTCGACGGTGACATAGAGGCTGCGGCCGTCCGCGGCCCACTGCGGGTCGCCGACGCTGCGGTCGAGGCTGCCGGTGAGGGCGCGACTGTTCCGGCCATCGCGGTCCATGACGTAGAGGCGCAGGTTCTCGTAGCCGCGCCGGCGGGCGTCGTCGTAGCCCAGGTAGGCGATGCGGGCGCCGTCCGGGGAGACGACGGGGTTCACGTCGGGGCCGACCCGGTTGGTGAGGCGGGTCAGTGCGCCGTCGGCCACCGAGACGGCGTAGATCTCGGATTCCTGAGGGTCGCGTTCCCAGGTGTCGGCGCGGTTGGTCGAAAACAGCACCGACCGGCCGTCGCGGCTGAAGCTGATCGGGCCGCCGTTGTCGAACTTGCCGAAAGTGAGCTGGCGCGGCTGGCCACCGTCGGCCGGAACGACGAACAGGTGCCGGTAGCCGGGCTTCAGGAAGCCCTCGCCGTCGGCGCGGTAGGTGATCCGGTCGATCACCTTCAGGGGCTCGGCCCACTTGGCGCCTTCAGGGCGGCGGATCGGCGCGCCCAGCGACCTGCCCTCGTCGCCGACCAGCATGGTGAAGGCCAGGGACTTGCCGTCGGGCGACCAGGCGATGTCGTTTGGCGCCTGCTCCAGGCTGGCGACCTTGGCTGAGCGGCCCGTAGCCATCCAGCGGACGTAGAGCTGAGCCCCGCCGGGGCCGGCGGCGACATAGGCCAGGCGCGAGCCGTCCGGCGACCAGCGCGGGGCAAGGTAGCTGGCCTCGCCGGCTTCCAGCGGGGTCTGGGCCCCGGTCTTGGGATCGACCAGCCAGATCGACCGCTGGGAGCGGTCCGTCATGATGTCGTTGGTTGCGCGGACGTAGGCGATGGCGCCGCCGTCCGGGCGGAACTGAGGGTCGGCCGCCTGGGCGAGGCCGAAGAGATCCCGCGCGCCGAAGGTCTTCGAGGGAGCGTCCGCGACCTGGGCCGCCGCGGGAACCACTCCCGTCAGCGCCAGAACCACTGCCATAGTCGCCAGACGCATTCCGTACTCTCCAGGTTGAACTGCGCGGGCAGGAAAGGGCCGGCCCGGCGGAAAGTCCAGTCCGCGTGCGAGGCCTCGCGAGGGGTATCGGCGTCCCCCACGTCAGCCGCCTAGGGTGCGTGGGCCGCGAGGCGGCGGACAACAACAAGACGGAGGGAACCCACATGAGCGACATCCTCGACCTGGGCGGGCGGGTCGCCCTGGTGACCGGCGCGGGGCAGGGCGTTGGGCGGCAGGTCGCCCTGCAGCTGGCCGACGCCAAGAACAGCGGCGGCGTGGTCGTGAATGACTATGTGCTGGAACGCGCTGAGGCGGTGGCCGAGGAGATCCGCGCCGCGGGCGGCAAGGCGATCGCCCTGCAGTGCGACGTGTCGGACCATGCCGCGGTCAAGGAGATGGTCGCCAAGGCGGCGGCCGACCTGGGCGTCATCGGCATCCTGGTCAACAACGCGGGCAACTCCGGCGCCAACCCTTCGCCCGAACTGGGCAAGCCGTTCTGGGAGACCAGCCCAGAGGTCTGGAACAGCTTCATCGGCGTCAACCTCTACGGCGTGATGAACTGCACGGCCGCGGTGATCCCGGGGATGCTGCAGCGCCAGGCGCCGGGCCGGATCATCACGGTGATCTCCGACGCCAGCCGCTGGGGTGACGCGGGCCTGGAGATCTATGCCGGCGCCAAGGCCGGCGCGGCGGGTTTCATGCGCTCGGTGGCCCGCTCGCTCGGTCGTTACGGGATCACCGCCAACTCGGTGGCGATCGCGCTGACGGCCACGCCGGCGGTGCGCCGGACCCTGGAGGGCGACCCCGAGCGGTTGAAGCGGACGCTGGAGAAATACATCATCCGCCGCCCCGGTCAGCCCGACGACATCGCCAACATGGTGCAGTTCCTGGCCTCTGACGCCTCGAGCTGGATCACGGGCCAGGTCTATCCGGTCAACGGCGGCTTCTCGTTCGCCCTGTAGGGGACCATTGTGGAGGGGCCGGGGCGCGTCAGCGTCCCGGAGCCTGCAGCAGCTCGAGCACGTAGCCGTCGGGGTCCTCGGCCATGCCGATGAGGGTAGGGCCGAAGGCCGGGCTGGGCTCGGGCTCGCGCACGATCGGCAGGCCCTCGGCGCGGATGCGCTCGATCAGCAGCTTCGCGTCCGGGACGTAGAACACCACCTTGACCGGATTGCCGCGGTAGTCGCGGGGCGAGCCGTCGGTCCAGTGCATCAGGACCACCGACGTGCGGCCAGGGTAGCCGACGATTACCTCGTCCATGTGCGGCAGGGTTATGCGCCGCTGGACCTGCATGCCCAGGACGCGGACGTAAAAGTCCTCGGAGCGGGCGAGGTCGGCGACGCCGAGGCCCACGGCGACGAGGTTCTCGGCGGCCTTGGCAGGGCGTTCGGTGGCGACGCTCATGCGTACCCTTTCTTCGAAGGTGGGTCCCAGCATCGGCCGGCCGCGCCGCGAGATCAAGGGGACGGCGCCAGGGGGTAGTCGGGCCGCGCGCGGATCGCTACATCGGCGGCATGGCTGAAGCCTTCAACGACCTCGCCCTGCCCGCCGAGAAAGCCGCGCGCTACGCAACTGTGGCCGAAGAGATCGCCTCGGTGCTGGATGGGGAGCCGAACGTCACCGCCCGAATGGCGACCGTGGCCTCGATGCTGTCGAACAGCTTCGACCACTACTTCTGGACCGGCTTCTACGTGGTGGACACGGCGAAGGGTGACGAGCTGGTGGTGGGGCCCTACCAGGGCACCCTGGGCTGCCTGCGGATCGCGTTCGGACGGGGGGTGTGCGGGACGGCGGCGGCGACGCGGCAGACGCAGGTGGTGGAGGACGTCCACGCCTTTCCGGGCCACATCGCCTGCGACAGCCGCTCGGCCAGCGAGATCGTCGTGCCGGTGTTCGACCCAGGCGGCGAGCTCGTCGCCGTGCTCGACGTGGATTCCGAGCGGCCGGCGGCCTTCGACGGCGTCGACCGGGAGTGGCTGGAGCGCATCCTGGCAGCGACCTTCGGCCGCCGCGGCTGAGGCTCCGCAAGGGAAGGTGACGCGCGCGTCACCTCCGTTGTCTTACGCAAGGGCGCCCCGCTAAGACCCGCTGCGACGCGCAAAGAACACGCGCAAGCAAGTCTGGGAGCTTTGAGATGGCTGAGGCCTACATCGTCGCCGCAACCCGTACCGCCGGTGGCCGCAAGGGCGGCCGCGTTCGTGGCTGGCACCCGTCCGATCTGGGCGGCGCCGTCCTGAACGAGCTGCTGGATCGCACCGGTATCGATCCGGCCGTGATCGAGGACGTGGTCATGGGCTGCGTGATGCAGGTGGGCGAGCAGTCGACCAACATCGCCCGCAACGCGGTGCTGTCCTCGCGCCTGCCGGAAAGCGTGCCGGCGACCTCGGTCGACCGTCAGTGCGGTTCGTCGCAGCAGGCCCTGCACTTCGCCGCCCAGGCGGTCATGAGCGGCACCATGGACGTGGTCATCGCGTCCGGCGTCGAGAGCATGACCCGCGTGCCGATGGGCCTGTCGGTGAGCCTGGCGGCCAAGGAAGGCTTCGGCGTTCCCAAGAGCCCCCGCCAGGAAGAGCGCTATCCGAACATCCAGTTCAGCCAGTTCATGGGCGCTGAGATGATCGCCGAGAAGTACGGCCTGACGAAGGACCAGCTCGACGAGTTCGGCTACCACAGCCACCAGCGCGCCATCGCGGCGACCCAGGGCGGCGCCTTCAAGGAAGAGATCCTGGCCATCGACGGCCTGGACGCCGAAGGCAACACCGTCCGTCACGACAGCGACGAAGGCATCCGCTTCGACGTGAGCCTCGACGGCATGAAGGGCGTTAAGCTGTTGCGGGAAGGCGGCCGCATCACGGCGGCGACGTCCAGCCAGATCTGCGACGGCGCCTCGGGCGTGATGGTCGTGTCGGAGAAGGCGCTGAAGGAGCACAACCTGACGCCGCTGGCCCGCATCCATCACCTGTCGATCCTGGGCCACGACCCGGTGATCATGCTGGAAGCCCCGATCCCGGCGACCGAGCGCGCGCTGAAGAAGACCGGCCTCTCCATCGACGATATCGACCTGTTCGAAGTCAACGAGGCCTTCGCCTCGGTCCCGGTGGCGTGGCTGCAGAAGACTGGCGCCGACCCGGAGCGCCTGAACGTCAACGGTGGCGCCATCGCCCTGGGCCACCCGCTGGGCGCCTCGGGCACCAAGCTGATGACCACGCTGCTCTACGCCCTTAAGAACCGCGGCAAGAAGTACGGCCTGCAGACCATGTGCGAAGGCGGCGGCATGGCGAACGTGACCATCGTCGAGCGGCTCTAGCCTTTACCGGCGAAATCGGCTTTCGAGGAATGGCCGGGGGCGACCCCGGCCATTTTTCGTTTCAGGAGTTCGGCGCATGGCGGGACGGATCATCGCGATCACAGGGGCGTTCGGGGTGCTGGGCTCGGCGGTCGCCAAGGCGGCAAGCGCGCAAGGCGATGAGGTGGTGCTGATCGACTTCGCCAAGGCGCCGGCGGGCGTCGATGGCGCCCTGGTGCTGGCGGAGATCGACCTGGCCGAGCCGGTGCAGGCGGCGGCGGCGATGGCGGCGGTCGGCGAGCGGTTCGGACGGATCGATGCGCTGCTCAACATCGCGGGCGGCTTCGTCTGGGAGACCATCGAGACTCAGGACCCGTCCACCTGGGCGCGAATGCACACCCTGAACGTGGTCACGGCCGCCAACGCCTGCCGCGCCGCGATCCCCCACCTGCGGGCCAGCGCGGCCGGCCGGATCGTCAATGTCGGCTCGGCGGCGGCGCTAAAGGCGGGGCTCGGCATGGGCGCCTATGCGGCGGCCAAGGCCGGGGTCCACGCCCTGACCCAGTCGCTGGCCGAGGAGCTTAAGGGCGACGGGATCACCGTCAACGCCGTGCTGCCGTCGATCATCGATACGCCGACGAACCGGGCGGACATGCCGGATGCCGACTTCTCCGCCTGGGTCGCACCGACCGATCTGGCGGCTGTGATGCTGTTTCTGGCCAGCGAGGCGGCGCAGGCCGTGACGGGCGCGCTGGTGCCGGTCACCGGCCGGGTTTGATCCGCGCAATCCCTTATCTGGCAAGGGATTGCGGCATACGCCGGCAACACGGGCGACAGCCTGCGGCTGCCCACCTTCATTGCGGGCGCACCGCGTATGGTCAGGATCGGCGTCACCTACCGTTGAAGGCGGCGCCGCGTGGCGGAGACGTCACGCCGGTAGGCTCTGTTACGCGAAAGCCGCACCCGACTTTCGAAATCCGGCTCCCAACTGAACGTTGGTAGCTTAGCCCTCTAAAGCGCGCGAAAGTGTGCGCCTGGGAGGGAACCCCGAAGATGGGTCCATGGGTGATGCTCGCCGCGGCCGTCGCGCCGCCGGCGGCTGTCGAGGCTGTGCCGACCGCGCCACAGCCTTCCGCGGCGGAGCGGGGCGTGGTCGCCTATCCGCCAGCGTTCTTCGCCGACGTGCGGCCGGTCAGCGCCTACGACATGGTGGTCCGGCTGCCGGGCTTCACCTTCGACAAGGGCTCGACCGTCCGCGGCCTGGAAGGCTCGGGCGGCAATGTGCTGATCGACGGCAAGCCGCCGCTGGCCAAGAACGACACGCTGGAGGACATCCTGCGGCGCATTCCCGCCGCCTCGGTGGCGCGGGTGGAGGTGATCCGCGGCGGCGCTCCCGGGATCGACATGGAGGGCCGCTCGGTGGTGGCCAACGTCGTACGCGGCCAGCAGACCGGGTTCCGCGGCGCGGTGCAGCCCTATTTCGACGCCGTCTATGACGGCCGGTTCCTGCCTGGCGTGCGGTTCGAGGGGCAGTGGACCCTGCCGGGCGGGCGAAGCGCCGAGTTCAGTCAGACCTTCAGCACCGGCCACTTTCCGAATGACGAGAACGGTGACGGCGGCCGGGTGCGCTACGCCGCCGACGGACGGCGGCTGATCGATTCCGAGGTCGACGCTGATCAGCATGGACACCGGATCCAGTCCACGGGCGCCTACTCGACGCCGCTGGCGGGCGGTCAGCTCAGCCTCACCGGGTCGATCCAGTTCAACTACGGGGCGCTGGAACTCTACGACAATGACCGCATCGCCGGTGGCGTCGAGTACGAGAAATCGCCCAACAAGCGCGGCCAGCACGAGGCGGGCCTCCGGTTCACGCGCCGGCTGAATGACAAGGTCGGTATGGAGGCGCTGCTGTTCCAGCAGGTGTTCCTCCAGGACCTGCAGTCGATCTTCCGCGGCCCGACCCTGACGCGGGACTTCGCCCTCGACCGGAAGAGCTACGAAACCGTCGGGCGGCTTCAGTTCAACATCACGCCGGCGCCAGGGATGCGGATCGAGGCCGGCGGCGAGGGCGCCTACAACCGTCTCGACAGCCAGACGACGCTCGCGGTCAACGGTCGGCCCGTAGTGCTACCCGCCGGCGACGTCCTCGTGGAGGAGGTGCGCGGCCAGGCGATTCTGCGCGGGACCTGGCGCCTCTCGCCGCGCCTGACCCTGGAGGCGGGCGCGCGGCAAGAATATTCACGGGTGACCTCGGCCGGCGACGTCACGCTGGAGAAATCGCTCACCTACCTGAAGCCCCGGGCCGCGCTTACCTGGACGCCCGGCGCAGGATCCCAGGTGCGGCTGCGCTTCGAGCGCGAGGTCGGACAGCTCAACTTCGACGACTTCGTGGCCTCGCCGAACGTCGCCTCGACCGGCGTGGTGGTGGCCGGCAATCCGGACCTCACGCCGCTGCAGGCCTGGGTGTACGAGGCCACCATCGAGCGCAGCTTCTGGAAGGATGGGTCGGTCGTCCTGACCTACCGCCACTTCGATCTGTCTGACGTGGTCGACCGCGCACCCATCCTGGGCACCGGTGGGGTGATCCTCGCGGACGCGCCCGGGAACATCGGCGGCGGGCGCAAGACCGAAATCCAGGCCGGGCTGACGGCGCCGCTGGATCGGCTCGGGCTCCGCTCGGCCCAGCTCAAGGGCCAGGTGACCTGGCGCGACACCAAGGTGCTGGATCCCCTGACTCGCTCGAACCGGCAGATCTCGACGCTGCACCCGGTCGACTGGGAGGTTCACTTCAGCCAGGCGCTGCCGCAGTGGCGCATGACCTGGGGACTCGACCTGCTGGGCGGCTTCCGCGAGCGGGTCTTTCGGTTGACGGAAGTCGAGACCAAGAAGGTCTCGCCCTACCTGATCCTCTACACCGAGCACCGGCTGCGGCCCGACGTGACCCTCCGCATCGAGGCCAACGGCATCAACA
>JBKOYY010000084.1:0-21174 GCA_046725615.1 Pseudomonadota bacterium
GCCGCAGGCCGACGCCGCCGCCGCCCCGTGGCTGGGCCTGTTGGCGCTCGCCACGGTGGCCCTGGGCCTCGCCGCCGGCCTCGTCGGCTTCCAGGGCGCCCAGCAGCGCGACGACCGCCGGCGCGCCCGGGTCGACCAGATCCTCGAACTTCTCGAGCTCCAGCCCCTGCTGCTGGCCAGCCTCGACCGCGGCGGCCGCGTGCTGGCCGCGACCGGCGCGACCGTCGGCGGCTACGCCCCGCGCGACCTGGAGGGCCGCAGCCTCGGACACCTCGTGCCGGACGCCGAGCTGCCCGCCCTGGCCGGCGCGCTGGCGCTGGCCGCGCGCCAGGGCCGCGCCTCGGTCTATGTGGCCCAGGGCGACGACGCCGACGGCTGGCTCGAGGTGACCCTCAGGGCCGGGGACGAGGGCCGGATCGTCGCTGCGGTCCGCGACGCGCGCGAGCAGTTCGTCCGCGAGAAGCGGCTGGAGGCCGAGCGCGTCACGGCCGAGCAGCAGAACGCCGGCAAGTCCCGCTTCCTGGCCAACATGAGCCACGAGCTGCGGACGCCGCTCAACGCCATCATGGGCTTCTCGGACATCATGCGGCAGCGCCTGTTCGGCCCGCTGGGCGACCGCTACGCCGAATACGCCGAGCTGATCCACGAGAGCGGCACGCACCTGCTGGAACTCATCAACGACGTGCTCGACATGTCGAAGATCGAGGCCGAGCGGTTCGAGCTGACCATCGAGACCTTCGACGCGCGCGACGCGGTCGCTTCGGTGCTGCGGCTGATGCGCGGCCAGGCCGAACGGTCGGGCGTGGCCCTGCGCGGGGTCCTGCCGATCGCCGCCCTGCAGGCCGACGCCGACCGGCGCGCGGTCAAGCAGATCGCCATCAACCTGATCTCCAACGCCCTGAAATTCACCCCTCGCGGCGGCGCGGTGACGGTGACGGTCCAGGGGCATGGCGACACCCTGGAGCTGATCGTCGCCGACACCGGCGTCGGCATCGCGGACGACGACCTCCAGCGCCTCGGCCGTCCCTTCGAACAGGCCGGCGACGCCGAGCAGCGGGCGGCGGGCTCGGGCCTCGGCCTGTCGCTGGTGCGCGCCTTCGCCCGCCTGCACGGCGGCGAGATGAGCGTCGAGAGCTCGGTGGGCGAGGGCACGACCGTCACGGTCCGCCTGCCGGTCCTGGTGGAAGAGGCCCACCAGCCCCTGCGCCGCCAGGGCTGACGCCGCCGCAGACCTGATCCTTCCCCGACCTTGCAGCGCGCCGCCGGCGCCGCTACCGCGCCGCCATCTGCAGGAACGCCCGGCCGGCCGCGAAATCGCCGACCTCCACATAGGCGGTCCGCACGCGCTCGCCGGGGAAGAGGAACTCCACCGCCACCGCCTCGCGCGGGTCGAGCTCGGCCAGGGCCGCCGCGGCGGCGGCCGGGAAGCGGAAGGCCCAGCCGCCGCTGGCGCCCTTGGGCAGCAGCTCCTCCTCGGGCTCGCCGCGCGCCTCCGCCAGGAAGGCGCGGGTGGCCGAACGGGGCGGCAGTTTCCGGCCCAGCGGCTGGTTGGGCCGGGTGTCCAGGTAGGGGCCCAGCGTCCGCGCGCCGTCGCGCATGACGAGGCGGGCCGAATAGGGCGCGGCGTTGTCGGCGAAGTCGGCCACGGCCACCAGGGCGCTCGCGCCCTCGCGACCCGCGAGGCCGAAGGTCATCCGGTTGGAGCCGAAGGTGGCGTCCTGCGCCAGGCGCCAGCGCGCCGTGCGTCCGACGCCGCGGTCCGCGCGCCAGCCGGCCACGTCGCCGCGATAGGTCATGCGGGTCACGCGCTGGTATCCGGCGAAGGCGTCGCGCACCTGGTCTGCGGCGGCGACGAGCTCGCGGCTGTCGCAGGCGATGCGGGCCGCCCGGGCGCGGGCGTCGGCCTCCACCGCCTTCAGGGTCCGCGCGTCCGAGCCGGCGCGCAGCGCCGCGCCCCGCGCCTGGGCCGCGCCCGAGGCGAGCGCCGCCGAGACCTCGGGCGTGAACAGGCGGCAGCGGTCGCCCACTGCGCTCATCACCGTCCGCTCGAAGAACAGGTCGGCCGGCTGTGCGCCGACGCTGGACGGCGCCGCCAGCAAGGCGAGCCCCAGCAATCCCATCCACCGAGACGCCGGCCGCGCGCTTCTGCGCGTGCTCGTCATGCGTCCACCATCTGGCGGCCGTGTTTTCCGGCCGTTTCAGGGGACAGCGTTATCGTCTCCGGCTTGAGGGCCGGTTGACGTCCATGGTTACCGAAGCATTGTGCGCCGCATGTTGCTTTCCACCGATATCTGGGTCGGCGCCCTGATCCGCCGCGTCGAGATCGGCGGCGGCTTCGCCGTCGTGGCGCGCAAGGGCGACCCGCGCGCCGGCGCGGTGCTCGTCAAGGTGCTGAACCGCTCCACGGGGGAGGCGCGCCTGCTGTCAGAGGCCACCCGGGGCAATGGCGAGCGGATCTGGATGGAGCCGGCCGCCTCGCGCGACGAGGCCGACCTCGACCGCTATATCGAACGCGCCGTGCGAATCGACCCGGACGTCTGGGTGGTCGAGGTCGAGGACCGCGAGGGCCGCCACTTCCTGGTCGAGCCGGTGGAGAAGGCCTGAAATCCATGGGTGACGTCCATGCCGACTTCGAGGCCGGTCGCGCGGCCTGGGAGCGTAACGACCTGCCGGCGGCCGAGGTCGCCCTGCGCCGGGCCCTGTCCGCCTCGCCCGCCGACCCGGCGATCCAGGTCGCGCTCGGCGCCGTGCTGCTGAAGACCGGGCGGCTCACCGAAGGGTTCACCCTGTTCGACGCCTGGCGCCGCGTGCCCGGTCGCGAGGAGAAGGGCGCGCCGAAGTTGCCCTTCGCCCCCTGGCGCGGCCAGCCGGTGGCCGGCAAGCGGGTGCTCATCTGGTCCGAGCACGGCTTCGGCGACCAGATCATGTACGCCCGGTTCGCTCGCCTGCTCGTGCGGAAGGGCGCGGAGGTGAGCTGGCTCTGCCCGCCCCCGCTCGCCCGGCTGATCGCCGGGCTCGGGGTCCAGGCGCTGCCGTCCGACCAGCCGGCGGACCTGGCCTGCGACTTCTACATTCCCTCCAGCGCCCTGCCGCTGGGCTTCGACCTCACCTGGGACACCATCCCCAGCGCGCCCTACGTGACTGCCCCCTCGCCGAAGACGTCGCCCGCCCGGATCGGCGTGATGACGGCTGGCAATCTGCTGAACGCGCCCGGCGCCAATCGCGCCCTGCCGGCCGACCTGGGCCAGCGGCTCCTGGCCCTGCCGGGGGCGATGTCGCTGGCTCCGGAAGCGACCGGCGCGCGCGACTTCCTGGAGACGGCGGACCTGATCGCCGGCCTCGACCTGGTGGTCAGCGTCGACACCGCGGTGGCGCACCTCGCCGGGGCCATGGGAAAGCCGGTCTGGGTGCTGGTCCCCTTCGTGGCCGACTGGCGCTGGCCGGACCGCGAGCCGAACCCCTGGCATCCCACCGCCCGCGTCTGGCGGCAGGGCGCGGACCTCGACTGGGCCCCCGTGGTCGCCGCGGTGGAAGCCGAGTTGGGCGCCGGCCGAGCATAAGGCCGGCTTCCGCCCGGGCGGGCGGCGTGATAGCGCCCGCCGCATGAGCACCTCTCCCGCCGCCGAGGCTGCGCGCCGGCGCACCTTCGCCATCATCTCCCACCCGGACGCCGGCAAGACGACCCTGACGGAAAACCTGCTGCTGGCCGGCGGCGCCATCCGGGCGGCCGGCGCCGTGCGCGCCCGCGGCGAGAACCGCCGCACCCGGTCCGACTGGATGAAGATCGAGCGCGAGCGCGGGATCTCGGTCTCGGCCTCGGTGATGACGTTCGACCACGACGGCCTGATGTTCAACCTGCTGGACACCCCGGGCCACGAGGACTTCTCGGAAGACACCTACCGCACCCTCACGGCGGCCGACGCCGCGGTCATGGTGCTGGATGCCGCCAAGGGCATCGAGCCGCAGACCCTGAAGCTGTTCGAGGTCTGCCGGATGCGCGACATCCCGATCATCACCTTCATCAACAAGATGGACCGCGAGGCGCAGGACCCGTTCGAGCTGCTGGACGAGGTCGCCTCCAAGCTGGCGCTGGACCCGTCGCCGCTCTACTGGCCCGCCGGTTCGGGCGGCCGCTTCAAGGGCATGCTCGACCTGCGCCGCGACCGGTTCCTGCCGTTCCAGAAGAAGGGCGGGGGCGCGGCCGACGAGGACGAGGGCCATCCGCCGGCGATCCCGTTCAAGGGCAATGCGATCGTCAGCTACCTCGAGCCGGACGAGCAGGAGGAGCTCGCGGAGAACGCCGAGCTCGCCGCGGGCGGCCTCAAGACCTTCGATCCGCAGGCCTTCCTGGAAGGTCACATGACGCCGGTGTTCTTCGGCTCGGCCCTGCGCCACTTCGGCGTCGACCAGCTCCTGGAAGGCCTCGGCGCCTACGCCCCGCCGCCCAAGGCCGTGGCCGCCCGCCGCAACGGCGAGGACATCCACGTGGCGCCCGGCGACCGCGAGGTCACCGGCTTCGTCTTCAAGGTCCAGGCGAACATGGACCCCAACCACCGCGACCGGATCGCCTTCCTGAAGCTGTGCTCGGGCCGCTTCACCCGCGGCATGAAGCTGAAGGTGCAGAACACCGGCAAGCAGCTCAGCGTGAACGCGCCGATGATGTTCTTCGCCTCCGACCGCGAACTGGCCGAGGACGCCTTCGCCGGCGACGTCATCGGGATCCCGAACCACGGCGTGCTGCGGGTGGGCGACAGCCTGTCCGAGACGGGGACCCTGCGTTTCGCCGGCCTGCCCAACTTCGCTCCCGAAATCCTCCAGCGCGTGCGCGTGAAGGACCCGCTGAAGGCCAAGCATCTGAAGCGCGCCCTCGAGAGCCTGGCCGAGGAGGGGGTCACCCAGCTCTTCCGCCCCAGCCTGGGCGCGGACTTCATCGTCGGCGCGGTGGGGCAGCTTCAGTTCGAGGTGATGGCCGACCGCCTGCGCGAGGAATATCAGCTCGACGTGATCTTCGAGCCCAGCCCTTACGCGGAAGCCCGCTGGATCACCGGCGAGAAGGCCGACGTCGAGGACTTCATGGGCAAGCACCGCAGCGCCATGGGCTCGGACATCGACGAACAGCCCGTCTTCCTCGGCAAGTCGTCGTGGGAGATCGGCTACGTCGCCGAGCGCTTCCCGAAGGTCGCCTTCCACCGGTCCAAGGAGCGGGCGTAGCGCCGTGTCGCGCGTCCTGCTCTACGGCGTCCCGGCTCCTGGGCTCGTCGATATCCCGGCCGGCGCCGTGCAGGTGTCGCCGTTGGTCCCGGGTTCCGAGGACCTGGCCGCCCAGCCCGACGCCAGCGCCGACCGCGTGCTGGTCTATGCGCCGGGCGGGACGATCGAGCGCGACTACGTCCTGGCCCAGGCGCTGCGGGTGCTGAAGCCCGACGCGTCGCTGCTCGCCTTCGCGCCCAAGGAGAAGGGCGGCGGCCGCCTGAGGAAGGTGCTGGAGCGCTTCGGCTGCAAGGTCGGCGAGGACGCCCGCCGCCATCACCGCTTCTGCCAGACCGTGCGGCCCGAGGCGCCGCGGGACATCGAGGCGGCCATCGCCGCCGGCGCTCCGCGCATCGTGCCGGGCCTCGGCGCGTGGTCGCAGCCGGGGGTGTTCTCCTGGGACCGGCTGGACGCCGGCAGCGCCCAGCTTCTGGGGCATCTTCCGCCGCTGGCGGGGAAGGGCGCGGACCTCGGCTGCGGGATCGGCCTGCTGGCCCAGCGGGTGCTGGCCTCGCCGGCCGTCACGGCCCTGGCCTGCGTCGACGTCGACCGCCGGGCCGTGGAGTGCGCCCGCCGCAACCTCGACGACCCGCGGGTCACCCTGGCCTGGGCCGACATTCGCCGCCTGTCGCCGGCGCCGGCCGACCTCGACTTCGTGGTCATGAACCCGCCGTTCCATGAGGGCGGGACCGAGGACCGGGACCTGGGCGTCGCCTTCGTGCGGACGGCGGCGGGGATGCTCCGCAAGGGTGGGGTCTGCTGGCTGGTGGCCAACCGGCACCTGCCCTACGAGGCGGCGCTGGCCGACGCCTTCGCCTCGGTCACGGTCCGGGGCGACGCCGGCGGCTACAAGGTGATCGAGGCCCGCAAGTGACGACCCCATCCACTCCCAAGGCGCCCATGGCGCGGCTCGACCGGCTGCTCGCCAATCTCGGCTACGGCTCGCGCCGCGAGGTCGCCGACCTCGTCCGGCACAAGCAGGTGGAGTTGGACGGCGTGGTGCTGAAGGACGCCGGCGCGCGCATCGCCCTCACGCCGGACCTGCCCGAGCGGATGACCGTGGTCGGCAAGCCGCTCGATCCGCCGGCGCCGCTGACGATCGTCATGCACAAGCCCCTGGGGGTGGTCTGTTCGCACAAGGAGCCGGGCGCCAGCGTCTACGAGCTGCTCCCCCGCCGCTGGCGCGCGCGGATGCCGGGGCTCTCCACCATCGGCCGGCTCGACAAGGAGACGTCGGGCCTGCTGCTGATCACCGACGATGGGGCGTTCCTGCACCGGGTGATCTCGCCGAAGAGCCACGTGGCCAAGCGCTACCTGGTCACCCTCGACCGGCCGCTGGAGGGCGGGGAGGCCGAGCTCTTCGCCGCCGGCACGCTGATGCTGGAGGGCGAGACCGATCCCCTGGCGCCGGCGAGCCTGGAGGTGCGCGGGCCGAAGGAGGCCGCCCTCACCATCACTGAGGGGCGCTATCACCAGGTCCGGCGGATGTTCGCGGCGGTCGGCAACCACGTGGTGGGCCTCAAGCGCGAACGCATCGGGGCGCTCGACCTGCCGGCCGACCTCGAGCCCGGCGCCTGGCGGCGCATCACGCCGGAAGAACAGGCCGCGATCTTCGCCTGATCCCCGGCGCGCCCGAAAAGGTTAACGGCGCGCGTCAGAGAAACGCAGATTTCTTCGGCGTTTACACTCATTACAAGTGCGTTTTGTTAACCATAACGTCGAAGTTAATGACTTGTTAAACCCTTCGGCTCCGGCTTTGCTGTGTTCCCAGAGAGCACGCGTATGGCGTTCCACAGTGGGACGTTGGCGGGCTGGAGCCGGTCGATGTTCGAACTCGGACGGGAACTGAAGCGCTTCTTCGCCTCTGATCGAAGCAAGGCGCCGGCCGATGGCCTTACCGGTGGCGATTCCTCGCTGCTGGAGCTCCTCGATTCCCAGCTGCTGGCGCAGGAGGCCAAGGCGGCCGACGTCGCCGCCGGCCGCATCAGCGCCCACGACAAGCCGCGCCGCCGGCTGGAAGCGGCCATCGTCTGGCGCGAGGTCGCCCGCCGAACCGGCGACGCCGTGGCGCTGCGCAAGGCCGCCGCCGCCGCCGAGACCGCCGCTGCCGGCTTCGAGGCCGCGCACCGCAAGGACGGCTGGGCCCGCGCCCGCTGCGAACAGGCCTTCTGCGCCCTGCTCGGGGCCGAGATCTTCGGCGACCCGGGCCTCAACGCCGCCGCCGAGATCGCCTTCCGCGAGGCCCGCAACCATGTGAAGGGCGGCCTCGCCGCCCCGCTGGCCGACGTCGGCCTGCTGGCCATCGAGGGCCGCGCCGCCCTGGATCGGCTGACCGCGACCGAGGCCCTCGAGCTGGCCGCCCGCTTCAACGCCCCGATCATGGCCCTGGACGCCATCGCCAAGCGGGTCACCGCCGCGCGGGCCCTGGCCGCCGAGGCGCGCCTGATCCGCGTCGAGCTGCTGTGCGGCTTCGGCGCCCGCCTGAAGGACGGCGACCTCCTCGACGCCGCGGCCCGCGAGGCCGGCGCGGCCGGCGACAGGCTGGACGAGGCCTATGAGCCGCTCACCTGGGCGCGCGCCAAGATCGCCCACGGCCAGGCCCTGGCCCTGCGCGGCGAGGCGGTCGGCGACGTCGACGCCCTGGCCGGCGGCGCCAGCGCCCTGGCCCTGGCCCTCGACAGCCTGACCCGCGACCACAGCCCGCTCGACTGGGCCCGCACCCAGGTCGCCCTGGCCCAGTCGCTGCAGGCGCTGGGCGAGGCTTCGCAGGACCCGCGCGCCTTCGAGCACGCCGTAAGCTGTTACGACCGCGCCGGCATGGTGCTGAAGGACAGCCCGACCCTGCCGCTGCGCGGCGTGGCCGCCGGCGCCCGCGCCGTGTGCCTGGCCCGCAGCGCGGAGCTGACCGGCGACGCCGCCGTGCTGGACGCCGCCGAGGCCGCGATGAAGATCGAGCTCGCCGCCCTGTCGCCGCGCCGCGACCCGGTCGGCTGGGCCCTGGCCCAGCTGCACCTGGCCCGCCTCTACGAGGCCCGCGTCGGCATGACCGGCCGGGACAAGGGCGAGCGCGCCGCCGCGCTGATGGCGCTGGAGGCCGCCCTCGACGTCTTCGCCGACCACGGCCTGCGCTCGCTGAGCGTGCTGGCCACCGACGCCATGGAACGCGTCCGCGGGCTGGGCGGCAGCCCCGTCCGCTGACCTTCACACGCCCGGACGAACCTGCTTAGGTTCGCGCGGGGGTGTCGGATGCGTGATTCACAACTCATGGTCCTCGGGATCGTGCTGGCGCTGGCTGCGCCCGCCGCGGCGCAGGACCGTCCGCCGGACTGGCTGAAAAAGCCGACGCAGGCTGATCTCGAGGCCGTCTGGCCGGCGAAGGCGCTCAAGCAGGGCTATGGCGGCAAGGCGACGATCACCTGCGTGTTGACCGTCCAGGGCGCGCTGCGCGACTGCCAGGTGCGGAGCGAGTCGCCCGAAGGCGGCGGCTTCGGATCCGCCGCGCTCGTCCTCGCATCGCAGTTCATGATGCGGCCGCAGCTCCAGGGCGGGAAACCCGTCGAAAGCACGGTGACGATCCCCATCAACTTCCCCAAGCCCGACAAGGCCACGGGCTCGCACATCCGGCCCGTCACTGACACGGAGCTACGTGGGGAGCGCGTCTACACCGGTCTGCCGTGGCGCACGGCGCCGACCTATGCGGATCTCCTGGCGGCCTACCCGGCCAAGGCCCGGGAGGCCCAGGCCAGCGGAGCCGTCACCCTCGATTGCCGGATCGAGAAGAGCGGCGGGCTCAGCGGCTGCCGCAAGTTGCACGAGGAACCGGAGCGACTCGGCTTTGCGGACGCGGCCCGCGCCCTCGCGCCGCGCTTCTCGACGCCGCTCCTGGACAGCCAGGGCCAGAGCATCGCCGGCTCGCGAGTGCATCTTCGCATCAGTTTCGACGCCAAGATGCTGTCCACCCCGCTGATCGGAAAGCCGAAGTGGGTTGGCCTGCCGAAGGTGAACGACATGTCGGCGGTGATCCCGGCCGCTGCGCGGCAGGCCGGCGTCTACAAGGCGCGCATCGTCCTGGAGTGCGGCGTCGTGGCCGACGGGGCGGTCGACCAGTGCCAGGTCGTCTCGCAGGACCCCGGCGGGCTGGGCTATGGCGACGCGGCGGTGGCGCTCTCGAAGTTCTTCCGGCTGGCGGTGTGGACCGAGGAGGGGCTGCCGGTCGTCGGCGGGCGGGTGCGCATCCCGCTGCGCTTCGACGCCGAGCCCGCGCCGGCCGAGGCCGCGGCCAAGGCCAACTGAGGCCACAACCGCTCGTCGCAACGGACTTTTCCCGCTCAGGACCCGCGCGCATTCTCGCGCGGAGGAGGAGCTCGCCATGATCCGCACGCTGACGTTCGCATCGCTCGCCGCCCTTATCGCCGCGCCGGCCGGGGCGCAGGTGAACTGGACGGTCGCGCCCACCGCCGCCGAGATGGCCGCCGCCTATCCGGCGCGGGCGAAGGCCGAGGGCGTCGGCGGGGCCGTGGACCTCATCTGCTCGGCCGGCCGCGACGGCCGCCTCTCCGACTGCGACGCCATCGGCGAGTCCCCGCGCGGCTACGGCTTCGCCACCGCCGCCCGCCGCCTGGCGCAGGGCATGCGCGCGGCCGGGCTGCCGAAGGACTCCGAGGTCCGCCTGCCGATCACCTTCGCGCCCGAGCTCGCCAAGGGCGGGACCTACACCGCCAAGACGCCCCAGTGGGCGGCCCTGCCCACCGTGGCCGAGATCCAGGCCGCCGCGCCGCAGACCGAGGGCGGGCCCAACGACGTCCGGGTGACCCTGGTCTGCGACGTCCAGGCCGGCGGGGCGCTCAGCGACTGCGCGGTCGATCGGGAGGAGCCGGCGGGCCAGGGCTTCGGGCCGGCGATCCTGACCCTGGCGCCCAAGTTCCGGGTCCAGCTGATGAGCGCCGAAGGCATGCCGACGGTCGGGGCCAAGGTGCGCGTGCCGGTCCGCTTCGCCCTCCGGCCGGTGACCCAGGCCGCCAAGTAGGCTCTAGCGCCCCCGCCACCACTTCAGGCCCAGCCGCTCGGCCCGCTCGAGCAGGGCGTACAGCGCCACGCCCATCGCCCCCAGCACCAGCAGGGCGGCGAACATCTTGGCGGTCTGCAGGCGGTTGCCGGCGTCGAGGATCTTCCACGCCAGCCCCTGCACCTGGCCCGAGCCCGAGACGAACTCGGCCACCACGGCGCCGACGATGGCCAGGCCCGCCGCCACCTTGTGCCCCTCCAGCAGGAACGGCACGGCCGACGGCAGCCGCAGGCGCACCAGCCGCTGCAGCCGCCCCGCGCCGTAGAGGTCGAACAGCCGCACCAGATCCGGGTCGGCCGACCGAAGTCCCGTCACCGCGCCGGAGTAGATCGGGAAGAAGGCGACGATGCTGGCCAGGGCGACCAGCGCCCGTTCGGGGTGGTCCACCCCGGCCCAGATGTTCACCAGGGGCGCGATGGCGATCACCGGCGTCACCTGGAGCACCACGGCGATGGGCTGCACGGTCCGCTCCAGCACCCCGCTCAGCGTCACCGCCAGGGCCAGCAGCTGGGCGACCGCGCTGGCGATCACCAGGGCGACCAGCGCCTTCGACAGGGTGTACCAGGCGGCCTTGACCAGGCCCGGCCACTCCCGCGCCACCGCCTCGGCGATCGCGCTGGGCGGCGGCAGGAAATAGACCGGGATCTCCAGCGCCCGGCAGGCGAGCTCCCAGGCCGCCAGCAGCAGGCCGATCAGCGCCCAGGGCGCGAGGCGGGCGGCGAGGCCGGTCATGCCCCGATCCCCAGGGCCAGGGCGGTGGAGACGGCTTCCGCCGCCTCGCGGAAGGTCGCCGTGGTGCGGAAGTGCGGCGGCCGGGGCAGGGGCGCGTCGACCGCGAAGTCGCCGACGATCGTGCCGGGCCCCCGGCCCATCACCACCACGCGGGAGGCCATGTAGACCGCCTCCTCCACATTGTGCGTCACGAAGACGATGGCGCTCCGGGCCGTCGACCACAGGGTCAGCACGTCGTCCGCCAGGGTGCGACGGGTGATCTCGTCCAGCGCCGCGAACGGCTCGTCCAGCAGCAGCAGCCGCGGCTCGGTCACCAGGGCCCGGGCCAGCGACACCCGCATGGCCATTCCGCCCGAGAGCTGCGCCGGCCGCGCGGCCTCGGCGCCAGACAGGCCCACCCGGCACAGGGCCGCGTCCGCCGCCGCCCGCGCCGCGGGCTTCGGGATTCCCGCCAGCTCCAGCGGCAGCGCCACATTGGCCCGCGCGCTCAGCCAGGGCGCCAGGGTCGGCGCCTGGAACACCACTGCCGTCTCGCCCCGGCCGGTCGCCCGGGTCACCGTCCCGCGCGTCGGGGTCTCCAGGCCGGCCAGTAGCCGCAGCGCCGTCGACTTGCCGCAGCCCGACGGGCCCACCAGGGCCACGATCTCGCCCGCGGCGACGTCCAGCGCCACGGGGCCGAGCGCCGGCCCGCGGTCGTAGTCGACCTCGACGTCGCGCAGGGCCGCGACGGTCATACTACGGCGCCTTGGGGGCGAACTGCAGGGTGTAGGCGGTCTTGTAGTCCAGGGTCGTCGGATAGACCCCCTGCGCCTGGGCCATGTCGAAGAACGTCTTCCAGCGCGCATCGCTCATGGCGCCGATCGGGGCGCCGGCGTCGCCCTCGACGATCCGGTACGACTTCAGCTTCTCGCGCGCCTGGTCGAGCACGTCCTGCGTCATCTCCGGATTGTCCTTGCGGATCAGCGCGTCGGCCTTCGACGGATCGCCCGTCAGGTAGTCGCGCCAGCCCTGGGCGCTGGCCTCCACGAAGGCCTGCACGGCCTTGGGGTTCTTGGCGATCAGGCTGTCGGGCGCCAGCACCATGGTGGCGTAGCCGGGGTAGCCCTCGTCGGCGAGCAGGAAGACCTTGGGCTTCAGCCCCGCCTCCTTCTCGATGGTGTAGGGCTCGGAGGTCACATAGCCCTGCTGGGCCGAGCGCTTGTCGGCCAGAAACGGCGCGGCGTTGAAGGTGTACTTGCGCACCTGGTCGTCGGTGAATCCGTACTTAGCCTTCAGCCACACCCAGAAGGCGGTGACCGAGGCGTCGCTCAGCAGGATCGGATGGCCCTTCAGGTCGGCGATGCTCTCCACGCCCGTGCCGGGGTGGGCGATCAGCACCTGCGGGTCCTTCTGCATGAAGGCGGCCACCGCCTTCACCGGAACCTTCTCCTGGGCGAGGTTCATGACGATGAAGCTGTTCGAGCCCATCCCCATGTCCACGGCGCCGGACGCCAGCAGCTGCGGGACGTTCGATCCCGGCCCGCCCTGCACGATCTTCACGTCCAGGCCGCGCTTCGCATACTCGCCCGACGCCAGCGCCTGGTAGAAGCCGCCGTGCTCGGCCTGGGCCCGCCAGTCGGTGGCGAAGCGGATCGTCACCGGCGCGTTCGCGTCCGGCGCGGCCTCGTCCTTCTTCTGCGGCGAGCACGCGGCCAGCAGGGCGGTCGCCGCCAGCACCAGGTTACGCAACGCTTTCATGAGACCCCTCGACGTCAGCGGGGCGAACGTAGGGCGCTGCGGCGGCGCTTCCAAGGGCGCCGTTACGGCGCGCCCCATAGCAAGAGGGCGGCGCTTCGGTTTCCCGGAGCGTCGCCCTCTCATCCAGACCCGTTGGGGGATCTGCGCCTTCCAGGCCGTCCAGCAGTTCGGTTGCGGGTCGCCCCGCGGTTGTCCCTGTCGGCCGGTGTTCGAGCCCTTGCGTGGGTCCCGGGTTTCCCCGGTTCTCAGCCTGGCCCCGGACACTCCGCTCGCTTGGTTTCGGGGTCCGCTGTCGCCAGCTTTTCCGTCCGCCCGCGCCGCAGTTCCTGTCGGCAAGAGGACGGTGCGCCTCATCCCCGCGGGGCGCAAGCGGGACCGGCGGCCTGGGCGCGCCGGGGGCGTCAACAACCTGTGACAAACCGGTGAATCATCGTTGGGCGAACGATGGATTGTCCTGAGATATCAAGGCCGGCGCGTCATCCACAGGAAAGCGGCGGAGGGGCCTATCGGCCAGCTTCAAGGGCCTCGCGGCGGGCCTCCAGCTCCAGCCACTCCTCCTCGGCCGCGGCGAGCTGGTCCTTGGCCGCCGCCAGGGCGCGGCTGAAGCGGTCGAAGGCCGCCGGATCGCGGCCGTAGAGCCCCGGGTCGGCCAGGGCCGTCTCCAGCGTCGCCATCTTGCCCGGCAGGTCGGCGATCAGGGTCTCCAGCTCGGCCAGCCGCCTCTGCTCCTTGTAGCTGAGCTTGGCGGCGACCTTGGGCGCGGCGGGCGGCGACGGCTTCGGCGCGGCGGCCTTCGCCGGGTGGATCTGCGGCGGCCCGCCGAAGAAGCCCGGGTTCTGGGACAGGAAGTCCTGCCATCCGCCCGGCGTCTCCACCGCCCGGCCGGTCCCGTCCAGCCCGATGGTCGAGGTGGCCAGGCGGTCGACGAAGTCGCGGTCGTGGCTGACCAGGATCAGCGTGCCGTCGTAGTCGGCCAGCATGTCCTCGAGCAGGTCCAGGGTGTCCATGTCGAGGTCGTTGGTCGGCTCGTCCAGCACCAGCACATTGGCCGGGCTCGCCAGCGCGCGGGCCAGCAGCAGGCGGTTGCGCTCCCCGCCCGACAGGCTGCGGACCGGTTGGCGGAGCTGGCTGTCCTTGAAGAGGAAGTCCTTGGCGTAGGCGTTCACGTGCTTGGGCGTTCCCCGCACCATCACCTGGTCGCCGCCCTGGGGCGTCAGCACGTCCTTCAGGGTCATCTCGGGCGATAGGGCCGCGCGCGCCTGGTCGATATAGCTGACCGACAGGTTGGTCCCCAGCTTCACCTCGCCGGCGTCGGGCGCCAGCTCGCCCAGCAGCAGTTTCACCAGGGTCGACTTGCCGGCCCCGTTCGGCCCGACGATGGCGATCCGGTCGCCGCGCAGGATGCGGGTGGAAAAGCCCTTCAGGATCACCCGCTCGCCGAACGCCTTGGAGAGCCCCTTGGCCTCGGCCACCCGCTGGCCCGAGACGCCCGAGCTGGCGAGGCCCATGTTCAGGCTGCCCCGCTGCTCCTTCAGCCACTGGGTCTTGGCCTCGCGCATGGCGATCAGCCTGCGGCGCCGGCCCTCGTTGCGCGCCCGGCGGGCGGTGACGCCGCGCGCCAGCCAGTGCTTCTCCCGCTCGATGGCCTTGTCCAGCCGCCGCGCCTCCTCGGCCTCGGCCGCCTCGATCCGCTCCACCCAGTCGTCGAAGGCGGAAAAGCCCTGCTCCAGCCGTCGGACCTGGCGGTGCTCCAGCCAGAAGCAGCGCTGGGTCACCCGCTCCAGGAAGGCGCGGTCGTGGCTGACGATCAGGGCGGCGGCGCGGCTGGCGGCGATCTCGGCCTCCAGCACCTCGATGGCCAGGATGTCCAGGTGGTTGGTCGGCTCGTCCAGCAGGATGACGTCGGGGTCCTCGGCGAACGCCTTGGCCAGCGCCACCCGCCGCGTCTCCCCGCCCGACAGGCCCTGGGCGGGCTTGGCGGGGTCGATGCCGAAGTCCTGCAGCGCCGCCTCGGCCTGGTGCGCCGGCGCCCCGCCCGAGACGGCGTAGTCCAGCACCGTGGCGCCGGTGATGTCTGGTTCCTGCGGCACGAAGGCGATGCGCGTGCCGGGGGTGATGGTCCGCTCGCCCGCGTCCGCCTGGATCGTCCCGGCCAGGATCTTCAGCAGCGTCGACTTGCCGGCCCCGTTGCGCCCGACCAGGCAGGCGCGGGTGCGCGGCTCCAGCGCCAGGTCCACGCCGTCGAACAGCATGTTCGGACCATCCGCCAGGCGGACGTCCTTCAGGGCCAGGACCGGAGCTCTCATGGGCGGGGTCACATAGAGGGTCCGGGGCGCGACGCAAGTTCGCGCTTCTGTCGACGCGCCGACGCGCCTACATCCGCGCCATGGCGGGTGAGCCCTTCTGGCGTCGAAAGACCCTCGAACAGATGACCGTGGCGGAGTGGGAGAGCCTCTGCGACGGCTGCGGGCTCTGCTGCCTGGTCCGCTTCGAGGACGAAGAGACGGGCGAGGTCATCCCCACCCGCGTCCACTGCAAGCTGTTCGACCCGGCCGCCTGCCGCTGCTCCAACTATCCCGACCGCCACCGCTACGTGCCCGACTGCATCAAGCTGACGCCGCACAACATCGAGGCGCTGGAGTGGATGCCCAAGAGCTGCGCCTACCGCCGCCTGCACGAAGGCCGCGACCTCGCCGAGTGGCACCCCCTCCTCACCGGCGACCCCGAAAGCGTCCACCGCGCCGGCGTCTCCGTCCGCGGCCAGACCGTCAGCGAGGACGCCCTCGCCGACCCGGAAGACGCCCTCGACTTCGCCGCCTGGGACCTCGTGATCGAACGCGGGGACGAGTAGGGGGGAGCGGCCGCTGGGCGGACGTTCCGGGTGTCAGGGAGGGGTGGAACGGCGACATTCCGACGTCTAGCTTAAGGCAAGGCTTGTAGGGGTCGTTCCACGGATGCGCTTTTTCCTGTCTGCTGCCGTAGTCGCCCTCCTTTGCGCCACTTCCTCTAAGGCCCAGACGCCGCATGAACAGGACGCGGTTCGCGCGGAAATGGAGGGATACGTCATCCGACCGATGTGGCTGCGTCGTCCCTCGGCAGATGACATGCGACGACTCTACCCATCGCAGCAAAGCGGCGTGGAAGGCTTTGTGAGCGCCGACTGCCTGCTCGATGAGCGAGGTCAGTTCACGAGCTGCGAAATCGTCAAAGAGACTCCCGCAGGCATGGGCTTCGGAGAGAGCACCATCCGTCTCGCCAAGCTCTTCAAGATGAAGCCAATCGATGCTGATGGCGCTTCGGTGGCCGGGCGGAAGTTGCGGCTCCCCGTCCGTTGGTACGCTAGTCTCAGCCGATAGCCTTTGTCCGCAATGAGCGATGGGAGCCTTTGCCTCACACGCCGAAAGCAGACCCTGCGACAAACCCGTTCGCGCCTTCACCTCCCCCGCGAAGCGGCGGGAGGGGGACCGCGGGCCGAGGACGGCGAAGCCGGCCGTAGAGCGCGGGGTGGAGGGGGCGAGCCCCAGGCGCCGCGCCAGCCCCCGCCGTCCAATCCGCCGAGCTTCCGGCTCGCCCCCTCCACCAGCCGCTCTTCCCCCGGCTCAAGGCCGGGGTCGGCGGCCGGTCCCCCTCCCGCCGCTGCGCGGGGGAGGAGAAAAACAACGCCGCTTCGCTCACCTACGTCCGCTTCTGACGTAGAGCCATGTTTTCCTCCCGCATATGGCCACGCCCGCCGCCCCGTCCGTCCCCGATCCCGACGAGCAGATGCTCGCGCGGCTGGCCGAGATGGACATGGCCGCCGCGGTCGAGGCCCATGCGCGGATGATGGCGGCCGAGACGCCCGAACAGTTCAACGACCTCGGTCGCACCTACCAGCGGATGGCCCGCTCGGCCCGCCAGTCCATCGCCCTCAAGGCCCGGCTGAAGCGCGAGCGCGAACAGCCCGCCCGGCCCGAGCGGCCGCCGCTCAGCGCCGACCACCTGCCGGCCCGCGTCCGCAACCACATCGACCGCGCCAGCGCCCTCGCCCTGCGCTTCACCGAGCGCGACGCCCCAGAAGGGACGGGGACGGGGACCGGGATCGACGAGATCGACCTGGTCGACGCCCTGATCGCCATCGCCGTCGACGACGGCGAGGCGGCCTTCCTGGGTCGCCCGACCGAGTCCCTCGCCGCCGAGGCCCTGCGCCTCGTCGGTCGTCCGCGTCGGACCGACGGTCCGCCGCCGCCGCGTTCCGAACCGGAGCCCACGCTCTACTGGCACGGCCCCCTGCCGCCGCCTCGGCGACACCCGCGCAACAGCTCGGCCTGACGCGCGCAAGCCCCCTCGGTCGCCCCTTCCAGACTCCCAACGACCCGATCCCCCTGGCCGCCGCGCGGTCCGGGGCGACCTCGGCTGCGTCCTGCCCGTCGACACACGTCTCGTGGCAAAATTGCCACACCCGGCCTTGCGTGACGGAACCGTCCCGCCAATCTAGTAGTCACACCCTCGGCATGGTCTTTTCAGGATGATCGACGGCTTGGCGCGTGACCCCTACCAGGAACTTGGCGTGGCCCGGACGGCCGGTGCGGACGAGATCCGCAAGGCGTTCCGCAAGCTGGCCAAGGAGAACCATCCGGACACCAATCCCGGCAACAAGGCCGCGGAGGAGCGCTTCAAGCGCGTCTCGGCCGCGTTCGACATCGTCGGCGATCCCGAGAAGCGCAAGAAGTTCGACGCCGGCCTGATCGACGCCGACGGCCGCGAGACGGCCGGCGGGTTCGGCGCGGGCGGCTTCGGCGGCGGCGGGTTCGGCCAGGGCCGCGGCGGCGGCTTCCGGACCGAGAGCTTCGAGGGGGTCGACCTGGGCGACATCCTCGGCGAGATGTTCGGCGGCGGCGCCCGGGGCGGCCGCGGCGGCGGCGCGGGCGGCGGCTTCGGCGGCTTCTCCCAGCGCGGGGCCGATACGCGCGCCCGGCTGGAGATCGACCTGGAGGACGCGATCCGCGGCGGCAAGCGGCGCATCGCCTTCTCGGATGGCCGCACCATCGACGTGACGATTCCCAAGGGCGCGCAGGACGGCCAGACCCTGCGCCTGAAGGGCCAGGGCGCGCCCGGCCGCGCGGGGCCCGGCGACGCCTTCATCGAGATCGCCGTCACGCCCCACCCGATCTTCAAGCGCGAGGGCGACTCGCTGGTCATGGACCTGCCGGTGACGTTCTACGACGCCGTGCTGGGCGGGAAGGTCGAGGCGCCGACGCCCGACGGCCCGGTCATGGTCACGGTGCCCAAGGGCTCCAACACCGGCGCGCGCCTGCGCCTGAAGGGACGGGGCCTCGCCGACGCCAAGGGCGGTCGCGGCGACCTCTTCGCCCGGCTGGTGGTCGTGCTGCCCGACGCGCCCGATCCGGCGCTGGAGACGTTCGCCGAGGAGCAGAAGGCCAAGCGGCCCTATTCGCCCAAGCGGCGTTGATGGATTAAGGAACCCCGTTCCCTGCGTTCAGCCGGGGTTCAGTCGCCGCCGCGCAAAAGGGCCTGCATGAAACGCCTCTTCGCCCTTGCCGTGCTCGCTGCGGCCGTGACGGTCCCCGCCGTCGCGGACGCCCAGGGGTATGGCCGCCGGGGGTTCGCTCCCGAGGCCGAGCAGGCCCGGAGCGGGCGCCAGGTTCCGCTGTCGCGCGTTCTGGCGTCACTGTCGGCCCGATACCCGGGGCGTCATCTCAACACGACCATGGGCGACGCAGGCGGCCGGCCCGCCTATTTCGTGCAGTGGCAGATGGAGGACGGCCGGGTGGTGGTGTTCGTTGTGGACGCCGAGTCCGGTCAGGTCGTCGGCCGCCAGGGCGGCTGAACAGAGGTTCGAAAGGAAGAGGGACGCGGACGTGCGCATCCTGCTTGTTGAAGACGATCCGGATCTGTCGCGGCAGCTGAAGCTGGCCCTGGCCGACGCCGGCTACGCGGTCGACCACGCCCCCGACGGCGAGGAGGCCCAGTTCCTCGGCGAGACCGAGCCCTACGACGCCGTCATCCTCGACCTGGGCCTGCCCAAGGTTGACGGCGTCTCGGTGCTCGAGCGCTGGCGGCGCGAGAACATGACCACCCCGGTCCTGATCCTCACCGCCCGCGGCGCCTGGAGCGAGAAGGTCGCCGGCTTCGACGCCGGGGCCGACGACTACCTGACTAAGCCGTTCCACACCGAGGAGCTGCTGGCCCGCCTGCGCGCCCTCTTGCGCCGGTCGGCGGGCCATGCGGCGCCCAGCCTCTCCTGCGGCGGCCTGCGCCTCGATCCGCGCGCCGCCCGGGCCAGCGTCAACGGCGAGCCGCTGCGGCTCACCTCGCTGGAGTACCGGCTGCTGCACTACATGATGATGCACCAGGGCCGGGTGATCAGCCGCACCGAGCTGGTCGAGCACCTGTACGACCAGGACTTCGACCGCGACTCCAACACCATCGAGGTGTTCATCGGCCGGGTGCGCAAGAAGATCGGCGCCGACCGCATCGAGACGGTGCGCGGCCTCGGCTACCGGCTGACCTGCCCGGCCGACGAGGTCGACGCGGAAGCCGCCCGCCCGTGAAGCCGGCGTGAGACTCCCCGGGGGACTGACCCGTCCCTCGCTCGCCCGACGGCTGGTCCTGCTGGCCGTCGGCTGGAGCCTTGCGGCCCTGGTCATCGTGGCGGTGGTGGTGGCGCTGGTGTTCCAGCAGGGCGCCCTGCGCCGCTTCGACGCCGGCCTGTCGGACCTGATCGACAACCTGATCTCGGGCTCGACCATCGAGGAGGGCGAGGTCATCGCTCCTGCGCTCACCGACCAGCGGGCGCTCAGGGCCTATTCCGGGCGCTACTGGGACATCGCCGAGCCGCTGCCCGGCGGCGGGGTCCGCAGCCTGGTGCCGTCACGCTCCCTGTGGGACAGCCAGCTCACGGTCCCGAACGACCTGCCGGCCCGGCTCAGGGCCGATCCGCGCAAGCCCATCGCCTTCGACGCCCCGGGCGTCCAGCCGGGCGAGCGGCTGCGGGTGGTGGCGCGCTGGACCAGCCTGCCCGGCCGCGAGGCGCCCCTGGTCTTCCTCGCCGCCGAGGACCGCCGTCCGATCGACCGCGAGGTCCGCAGCTCGGTCACCCGCATCGCCATCGCCTTCGCCTTCCTCGGCGTGGGCCTGATCGTCGCCGTGATCGTCCAGGTGCGGGTCGGCCTGCAGCCGCTGTTCCGCCTGCGCCAGGAGGTGGCCGAGGTGCGCCGCGGCAAGGCCGAGCGGCTGGCCGGCGCCTATCCCACCGAGCTGACGCCCCTGGCCGACGAGCTGAACGTCCTGGTGGCGCACAACCAGGAGACCGTGGAGCGTCAGCGCACCCACGTCGGCAACCTGGCCCACGCCCTCAAGACCCCGATCTCGGTCATGCTCACCGAGGCTCAGCAGCGGCCCGGACCGCTGGCCGATGTCGTCACCCGCCAGGCCGAGGTGATGCGCCAGCAGGTCGACCACCACCTGCGCCGCGCTCGCGCCGCCGCCCGCAGCCAGGGACAGGGCGAGCGGACCTCGGTGGCCGAAGTGCTCGACGAGCTGGCCCGCACGCTCGAGAAGATCTTCCGCGCCAAGGGCGTCGAGATCGACTGGGACGCGCCCGAGGACCTCTGGTTCGCCGGCGAGCGGCAGGACTTCATGGAGATCGCCGGCAACGCCATGGAGAACGCCGGCAAGTTCGGCCGCCGGCGCGTGCGGGTGCGCGCCGATGCCGCAGGCCCGGACCGGATGCAGCTCGTGGTTGAGGACGACGGCCCCGGCCTGCCGCCCGACCGCCGGGAAGAGGTCATCCGCCGCGGAGCCCGTCTCGACGAGAACGCCCCCGGCTCGGGCCTTGGCCTCTCGATCATCGACGAGCTGGCCCGCGCCTACCGGGGCTCGCTCAATCTGGGGGATTCGCCGCTGGGCGGCCTGTCCGTGATCGTGCAGCTTCCCCGCGCGGCCGCCTGAAAAGCGCTGGTTTGGGAAAGCCTTAACCTCGACCTGACAGGTTGCCGGCGCACGGCGTTACGCCTGGGGCCGAGACTAGATGACCGCGCTGTCCGAGCGCCAGACCGAGATCGTTCGCACCCTCGTCGAATCCGCACCCGACAAGGTGGTCGGCAGCCTGCGCCAGGCGCTGGCCGACACCTCCCCCGGAAGCGCGCTCGGCGGCGTACGCCAACTGGTTGAGGCCGAGGTCGCCGATCGCGCGATCCGGAACCTGGCGCTGCAGCCCATCGCGCCCATGTGCGTGGTCGGCGCCGAGGACAGCCAGGCCCTGACGTTCCCGCCGCGGGTCCTGAACCTGCTCTGGCGCGCCCTCCGCGAGACCCACGGCCACGTCATCGACCAGCTCCGCAACGACGTCGAGGACGACGCGCCGCCGCACAGCATCATCGCCGCCAGCG
>JBKOYY010000090.1:0-18222 GCA_046725615.1 Pseudomonadota bacterium
ATGTGGGCCTCGCCCTCAAGTGACTCCCGCGCTATCTGCGGCCGTATGGACATCCCGCGCTTCCATCTCGCTTTTCCCGTCCGCGACCTCGCCGAGGCCCGCGCCTTCTATGGCGGCCTGCTGGGCTGTCCCGAGGGCCGGTCGAGCGAGCACTGGATCGACTTCGACTTCCGCGGCCATCAGATCGTCGCCCACCTGGCGCCCGACGAGGTGGGCCTCAAGTCCACCAGCGCCGTCGACGGCGAGCAGGTCCCGGTGCGCCATTTCGGCGTGATCCTCAGCCTGCCCGAGTGGGAGACCCTGGCCGACCGGCTCAAAGCGGCCGGCGTGAAGTTCGTCATTGAGCCCCAGGTCCGTTTCAAGGGGCTGCCGGGCGAGCAGGCGACGATGTTCTTCCTCGACCCCAGCGGCAACGCCCTGGAGTTCAAGGCCTTCGCCCGCGACGAGATGGTGTTCGAGAAATGAGCGACGCGGACCTCGCCATCTCGCTGGCCGACATCGAGGCCGCCGCCGGCCGTCTGAAGGGCTGGGCGGTCGAGACCCCGCTGATCGAGAGCCCGGCGCTGAACGAGCGCCTGGACCGGCGCGTGCTGATCAAGCCCGAGACCCTGCAGCGCGTCGGGGCGTTCAAGTTCCGCGGCGCCTTCAACCGGCTGGTCCAGCTCACGGAGGCGGAAAAGCGGCGCGGCGTGGTGGCGTTCTCGTCCGGCAACCACGCCCAGGGCGTGGCGCTGGCGGCGAAGCTGCTGGGCGTGCCCGCGGTGATCGTGATGCCGGCCGACGCACCGAAGGTGAAGGCTGAGGCCACCGCCGGCTACGGCGCGGAGGTGAAGTTCTACGACCGGCTGACCGAGAGCCGGGAGAAGATCGCCGCGGCGATCGCGCAGGAGCGCGGCTCGGTGGTGGTCCCGGCCTTCGACGACCCGCACATCATCGCCGGCCAGGGCACCGCCGGTCTGGAGCTGGTGCGCCAGGCGCAAGCGTTGGGCGCCACGCTCGACGTGGTGATGACGCCGTGCAGCGGCGGCGGCCTGCTGGCCGGCGTGGCGACGGCCGTGAAGGCGCTGTCGCCGGCGACCACCCTGATCGGCGTGGAGCCGGCCGGCTATGACGACACCCTGCAGTCGCTGCGGGCCGGCGAGCGCCGCCCGATGACCCCGACGCATCGCACTCTGTGCGACGCGCTGGAGACACCCTGCCCGGGCGAGCTGACCTTCCCGATCGTCCAGCGGCACGTGTCGGACATCGCGGTCGTCACCGACGCCGAGGTGGCCGAGGCGGTGCGCTACGCCTTCCGCGTCCTGAAGCTGGTGGTCGAGCCCGGCGGCGCGGCGGGCCTGGCCGCCCTGCTGGCCGGCAAGGTCGGCGCGCCCGGGACCGTCGGTCTGGTGCTGTCGGGCGGCAACGTCGACCCCGACCAGTACGGCCGGATCCTGCGCGGCGAGCTCTAGGCGAACGTCTCGTCCAGCCGCGGCCGGATCTGGCGATACATGTCGGCCCAGGCCGCGCCGCCGATGGCGTAGGCCCCGACGCCGAAGACGCTGCCGACGGCGGCGGCGACGATCAGGCCCGGCAGGGTCATCCGGGCCATGAGCGCACCCGGGTTGGAGCTGAGGATCGCCATCGTCTCGGCCCCGCCCAGCGCGAAGGCCCCGATCGCCAGCACCACCACCTCGGCCGCGACGAGGATCACGCCCAGCAGAAGGCCGACCAGGAACAGCCGCCAGGCGTGGCCGCGCGTCAGCCGCCAGGATTCCACGATCTGCAGCTTGCGGTCCTCGAACGCCATGACCGGCGCCATGGAGAGCCGCAGGAACGGCCAGATCCAGAAGGCGATCATGAACGGGTAGAGGACCACCATGAGGACCCCGAGAACCCACGGGGCGCCTTGGGCGACGAACGCGCCGCCGGCCACCAAGACGCCCATGATCAGCATCGAGCCGAACCAGACGACGAGGCCGCACGCCAGCATCGCAAGGGTGTTCAGGACCAGCCACAGCTCCCGCCTTCCCACCCGCAGGTAGGCGAAGCGCCGCTCGTTCGGCATCAGCGCCGCGCGGAAGATGGCGGCCGGCAGCACGACGATCATCCCGAGGCTGACGAGAATGCTGAGGGGCTGGAACCGGGGCATGACGGGCGTCCCGCCCTGGCCCATCGACCGGTACATGGCGAGCAGTTCCCCGCCCGAGAGCAGCAGCGGCGCGGCGCTGGCCAGGAAGTAGATCGCGCACCAGGCGGCGAAGGCCGCCGGCTCCCGCGCGATCAGACGGCTGCCCGCGCCCACGGCGCGGCCGATGGATATCGTGCTCATTGTAATGACGTCCCCCACAACCCTCGCGACGATAGCCTCAGGTCGGCGAGCTTGACCAGCCGGCAGGGTGTCAGGCGGGCGCCAGCGCCGCCGCGGCGGCGGCCGCAGCCTCGAGCGGGGCGCGCCAGTCCCCCGGCCGCGGGGGACACAGTACGCGCGCCTGGGGATACCAGGGACAGGCGTCGGTCCCGAGACAGGTCCAGGCCGCGCGGGGACTGACCAGCGCCAGCGGCGCCCCGCAGGCGCCGGCCAGCGCGGCCGTCGCATTGCCGACCGCGACCACCAGATCCAGGGCGAGGCAGAGGGCCGCGAGGTCGTCGAGCTGGTCGCGAAGGTCGAGGCCGGGCGGCTGGAGGATCTCGACTCCCGTCGCGGCGTGGAAGGCCGCGAGCTCGTCGCCGGCGTCGCCGTACTGCAGGTTCACAATGCGCACGCCCGACGTCCGCAGCAGCGGCGCCCAGGCGTCCGCCGGCGGGTAGAGCCGACGCCGGTCGCCCCCGACCTTCCCGCTGCGCCAGGTGACGCCCACGGCCGGCGGCCCGCCGCCCAGCCAGCCGCGCCAGCGGGCCACCCTGGCCGGGTCCGGCCGGAGGTAGCCGACCGTGGCGGGAAAGTCGGCGAGCCGGCGCCGGAAGCGGCGGCCGAGCGAACCCATCGGCGCCCAGAGCTGGACCGAGCGCGGCGCCTCGGGCGCCCGGCGGCGACGGCGCGCCCCCACGCGGTCGGTGACGTGGGCCGTGACGCTCGCGCCCGGGAAGCTGCGGGCGAACAGCTCGACCAGGCGCGGATCCACGGCGAGGTGAAGGCGTCCGCCGGGACCGAGCGCCTCGATGAGGTCCGGCAGCACATTGGCGAACATGACCTCGTCGCCGACGCCCTGTTCGGCGACCACCAGGAAGCTCTGGCCGTCCAGCCGGTCCGCAGGCCGCCAGCGCCGCCCCGGAACGTCGAACAGCGGCGCGCCGGGCAGATCCCGGGCGAAGCGCGCCTCGTAGGCGTCCCATCCCTCGGCCAGGTCGCCGGCGGCCAGGCGCAGGGTCGCGGCGGCGAAGTCGATGACGGCGACCTCGTGCGGCTTCCGCGCCAGGCTCCGCGCCAGGTCGAAATCCACCCGCGCGGCGGCGAGGTCCGCGAGGTCGAAGCAGGCGTTCGCCCGGTTGGCCGCGGCGGTGGCCGAGCGCGAATCGAGGCGCAGCGCTTCGTCGAAGAACGGCAGGGACTCGTCCGGCCGGCCCTGCTGCAGCAGGGTGACGCCGAGGGTGTTCCAGAGGCGCGCATCCTTGGGGTGCGCCGTCAGGGCCGGGCGCAGCACCTCCACGGCGTCGTCGAACCGGCCGAGGTTGCGGAGGGCCACGGCCTGCCCGTCCACCGCCTCGAGCCGTGAGGGATCGAGCGCGCGCACGCGGCCCCAGAGCCGGGCCGCGATCTCGGGCATGTCGACACGGGCGGCGAGCCCCGCCACGCTGGACAGCAGGCCGACGTCGTCCGGAGCCTGCGACAGCGCCGCCTGGTAGGCGTCCAGCGCGCCCTCCAGGTCGCCGGACCGCTCGAGTCTCGCCGCGCGGGCGCGGGCATCGTTCGGGGCGAGCGGCGGCATGGGACGGTTCCTGTGCGCGGCTCAGACTAGGCGAGTCGCGCCACGGGCGTCTCCCGGCGGCGGGGCGGTCACTCCCCGGCGCAAGCGTCCTCGGCGGCGAACACGCGCTCCAGGGCCGCGACGAACGCCTCCGGCTTGAACGGCTTGGAGATGAAGTCGTCCATGCCGGCCTCCAGGCAGGCGTCGCGGTCGCTCTTCATGGCGTTGGCGGTCATGGCGATCATGGGCGTTCGGCCGCGATCGCCGGGAAGCTGGCGGATCCGGCGCGCCGCCTCCAGACCGTCCATCTCGGGCATGTGGACGTCCATGAGGATCAGGTCGAAGTCTTCTCCGGCCGCGGCCTCGACCGCCTCGCGGCCGTTCTGCACGCAGCGGACCGAGAGGCCGACCTGCCGCAGGATCTCGGTCGCCAGCAGGGTGTTCACCTCGTTGTCCTCGGCCAGCAGCACCCGGCCGGCGCCAGGCGCGGCGGCCATCTCCAGCGCCTCGACGGCTGGAGACGCCGGGATCGGGGCGCCACGGCCCATGACCGCGCCGAGACAGGCCAGCAGAGCGGCGTGACGCACGGGCTTGGCGAGATAGGCGTCGTAGGCCACGCCTCGGGCGGCTTCGCCCATGGACGAGGCCATGACGATCCGCGGCTGGGGCCACTCCGTTCCGGCGCGGATCTTCGCCACCACCTCGTCGCCGGCCATGCCAGGCATCATGTGGTCCATCAGCACCAGATCGAAGGGCATGTCCCGACGCTGGGCCTCGGCGAGCAGGCGCAGGCAGGCGACCCCGCCATCGGCCTCCGCGACCGTCGCGCCCTCGTGCTCGAGGTGGTCGCGGAAGATCGCCCGGTTGATCTCCAGGTCGTCGACGACCAGCACCCGCAGCCCGTTCATGCTGCGCGGGCCGGCCATCGCGGGTTGCGGCGCCTGTCCCGCCGGCAGGGCGACCTCGAACCAGAACACGCTGCCGCCGCCGGGGCGATCGGCGACGCCGATGCGCCCGCCCATCAGCTCCACGAGCTGGCGGGAGATCGACAGGCCGAGCCCGGTGCCGCCGTACTTGCGGGTGGTGGAGCCGTCCGCCTGCTGGAAATTGCGGAACAGCCGGCCCTTCTGCTCGTCGGTGAGCCCGATGCCGGTGTCCTGCACCTCGACCCGCAGCGGCGTGCGCCCGTCGGGCTCGGCCGGGGCCGAACGCACGTCGATCACCACATGGCCGGTCTCGGTGAACTTCACGGCGTTCGAGGCGAGGTTCAGCAGCACCTGCCGCAGCCGGGTCGGGTCGCCGACGAAGGCGGCGCGGGCGCCGGCGTCCACATAGCAGGCGATCTCCAGCCCCTTCTCCGCGGCCTTGGGGGCCAGCAGCTCGGCCACGTCCTCGACCAGGCCCGAGAGCGAGAAGTCGATGGCTTCCAGTTCGACCTTGCCGGCCTCCAGCTTGGAGAGGTCGAGGATGTCGTTGATCAGATCCAGCAGGGCGTCGGCCGAGGTGCGGACCGCCTCGGCGAACTTGCGCTGGTCGGGCGTGAGCGGCGTACGCAGGAGCAGTTCGTTCATGCCAATGACCCCGTTCATCGGCGTGCGGATCTCGTGGCTCATGTTGGCCAGGAACTGGCTCTTGGTGCGGTTCGCCGCCTCGGCCTCCTCCTTGGCCTGGCGCAGCTGCTGCTCGCCGAGCTTGCGGTCGGTGATGTTCTGCAGCACCCCCACCAACCGCATCGGCCGGCCGTCGGGGTGGTTCATCAGGTTCATCGCCAGCCGCGCCCACACCTCGCGCCCGTCCGAACGGGCGATCCGGTATTCCGGATGGAAGGGCGCATCGGACCGGAAGTGGTCGCGCCAGGCCGCCTTGACCCGCTCGCGGTCGCGCTCGTCGACGGCGCCGTAGATGTCGCCCGCCAGGTCGTCGAAGGTCTTGGGCTCGCTGAAGAAGGTGTCCTCGGCGCCGGCCTTGATGAGTTCGCGCCGGTCGTAGTCCAGCTCCCAGACGTGCATGTCGGCCATGGCCATGGCGAGCCGCAGGCGCTCCTCCGAACGGGCGGTAGCGCGCTCGGCAGCCTCGGACCGGTCGAGCGCGGCCTGAAGCTGGTCCATCACCGACCGGGTGCGCTCGTTGGCCGCGACGGCTTCGCCGACGAGGCGTTTGGTCGCCAGGCGGATCAGGATCGCGGTGGCCACGAAGGCGGCGACGGCCAGGGCGAGACCGGCGGCGGCCCGCGGATCCATCGCGGACGCGGCGAGCAGCAGCGCCGCGGCGATCGGCGGCGCGGCCATGCCGAACCAGACGCCCCGAGACGCCCACCCGGTGGAGGCGGCGGTGCAGGCCAGCGAGCCGACGGTGATCGCGAAGAAGGCGTAGCCGGCGGGCGTCGGGTGGTGCAGGACCACCGCGCTCGGCGCCGCGATCCAGCCGGCGGAGCGCAGGGTGCTGGTGACCGTCAGGCGCCGCAGGCCCACCGCGTCCGGCGTGGCGTCGACGGCGGCGCTCCAGCGACGGAACAGCGCCATCACGCCGAGGTCGTAGGTCAACGAGACCGCCAGCCAGATGCC
Organism: Pseudomonadota bacterium; assembly: GCA_046725615.1. Taxonomy (GTDB): domain Bacteria; phylum Pseudomonadota; class Alphaproteobacteria; order Caulobacterales; family Caulobacteraceae; genus Phenylobacterium. The sequence continues at coordinate 6,452 of JBKOYY010000090.1, forward strand.
GGCGATGACGGGCGAGCCGATCAGGGCGGCGGCCGCAGCCGTCACCAGGTTGAAGAACAGGACCACGGGCAGCGGGGTGGCGAGACCGAGCAGCGTCAGCCGATAGGCGCGCTCCGCGCTCTCCACGAACGCCAGGGTCGGCCCGCCATCGGCGGGGCCCGCAGCAGGGGTCTGGGCGCCTTGCATCCGGCAAAGATGCAATGGCGCCCGTTAATTAGGCGCTTCCAAGCGCCACCGGGCGGCGCAGGCCCCTACAGGCGATCCTCCGGCGCGACCGGCCGCGGCTCCTCGCGCGGGGTGACCAGCCGGGCCAGCTTGGGCCGCAGCCAGCTCTCGAAGTCGTCGACGAAGCGATAGACCACGGGGACCAGGACCAGCGACAGCACGGTCGAGGTGATCAGGCCGCCGATCACCGCCACGGCCATGGGCTGGCGGAACTCGGCGCCCTTCTCCAGCGCCAGGGCGGTGGGCAGCATGCCGGCGGCCATGGCGAAGGTGGTCATCACGATCGGGCGGGCCCGTTCGCGGCAGGCCTCGATCAGGGCCTCGTGCTGGCTCATGCCCTCGCGCTCGCGCTCGATGGCGTACTCGACCAGCAGGATCGAGTTCTTCGCCGCCAGGCCCAGCAGCATCAGGAAGCCGATGAGCGACGGGATCGAGAGCGACAGGTTGAAGGCCAGCAGGCCGAGGAACGCCCCGCCCACGGCCAGGGGCAGGGCGGAGAGGATGACCACCGGCTTGAAGAAGCTGCGGAACAGCAGCACCAGCACGCCGTAGATCATCGCGACGCCGGCGAAGATCGCGGTGGCGAAGCCGCCGAACAGCTCGGCCATGGCCTCGGAGGTGCCGATCGCCGCCGGCCGCACGCCCTCGGGCGGCGTCTTCATGATCGGCAGGCCGTTGACGGCCTTCTGCGCCTCGCCGAGCTGGTAGCCGCCGCTGAGCTCGGCCTGGACGGTCACCCGCCGCTCGCGGTTCAGGCGGTCGATCCGGGCCGGGCCGGCCTGGAACGAAATGTCGGCGACGCTGCCCAGGGTGGTCGTGCCGCCCCCGGCCGTCGGCACCTGCAGGTCGCGCAGGCGCTGCAGGTCGGTGCGGGCGCTGGCCGGGAGCCGGACGCGGATCGGCACCCGCCGCTCGCCTTCGTTGAACTTGGCGACGTTGGCGTCGATGTCGCCCACCGTGGCGATGCGGACGACGCTGGCGATCGCGTCGGACGAGACGCCCAGGCGAGCGGCCTCGTCGGCGCGCGGACGGATGACGATCTCTGGACCCACCGGCGGGTTGGACTGCTTCGGGTCGGCCACCTGCGGCAGGGTCCGCATCTGGCGTTCCAGCTCAAGCGCGGCCCGTTCGAGGTTCTCCGGATTGTCGCCGGTGAGGATCTGCTGGAAGCCCGCGCCGCCTTCGAAGTTCAGGAAGCCGAGGCGCGCGTCGGGGATCTTGCGCAGCTCCTCGCGCAGGCGGTCGCGGATCTCGTCGCCGCTGGCCCCGCGATCGGCCCGCAGGAGGATCGTGGCGGTGCCCTTGCGCAGGTCGCCGCCGCCCACGGACATACCGGGACCGAAGCTGGAGACGGTGGAGCCGATCTGGACGAAGACGTTCGTCACCTCGGGCTGCTTGCGGAACAGCGCGTCGATGCGCTGGGCGGTCGCCTCCATGTCGGCGGCGGTGGCGCCGGGCGGGCCCTGGATGTCGACATAGAGGTAATCGGGGTCGCCGGCCGGCTGGAAGCCCTGCGGCAGCATCGGGACCAGGGCGAGCGAGGCCACGAAGATCACACCGCCCACGATCGAGGCGACGATCCGGTGCGCCAGGGCCCACTCCAGCGCCTGGCGGTAGAACCCCTCGAACGGCTTGCGCGGCTTGGCGTGCGGCTTGGCCTTCAGGAAGTAGGCGGCCATCAGCGGCGTGACGAGGCGCGCCACGACCAGCGAGAACAGCACGGCCACCGAAACCGTCAGGCCGAACTCGCGGAAGAACTGGCCGGGGATGCCCGGCATGAAGCTCACCGGGGTGAACACCACGACGATGGCCATGGTGGTGGCGACGACGGCCAGGCCGATGGCGTCGGCCCCTTCCAGCGCTGCCTGGAACGGCCGCGCCCCGCGCTCCACCCGCTTCTCGATGTTCTCGATCTCGACGATGGCGTCGTCGACGAGGATCCCGATCACCAGGGTCAGGGCCAGCAGGGTGACCATGTTGAGCGAGAAGTCAGCCATCTTCATCACGAAGAAGGTCGGGATCAGCGAGATGGGCATGGCCAGGGCGGTGATCGCCGTGGCGCGCCAGTCGCGCAGGAAGAAGAAGACCACCACGGCGGCCAGGACCATGCCCTCGGCCAGCACGTGCTGGGTGGCGCGGAAGCTGGCGCGGGTCTCCTCGACCGACGAGAAGATCTTGGAGAACTTCACGCCGGGATTGGCCTTCTCGATCTCGCCGAGCTTGGCGATGACCGCGTCCTCGGCGTCGACGTCGCTGGCCTCCTTGGTCTTGGAGACCTGGAAGCCCACCACCGGTCGGCCGTTCAGGCGCGCGAAGCCGCGGACCTCGGAGGCGCCGTCGCCGACGTCGGCCACGTCCGACAGCTTCACGAAGCCGCCGCCGCCCGTGGGGATGGTGAGGTCGCGGAGCTGCTCGACGGTCTTCACCGTGCCGAGCACCCGCAGGGTCTGCTCGCGGCCGCCGACCAGCACGCGCCCGCCGGGGGCGTCGAGCTGGAAGCCGCGCAGGGCATTGTTCACCTGGCTCGCCGTCAGGCCGCGGGCCGCCAGGCGGTCGGGATCGACGACCACGTTGATCTCGCGCGCCACCCCGCCGACGCGGCCGACCTGGGCCACGCCCTTGGCGGTCTGCAGGACGCGGGCCACCGTGTCCTCGACGAACCACGAGAGCTCCTCCTCCGACATGGTCGGGGCGGACACCGCGTAGGTCAGGATCGGCGCGGCCGAGTCGACCTCGACCTGGGTGACCTGCGGCTCGTCGATGTCGCGCGGGAGCTGGGCCCGCGCCTGGTCGATCTTGGACCGGATCTCGTCGGTCTTCTTCTGGATGTTCTCCCCGATCTCGAACTCGACCGAGGTGGTCGAGACGCCCTGGGTGACCACCGAGGAGATGTTGTTCACCCCCGTGACGCCGGCGATGGCGTCCTCCACCGGGCGGGTGATCTGGGTCTCCATCTCGCCGGGCGCGGCGCCGCTCTGGGTGACGGTCACCGCCACCACCGGGAACTGGATGTTGGGGTACTGTTTGACCGCCAGGCCCGAGTAGGCGATCAGCCCCGCCATCACGAGGCCGATGAACAGCACCGCCACGGGGATCGGATTGCGGATCGCCCAGGCGGAGATCGCGAAGTGGCCCTTGGGCTCGCTCATTTGGCGGCCGCCGTCTTGGCCGGAGCCGCGCCCGTGGCGGGCCCTTCAACCGGCCGCACGAGGTCGCCGTCGAGGAACAGGGAGGCGGCGCTGGCGACGATGCGCGTGCCGGCCGGCGGCCCCTTGACGATCTGCACCAGTCCGCCGCCGCGGGCGCCGGTCTGGACGGGCGCGCGCTTCACGCGGTTGTCGGCGCCGACGACCATGACGCTGGCGCCGTCGGCGTCGTAGCGGACAGCCGTCTCGGGCACGGCCAGGACGTTGGCGGAAGCGTCGGAGAACACGGCGCGGCCGAAGCCGCCCGAGCGGATGTCGGCGCGGACCGGCAGCAGGATGCGGACGTCGCCGAGCTTGGTCTGCGGATCGATCTGCGGGCTGATGAGCCGCACGCGGCCCTGCACGACGGCGCCGCCCGGCAGAGTGACGGAGGCCGTCTGACCGACGCGGACGCGAGCCAGATCGTCGCTGGCGAGGTCAGCGGACAGCTCCACCTGGCCGTCCCGGGCCATCCGGAACCACGGGGTGGCGGTGATGGCCGACATGTCGCCGGGGCGGACGTTGCGCTCCAGGATCAGGCCGGAGACCGGCGCGGTCACCGCCATCTTGCGGCGCTGGGTCTGGAGCTGGCGCAGGTTGGCGCGGGCGATCTCGGCCTGGTAGCGGCGCTGGGCGATCTGCTCCTGGCTGAGCACGCCCGTCCCGTCGAGGCCCGAGACCCGCTTGGCCTGGTCCTCGGCCTGGGCCGCCTGGGCCTGGACCTGGGCGATCTGGGCTTCCAGCAGGGTCGGGTCGAGCTGCACGAGGGTCTGGCCCGCACGGACGTAGTCGCCCACCTCGGCGAGGACGCGGGCGACGCGGTAGCCGGACACCTCGGGCGCCACCGCCGCCTCTTCGCGGGGCGTGAGGGACCCGGACGCCGTCAGCGAGCCGACGATCGGTCGGGGCTCGATCCGCGCGACGGTCACCGCGCGGGCGCGCTGCGCCTCGGTCTGGGTGACGGGCGGCTTCTTGCACCCGGCCAGCGCCAGCGCGGCGCAGCAGGCGAGGAGGAGGGGCGTGGCGAGCTTCATGCTTCGTCTCATTTCGCGGCGTAGGCCTCGGCCGGCCAGCCGCCGCCGATGGCCTTCATGGCCTGGACGGAACGGCGGAGGGACTGGACCTGGGCCGAGGTGAGCTGGGTGCGCACGGCGCGCCAGGCCTGCTCGGCCGAGAGGGTGGAGGAAAGGTCGGTGAGGCCGCGGGCGTAGGCCTGCCGCGCGGCGTCATAGGCCCGCCGGGCGCGGGCCTCGCCGTCGGTCAGCAGCGCCACGCGGCGCCGGTCGGCGTCGAGGTTCACCAGCGCGCCCTCCGCCTCCTGGAAGGCGGTCTGCACCGTCTTCTCATAGGCGGTGACGGCCTGCTCGGCGCGGGCGTTCTGGACCTTCAGGTCCTGCATCCGCCGGGGGATCGACAGGATCGGCTGCATGACCGAGCCGCCGATCGACCAGTTCTGGGTCTCGGAGGTGAAGCCCGGCTGCTCGATGCGCGACCAGCCGAGGCCGGGCGACAGGGTGAAGGTCGGGAAGAAGGCGAGCTGCGCCAGCCGCTGCTGGCCGGCCGCCGAGCGCACCGCCGCCTGGGCCTGGCGCACGTCGGGCCGGCGCTGCAGGAGGTCGCTGGGCAGGGCGGCCGGAACCGCCGGCGCCTCGCCGACGGCAGGGGTCGCGACGATGTTCGCCGTCGGCTCCACCACCCGGCCGGTCAGGACGAGGATGGCGCGCTTCTGGACCTGGAGCTGGGCCTCCAGCGCGGCGACCTGCGCCTGGGCCTGAGAGAGGTCGCCCGCGACGCGGTCCGGCTCGGAGCCTGCCGCCAGGCCGAGTTCGGCGCGGCGGGTGGCGATGTCGTAAAGGTCCTTCTGGATGCGCGCGGTCTCGCGGGCGTCGGCCAGCTGGATCGCCAGCCCCTTGGCCTGGAACCAGGCGTCGGCGGTGTTGGCGGCGAGCTGGGCGCGGGTGACCTCGTAGGCGAACCGGACCCGGTCGACCTCGGCGTCGGCCGCGCGGTAGGCGACGAAGCCCCGGCCGAAGGGATCGATCTCCCAGCTCACATTGAAGTTCGCGGCGTACTGCTCGGACGTGCCGTCGGTGGAGAAGCCGGGGATGCTGGCGCGGACGCCGGAGAGCTGCTCGGTCGTCGTGCGCTTGGCCGAGCCGGTTGCATCCCCCTGGGGCAAATACTGCAGGATGGCGCTCGTGCGCTGCGCCTTGACCTCGTCAAGGCGCGCGCGGGCCGTGCGGATATCCGGGTTGCGGGCCAGGGCCTGCTCGACAAGCGCCGTCAGCTCGGGATCGCCGTAGGCGGTCCACCAGGTGTCGAGCGCCAGGGCGCCGGCGGGGGCGCCGGCGGGCGCCTCGAACGCGGCGGGCAGGCTCACGTCCGCGGCGCGCGGCGTCGCGCACGCGGCCAGGGCCAGCGCGGAAGCGAGGACGGGATAAAGGCCAGGGCGGCGGAGCATGGGTGACAGGCTAGAGAGACCGGCGTTGTTGAACAGGACTTGGACCCCCGGCGCAATCGTTGCGCAGGCCCACCACCCGTTTGTCGCCTCCGCCGGCGACTCTTGGCGGTCACCGTGCGTCAAGCCGTCTCGCGCAAACTCCGTATGATGTAAAGTGTTTTGTTGGTAATGTCGCGACGACGATGACCCAGGACACCAACAGCGGGGCGGACCCCAAGCGCCGCATCGACCTCCTTTGGGGCGCGGCCGAGCCCGGCCGGCGTGGCCCCAAGCCGCGCTATTCGGTGGACGAGGTCGTGGCCGCCGCGATCGCCGTGGCCGACGCCGAGGGGCTGGCCGCCATCTCGGTGCGCCGGATCGCCGTCGAGCTCGGCGTCTCGCCGATGTCCATCTACACCTACGTCCCGTCCAAGGCCGAGCTGGTCGACCTGATGCTCGACCGCGTGCTGGGCGAGGTGCGCGACGTCGAGGCAGAGTGCCGCGGCTGGCGCGACTGCCTGACCGCCATCGCCTGCGAACGCTGGGCCCTCTCCGAGCGGCATCCCTGGACGCTGGACCTGGCGATGCACCGCCCGCCGCTGGGCCCGAACCTGCTGCGCCGGCACGAGGCCGCGCTGCGGATCCTGGACGCCACGGGTCTGGACGAGCTGACCAAGGACCTGGTGATCGACGTGCTCCACCACTTCCTGCTGGGCGCCTTGAAACAGGCGCGGGAGGCCCGCGAGGCCGAGCGGGCCAGCGGCCTGACCGACGAGCAGTGGTTCGCCGAGACCGAGCCGGCGATCAAGGCGCGCCTGGACCCCGCCACATTCCCCTTCCTGCTGCGCCTCGGCGAGGCCTGGCGGGGGGCCGACAGGCAGGTCTTCGCCGACCCGATGTGGCGGTTCCGCTTCGGCCTGGGCGTGGTGCTCGACGGGATCGGGGCCCTGATCGAGGCCCGCCGCGCGGCGGCCTAGCGGACGGCCGCGGAAGCCCTTAGGGTCGCCGGCTTCCACGCCTCCCCCCAAGAGCAGATCCATGAAACGCGTTCTCGTCGCCGCCGCGGCCTTTTCCGTCATCGCCTCCGTCGCCTTCGCCGCGACGCCCGCCCTCGACCCCACCCGCGTGGTGCAGGACGTGAAGGTGCTCTCCTCCGACGAGTTCGAAGGCCGCGCCCCGGCCACCGCCGGCGAGGAGAAGACGGTCGCCTATCTGATCCAGCAGCTGAAGGCCGCCGGCGTGCAGCCGGGCGGCGACCCGCAGGCCGGCGGCGGCCGCGCCTGGACCCAGGACGTGCCGCTGGCCCGCTTCCGGACCCAGGGGACCGTCAACGCCAGCGTCACGGTCAACGGCCAGGTCCAGCCCTGGACCCAGGGCGAGCAGATCGCCATCCGCGCGAGCCAGACCGGCGCCGACCGACTGACCGTCAAGGACGCCCCGATCGTCTTCGTCGGCTACGGCGTGAAAGCGCCCGAGCGGAACTGGGACGACTTCAAGGGCGTGGACCTGAAGGGCAAGGTCGCCCTGGCGCTGGTCAACGACCCCGACTTCGAAACCGGGACCGGCGACTTCGGCGGCAAGGCCATGACCTACTATGGCCGCTGGACCTACAAGTTCGAGGAAGCGGCCCGCCAGGGCGCCATCGGCTTCCTGGTCATCCACGAGACCGCGCCGGCCTCGTACGGCTGGGCGACGGTGAAGAACTCCAACACCAACGAGATCTTCGACGTCATCCGCAAGAATCCGCTGGAAGCCCACGCGCCGCTCGAGGGCTGGGTCCAGCGCGACGTCGCGGCCGGGCTGATGTCGGCCGCCGGCCTGGACTTCGAGGCGCTGAAGAAGCAGGCGCAGACGCGCGACTTCAAGCCGGTGGAGCTGAAGGGCGTGACCTTCTCCACCGACTACGCGATCGACGCTCAGAAGGTGGTGTCGAAGAACGTGGTGGGCATGGTCCCCGGCGCCAAGCGGCCGGGCGAGCACGTGCTCTACACCGCCCACTGGGACCACCTGGGCGTCGGCCTGCCGGACGCCAGTGGCGACAAGATCTACAATGGCGCCGTCGACAACGCGATGGGCACGGCCATGATCCTCGAGATCGCCCGCGCCTTCGCCAAGGGACCGAAGCCGGACCGTTCGGTGGGCTTCCTGTTCGTCACCGCCGAGGAAAAGGGCCTGCTGGGCTCGGAGTACTATGTGGTGAACCCGCTCTATCCGCTGGGATCCACCGTGGGCGTGCTGAACCTGGACGGCGGGGCCAGCGCGCCGGCCAAGAACTTCTCCACCGCCGGCGACGCGCCGCTGACGCTGCAGGACGATCTGATCGCGGTCGGCAAGAGCAAGGGCCGCTACTTCAGCCCTGACCAGCGGCCGGAGGCGGGCAGCTTCTTCCGCTCGGATCACTTCCCGTTCGCCAAGGCCGGCGTGCCCGCGATCTCGTACCGCAGCGGCCAGGATCTGGTGGACGGCGGCACAGCCGCCGGCCTCGCCCAGGCCGAGGAGTACACCAACAAGCGCTACCACCAGCCGGCCGACAACTTCGACCCGACCTGGAAGCCCGACGGCGCCCTGGCCGACGGACAACTCCTGCTGGAGCTGGGCCAGAAGCTGGCCAACAGCAAGGTCTGGCCGGAATGGAAGGCCGGCGCCGAGTTCAAGGCCAAGCGCGACGAGACCGCCGCCCAGCGGAAGTAGCCGCTGTTAAGGTAGAGTCGAAAACAAGTTCGCGTTCTACGGCAGCGCTGGGAACTGTGGAGAAGCTTGGCCGCTTGGCAGTCGGCGGGCTTAGTTCACTGTCCCTCGATGCCCGCCCGGACGCCCCCGGCCGATACGTCACCACGGCCGGGGGCGCTCGCACCGAGCCGCCAGAACATCTTGAGAACAACACGGTTCGCCGCTAGCTTCCGCGCGCAAGCGTCGAGGAGGCGAGCATGGCCGAGGCGGGCCGGATCCGGTGTGGCATCGGCGGGTGGACGTTCGAGCCGTGGCGCGGGGTGTTCTACCCGGCCAAGTGGCCGCACGCGCGAGAGCTGGAATACGCCAGCCGCCGCCTGACGGCGATCGAGATCAACGGCACCTACTATTCCAGCTTCAAGCCCGACAGCTGGGCCAAGTGGCGCGCCGCCACGCCCGACGGCTTCAAGTTCTCGGTGAAGGCCTCGCGCTACTGCACCAACCGCAAGGTGCTCGCCGACGGCAAGGACAGCATGGCCATCTTCCTCGGCCAGGGCCTGACCGAGCTGGGCGACCGGCTGGGGCCGATCCTCTGGCAGTTCATGCCGACGAAGAAGTTCGACTACGACGACTTCGCCGGCTTCCTCGACCTGTTGCCGGAAAAGGTCGGCGACATGACCGCCCAGCACGTGGTCGAGGTGCGGAACGGCACGTTCAACGACCCGAAGTTCATCGGCCTCTGCCGCGAGCGGGGCGTGGCGATCTGCAACTCCGAGAACGAGAACTACCCCTTCATCCCCGACATCACCGCGGACTTCGTCTACCTGCGCCTGCTCTCGGCCAACGACGAGATCCCGACGGGCTACGACCCCGCCGACCTCGACCTCTGGGCGGATCGTTTCAAGGCCTATGCGGAGGGGCGCGTGCCGGGCGACTTCACGCCCATCGACCGCACCGGCCCGCCCGAGACGCCGCACGAGGTCTACGCGTTCGTCATCCACGAAGGGAAGGTGCGGGCCCCCGCGGCGGCGCAGGCCTTCATCCAGCGGGTCGACCCGGACTTCCACCCGCCTGCGGACTGATCGGGGTCAGTGGGCGTCGGCCCCGCGGGCGTCGGCGGCCGGCTCGCGGTGCAGGTCCGCGGGCTCCTGGGGCTCCAGATCCAGCGGCGCGGCGATGCGGCAGCGCACCCCCTCCGGATGGAACTCGATCGCCACCTCGCCGGCCAGCTCGTGCGCCAGCCCGCGCTCCAGCAGGCGCGAGCCGAACCCCCGGCACGCCGGCGGCGTCACGCGCGGCCCGCCCGTCTCGCGCCAGTCGAGCACGAGCTGCTTCACCGCCCCCTGCCCCGAGACCCGCCAGCGCACGTCCACCCGCCCCGTCTCCACCGACAGCGCGCCGTACTTCACCGCATTGGTCGCCAGTTCGTGCGCGCCCATCGCCAGCGCGAGCGCCATCTTCGGCGAGATCCGCAGGTCGGGGCCCGACACGTTGACCCGGCCGCGCCCGTGGGGGGCCAAGGTGCGCTCGACCATGGTGTGCAGCGAGGCGCCGGCCCAGTGTTCGCGGGTCAGGATGTCGTGGGTCCAGGCCAGCGCCATCAGCCGCTCCTCGAAGTCGGCGAGCGAGGCATGGTCGGCCACCCGCCCGAGGCTTTGACGCGCCACCGACTGGACGGTGGCCAGCATGTTCTTCACCCGGTGGTTCAATTCGTGGATCAGCAGCTTCTGGCGCTGTTCGGCCCGACGCCGCTCGTCCACCTCGCGCTGGAGCTTGGCCTCGGCGATCTTCTGCTGAGTGATGTCGAGGGTGACCCCGACAACGCGGGCGGGCGCACCGTCCGCGCCCCGTTCGACCACAGCGGCGGTCGTCCGCAGCCAGCGGTGACCGCCGTCGGCCGCCGCCACGCGGAACTCCGCCTCGGCGCGCGCCTGCGCCGGCAGGGTGGAGAGCGCCCCGAGGATGGCCGGCAGGTCCTCGTCCACGACGAAGCTGCGCCAGTCGGCCAGCACCTCGTCGTCGCTGAGCGCCGGCGGCAGGCCGATCAGCGCCCGGGCGGCCGCAACGTCGAGCCAGCGCAGGTTGCGCGGCATACGCCACTCCCAGGTGGCGGCGCGGGCGGACTGGTGCGCCAGGCGCAGGCTGTCGTTGGCCGCGCGGAGCCGACGCTCCTTGCGCCGCAGCGACCGTTCGCCGCGCTCTCGGGCGGTGACGTCGCGCAGGAAGAACACCATGCCGGCCGCGGTGGGCAGGCCGCGCACCTCCACCCACTCGTCCTCGGCGGCCGGGCGGGCGACGACGAACTCCACGGGCGCGGCGTCGCGCAGGGCGCTGCGGAAGCGCAGTTCCAGCGTCCGGTCGCCGAGGGCCACCAGCAGGTCGCAGAGGTCGCGCCCGCGCAGCCGGCGGCGCCCGGCCTGCAGGAACGCGCAGGCGGGACCGTCGCAGTAGGCGATCCGCCCTTCGCGATCGCACGCGACGACGCCATCGCCGCCGGGGTCACCCAGCAGCGCCGCGCCGATCTGTTGGGCGAGTTGGCTCTGAACAGCCTCCTCGCGCGTCGTGGCCGCCATTCAATCCCTCGCAGCGGCCCCCCTCGCAGGCAGGATGCAGCAAAGGGCCGCCTTTCGGGGGCGGCGGAATGTCGCAGCTGAATTTTGCAGGGATTCCGACCGGCCCCAGCCTCGGAATGCGCCAGCGCGCGACCGGGACGTAACGGCAGGCAAAAGAAAAGGCGCCCCACAGAGCGGGGCGCCTTCGCTGTGTTGGGTTTTTGGCGGGGCTTACGCGCCGCCCGGGAACCGCATCGGGATCTTCACGTCGCCCGACTTGTCGCCGATCGGCATCGCCTCGGCCACGCACAGGGCGGCCTTGTCGAAGCCCTTGCCCGGGGCGCTGTCGGAAACGACCGAGCAGCCCGAGAGCTTGCCGCCGTTCGCGGTGCACTGAAGCATCACGGTCGCGGCGTCACGCGTGTTCGCGTTCTTGGTCAGGCACTTGGCCATGCTTTCCTGGAACGACGCGGCGCCGGCAGCGCCAGTAAGCGCCAGGCTCAGAGCAATACCACCAATAAGAGAGATCGCTTTCTGCATCCCCACCTCCTGTTAGAGAAACAATGATGGGGGGAATACCGGGCAGCGGTTAACGAAGCCTGATCTCCCAAAAAATTCGCTCAGGTGAGAATCCGTTAGGGACCTTCGTTCAGCATGAGCATGCTAACGGGGGTCTGTACCCCAAGCAGAGGAACTCGG
>JBKOYY010000071.1:0-8957 GCA_046725615.1 Pseudomonadota bacterium
GGCCATGATCTCCGCCGAACAGCCTGACCTGGTTCTGCTGGACGTCCAGATGCCGGAATTGAACGGTCTCAGCGTGGCGGCGGACATCCCGCCGGGAAAGCGGCCCGAGATCGTCTTCGTGACGGCCTTCGAGATGTACGCGGCGGACGCCTTCGAGGTGGACGCCGCCGACTACCTGCTGAAGCCCGTACGCTTTGACCGGCTGCGTCAGGCGATCGAGCGGGCGCGGATGCGCCAGGCGCTGCGCAGTCAGTTGACCCTGCAGTCGGACGACGACGACGACGCCGAAGGCATCTGGGTGCAGACGCGCCACGGGCACGTCCGGGTCCTGCTCCGCGAGATCGAGTGGATAGAGGCCGCCAAGGACTATGTGCTGCTCCACACGGCCTCGCGCAGTCTCATGCACCGGACGACGATGGCGGCGCTGGAACGCCAGCTTGAAGGCTCGCGCCTGATGCGTGTCCATCGGTCCGCCTTCGTGGCTCCCAACCGCGTGCGTGAGGTGCGACGCACCGGTCGCGGGCTGGCGACCCTCGTTCTGGTGGACGGTGTGGAGGTTCAGGTCGGCCCTACATTCTTTCCGGCCGTCATGCGGCGGCTGGGCGTTGTCGAGCCCGACTGAGACGGGTCGTCGACGTTCCGCCGGTCTCGCCTGCGGCTCCGGGCGACGTCATTTCCCGAGATGCCACGCGCCGGCGCGTCCAATCGGGCCGATGGCTTCTGGCGGAGCGGCGTCCGTCGCACTACGATCCGCGCCATGTCGATCCGCCGCCCGCTCACCGTCCTCCTGGCTTCCCCGCGGGGCTTCTGCGCGGGGGTGGACCGGGCGATCCAGATCGTGGAGCGGGCGATCGAGAAGTACGGCGCGCCGGTCTATGTTCGCCACGAGATCGTCCATAACCGCCATGTGGTCGACCGCCTGAAGGCTCTGGGCGCGATCTTCGTCGAGGAGTTGGACGAGTGCCCGGCCGACCGGCCGGTGGTGTTCTCGGCCCACGGGGTGCCCAAGTCGGTGCCGGCCGAGGCGAAGGCGCGCCAGATGCTGTACCTCGACGCCACCTGCCCGCTGGTCTCCAAGGTGCACGTGGAAGCCCAGCGTCACTACGACGCCGGCCGCGAGATCGTGCTGATCGGCCATGCCGGCCACCCGGAGGTAGTCGGCACGATGGGGCAGCTTCCGGAGGGCGCGGTGGCGCTGATCGAGACCGTCGAGGACGCCGGGACGTTCCAGCCCCGCGACGCCGCCAACGTCGCCTTCGTCACCCAGACGACCCTGTCGGTGGACGACACCACCGACATCGTCGCGGCGCTCCGGGCCCGGTTCCCCGGCATCGCCGCGCCGCACAAGGAAGACATCTGCTACGCCACCACCAATCGCCAGGAGGCCGTGAAGGCGATCGCCGCCCGCTCCGAGGTGCTGCTGGTGATCGGCAGCTCCAATTCCTCGAACTCGGTGCGCCTGGCCGAGGTGGGGCGGCGCAGTGGGGCCGAGGCCCACCTGATCGACGACGCCAGCAAGCTGGACCTCGCCTGGGTGGCCGGCGCGCGCACGGTGGGCGTGACGGCGGGCGCCTCGGCGCCGGAGGTGCTGGTGCAGGGCGTCATCGACAAGCTGTCCGATCACTTCGACGTCACCGTCGAGGAGATCGACACCGCGCGCGAGACGGTGACCTTCAAGCTGCCGCGGGCGGTAGCCTAGGCGCTCACAGCTGGTCGAAGCTCCGGTTGTAGCGCTTGAGGAACGCGCGGCCGCGGGCATGGGGATCTTCGGCCCAGCCTTCCCGCGTCAGGGCGGCGAAGGCGCCGTCGCCCGAGGGCGCCAGCATCAGGGTGTCGCCGATGTTCAGGTGCAGGGCGGACAGGGCTTCTTCGCTCAGGACGACCACCGCCCGGTCGCCGATCTTCTCGACCTTCAACGCAATCATGAAACCCTCCAAGAGGCCGCTTGAAGGCTAGCACAGAACTCCTGTCTTGACCGACTCCGGCCGCTCGCCCATGCGGCGGGTATGGCGGTCTATACGGACATCACCGACGACGAGCTGGCCGAGCTGCTGGCCGACTACGACCTGGGCGCGCCGCTCGCGTTCAAGGGGATCGCCGAGGGGGTCTCGAACTCCAACTTCCTTCTGGAGACCGAGGCCGGGCGCTACATCCTGACGGTCTACGAGAGCCGCACGAACCCGGACGACCTGCCGTACTTCCTGGAACTCATGCGCTGGCTGGCGCGGCATGGCTATCCGTCGTCCGAGCCCATGGCCGACCGGCAAGGGCGGCTGATCCGGCACGTGCGCGGCAAGCCCTGCGCGATCACCGGTTTCCTGAACGGCCTGTCGGTGCGCCGGCCCACGGCGGCGCACTGCCGCGAGGCCGGCGGCGGACTGGCGGGCCTGCATCAGGCCGGCGAAGGCTTTCCGATGAGCCGCGCGAACGACCTTGGCCAGGCCGCCTGGGCCGGAATGTTCTCGGGGCTGGAAGCTGCGGCGGAGGGGCTGAAGCCGGGCCTTTCGCAGACGATCCTCGCCGACCTGGCCATGCTGGCCGCGCGCTGGCCGCGCGGGCTGCCGACCGGCGTCTGCCACGCCGACTTCTTCCCGGACAACGTCTTCTTCACCGGGGGCAGGTTCTCGGGCGCGATCGACTTCTATTTCGCCTGTACGGAGGCGTTCGCCTACGACATCGCCGTGGCGCTGAACGCCTGGTGCTTCGAACCGGACGGCAGTTTCAACATCACCGCGGCGCGCCAGTTCCTGGCGGGCTATGAGGCGGTCCGACCGCTCGGCCATGACGAGCGCGCCGCGCTGCCGGTGCTGGCGCACGGAGCCGCCATGCGGTTCTTCCTCACGCGTCTCTACGATTGGGGCGCGACCCCGGCGGGAGCGCTGGTGAAGCCCAAGGACCCCCTGGAGTACGAGCGCAAGCTGGCCGTCCACCGCGCGTCGCCCGACCTGGTGCTGTTCGGAGCCGGTGCGTGACGCCGCATGTGATGATCTTCACCGACGGGGCCTGCTCGGGGAACCCGGGGCCGGGCGGCTGGGGCGCGATCCTCATCCACGGCCAGACCGAGAAGGAAATCTGCGGCGGCGAGCCCGGCACCACCAACAACCGCATGGAGCTGATGGCGGCCATCCAGGCGCTGGAGGCGCTGAAGAAGCCCTGCAAGGTCGAGCTGCACACCGACAGCCAGTACGTCCAGAAGGGCATCGCCGAGTGGATCCACGGCTGGAAGCGGCGCGGCTGGAAAACGGCCGACGGCAAGCCGGTGAAGAACGATGATCTGTGGCGGAGACTTGACGAAGCCCGGTCGCGTCACGACGTGCATTGGCGGTGGGTGAAGGGCCATGCGGGTCACGAGCTGAACGAGCGGGCCGATGGGCTCGCCCGGAAGGGCTTGCGGGACGCGGTCGCGTCGGGCTGATATTTCAATATTGAACTAGATAGTTCGATGTTGAACGATATGCTCCTCCCGCCGACAGGTTCGGAGGAGCCGGCGCATGGCCGCAGTCATCGAGGAACATCCCGAGGTCCAGGTCTTCGACGAGATCAGCCTCATCGAGCACGGCGTCCGGGTGGCGATCACCCGTTCGCTGCCCGTCGGCCTCACCTATCCGCAGTACGAGGTCCTGAACCTCATCGCGCGGCGCGGCGATGACCTGACGCCGGCGCAGATCGCGGAGGCGCTGAAGATGACGCCGGGCGCGATCACCAACACCCTGCAGCGCCTCGAAGCGACCCGGTTGGCGACGATCGAGCCCTGTCAGCGCGACCGCCGCAGCAAGCGGGTGCGCCTGACATCCGACGGGCGCGAGGCCTACAACCGCGCCATGGCCGCCATCCGCCCGAAGGTGGAGAAGCTGCGTGAGGGCTTCACCGAGAAGGAGTTCCGGGAGGTGTTGCCGTTCCTCCGCGCGCTCAGGGTCTGGATGGCCGAGCAGGCGTAGCGCCTACAGCCCCTTCACCTTCGCCAGGTTGGTCTTCGGGATGGCGGCGGTGAACGCGCCGCCCATCTTGGCCTTGTCGCTGGCGAGGTCGGCCCAGGCGGCGGCGAACTGCAGCGGCGTGGCGGCGGCCGGATCGCCGACCGCCAGCTTCCAGTCTTGCCCGGCCAGCGCCGCGCCCAGGGCGGCGCGCAGGTCGAGGTCGGTCTCCGGCGGCTCGGCTGGCGGCTTCAGCAGGGTGTGCAGGACGAGGGCGTCGGCGCGCGGGGCCACGACGGCGAGCGCCGCCCCGGCCGGCGCGTCCTTCAGGGCGGCGAGGAACCCGGCCAGGATCATGCGGGCGCGCGTTGTCCGGCGGTCGCCGCCGGCCCAGCCCGCAGCCTCCCCGCCCGAGCTCACGAACGCCCAGCCGCCATTGCGATGCGCCGCGTCGTGCGCGGCGGCGATCCAGATCTTCAGGGCTCAGTCCTTCTGGTCGGCGTAGAGCTTCACCAGCCGATAGAGGAACTCGCGGCTCTCCATCACCGACTGGACGCGGACGCGTTCGTTCAGGCCGTGAACGCCGCCCAGGTCCGGTTCGAAGAACAGGCCCGAGATGCCGTAGGAGGGGATGCCGACGGCGTTCAGGAAGCTGGAATCGGTCGCCCCGGCCTCCATCACCGGCACCACGGCCACGCCCGGCCACATCTGGGCGGTGACCTTCTCGATCGGGCCCAGGATCGCCGGCGTCAGGGCCGGCGGCTTGGATTCCGGGAAGAAGCGCGGGCTGGCGGTGATCTTCACGCCGGGATCGGCCACCACCTGCTCCAGCGTCTTCTGGACCTCCTCGGTGGGCACGCCGGGCAGCACGCGGCAGTTCACCGTCGCCCGGGCGCGCTGGGGTAGGGCGTTGCCCGCGTGGCCTGCGTCCAGCATGGTCGCGACGCACGTGGTCCGCAGGTAGGCGTGGTAGTTCACGTCCTTGCTGAGGAGGGCGTTGGCGGCGGCGTCGTTGGGGTTCGCCACGATGGCCGCCATGGCCGCCCCGGTCTCCCCGCCGACCACTTTCGACATCCGCTGGAAGAAGCCGCGGTTGCCGTCGTTGAACTGGACGGGGAATTCGTAGGCCGCCAGCCGCTGGAGCGCGGCCGACAGCTGATAGATCGCATTGTCGGGGCGCGGGCGCGAGCTGTGTCCGCCCGGATTGGTCACCTCGAAGGTGAAGGTCACCGGCGCCTTCTCGGCCACCAGGATGGTGTTGGTCAGGCGCTTGCCGTCGGGCCCGAAGGCGCCGCCGCCGCCCTCGTTGATCGCGAGCCCCGCGTCGATCAGGTCGCGCCGGTTCTTCGCCAGCCAGGCCGCGCCATTGACCTGGCCGCCGCCTTCCTCGCCGCAGGTGAGCGCCAGCTTCAGCGTACGGCGGGGCTTGAAGCCCTCCTGCCGGTAGCGGATCAGGGTATCGGTCCAGATGGCGGCCTGGGCTTTGTCGTCGGCCACGCCGCGGCCGTAGAAGAAGCCGTTCTCCTCGACCATCACGAACGGATCGCGGGTCCAGTCCTCGCGCCGCGCCTCCACCACGTCGATATGGGCCAGCAGGAGGATCGCCTTGGCCTTGGGATCCTTGCCGGGGAAGGTCGCCACCAGGCCACCGTCCTTGGGCTTGCCCTCGGGCGTGAAGACCACGAGGTCGCCGTCCGGGAAGCCGGCCGCCTTCATCCGCGCAGCCATGCGCTCGGCCGCCAGGGTGCAGCTCCCGGCCGATCCGGTGGTGTTGGTCTCCACCAGTTCCTTGTAGAGGCTCCGGAAGGCGGCCTCGCCGGTGTCTGCCGGCGCCTTGGGCGCGGCCAGCGCGGAACCTGACATCAAGGCCGCGACGGCGGCGACGGTGGCGAACCTGAACATGAGCACTCTCCCCGAAAGCGGCCGGACGATGCACCGCCCGCCCGCCCGGGACAAGCGCAGCTAGGCCTTGGCCACTGCTTCCATCAGGTCGCGCGAGAGCTGGCCGCTCATGCCTTCCGTCGAGGTGTTGGTCATCAGCACGAAGCTGGTCTTGCCGGCCGGGTCCACGAACCAGCTGTGCCCGTAGACGCCGCCCCACATCCACGATCCCGCCGGCAGCGGCGAGGCCGCGGCCGCGGGATCGAGCATCACCGCGCCGCCGAACCCGAAGCCCCAGCCGGGGCCGCTGGTGACGATCGCCCGCTCGCCGGTCTGGTTGGTCATCATCGCGGCCGCCGTCTCGCCGGAGACGACCGGCCCGCCGCCTTGGCGGATGGTCTCCAGGAAGGTGATGAAGTCGGGCGCCGAGCAGGCCATCCCGGCGCCGCCCGAGGGGAAGGACGCGGGGTCGAAAATGCGGTCGGGCGCGAAGCGGATGCCCGAGAGGCCCGCGAACGGCACGACGTGGGTCTCGCCCATCGGGACCGGCGGCGGTCCGTCGGCATAGGCGCGAGCGAGCCGGTCCCGATCGGTGACGGTGAAGCCGGTGTCGGCCATGCCGAGCTTGTTCGTCACTCGCTCGGCCACCACCTCGCCCAGCGTGCGTCCGGTGGCGGCCTCGACCACGGCCCCCAGCACGTCCATCGCCACGGAGTAGAGCCAGGCCGCGCCGGGCGGGAAGGTGAGGCCGGCGTCGGAGATGCGCTTCAGGTTCTCGGCGAACGACAGGCCCGGCTGGTCCATGCCGTCCGACACGCGCAGCTTCAGATAGGGTCCGTCCTCGGGCTGCATGAAGCCGTACGACAGGCCGGCCGTGTGAGTCAGCAACTGGCGCAGGGTGATCGTCGGCGCCTGCCCCTCCCACTTCGGCTGGAAGTCGGGCAGCCAGCGGGCGACGGGGTCGTCCAGGCCGATCACGCCGGCTTCGGCCAGGCTCAGCACCGCGGCGGTGACGATCGGCTTGGTGAGCGACGAGGCGCGGAAGATGGCGTTCCGCTGCATCGGCCGTCCGGCCTCGATGTCGGCCTGGCCGGCGGCGCGGGCGTAGGCGAGGGCGCCATCCCGGGCCACCAGCAGGACGGCGCCGGCGATGCGTCCCTCGGCCAGGGCGGCGTCGAGGAGCGGGTCGAGCCTTGCGGCCAGGGCGGTGTCGGGACGTTCCTCGAGCGTGGCCAACGGCGTCTCCTTCGCTTTGCTTGTGGTTTGCGGAAGGCCTAGCTCGGCGACGCCGCGTCATTCAACCGGGTGCGCAGAGGGGAGCGACGCAATAGCCGTTTGCCCTCCCCAGCGTCCGCGCGGGATAATGCCTCGAAACAGTGGGGAGTGGGCGGCGTTGCGCGACGGGATCGAAGAGGGCGGCTGGGAAAGCCACCGGCCGAAGCTGACCTATCCGTTCGAGTCGGCGCCGAAGACCGGCGAGGCGGTGGACATCGCCCCCGGCGTGAAATGGCTGCGGATGCCCCTGGGCGGCTCCCTGGCCTGGATCAATGTCTGGGCGATCGCCGACGGCGACGGCTGGGCGATCGTCGACACCGGCATCTCGGGGGTGGAGACCCGCAACGCCTGGCGCGCGGCGCTGAAGGGACCGCTGGAAGGCAAGCCGGTGACGCGGGTGTTCGTCACCCACATGCACCCCGACCACATCGGTATGTCGGGCTACCTGACCCGCAAGTTCGACGCCCGGCTCTGGATCACCCGCCTCGAGTTCGTGACCTGCCGCTCGCTCGCCGCCGATACGGGCCGCGAGGCGCCTGAGGACGCCATCGTCTTCTTCCGCGGCGCCGGTTGGGACGAGGAGGCGCTGGAGACCTACCGCGCCCGGTTCGGGGGCTTCGGCCGTGGGCTCTACGCCCTGCCCGACAGCTACCGGCGGATCGTCGACGGCGAGCGCATCCGCATCGGCGACCACGACTGGGAAGTGGTCGTCGGCTCGGGCCACAGCCCCGAACACGGCAGCCTCTACTGCCCCGACCTGAAGCTGATGATCTCGGGCGATCAGGTGCTGCCGAAGATCTCGTCCAACGTGTCCGTGTTCCCGACCGAGCCGGAGGGCGATCCGCTCACCGACTGGATGACCTCGCTGACGGCCATCAAGGGCCGTGTTCCCGACGACACCCTGGTGCTGCCGGCGCACAACGAGCCGTTCCGCGGCCTGCACGCGCGGATCGACCACCTCGTCGGCGGTCACGAGCGCGGCCTGACCCGCCTCAGGGCCCTGCTGGCCGAGCCGAAGCGGGTGGTCGACGTCTTCCACGTGCTGTTCCGCCGGAAGATCGACGAGGGCTTGCTGGGCCTGGCCACGGGCGAGAGCCTTGCGCACCTCAACTGCCTGCTGGCCCGCGGCGAGGCGGTGCGCGAGCGGGACGAGAACGGCGTCGACTGGTATCGCGCCGCCGCTTAACTGTAGTGTCGGGACAAACGAACGTTTGAGGCTCGGGAGGGCCCGACACTCCATGACCGATCACATCCTGTCGGAGCTCTCCGGCGGCGTCCTGACGCTGACGATCAACCGGCCCGAGAAGAAGAACGCCCTGACCCGGGCCATGTACCAGGGCCTCGGCGACGGCATCGACCGGGCCTCGGACGATCCCTCGATCCGCTGCGTGCTGATCCAGGCCAACGGCGACATCTTCACCGCCGGCAACGACCTTGGCGACTTCGCGGCGGTGAACGCGGGCGACACCGGCGCCAATGCGGCGCGCGAGGATGGCAATCCGCTGCTGAAGGCCCTGGCGCGCGCCAAGGCGCCGATCGTGGCCGCGGTGCACGGCCGAGCGGTCGGCGTCGGCGTGACCATGCTGCTGCACTGCGACCTGGTCTTCGTGGCCGAGGACGCGCTGCTGACCACCCCGTTCGTGAACCTCGCCCTGGTGCCCGAGGCGGCCTCGTCGCTGCTGCTGCCCGCCCGCATCGGCCATGCGCGGGCGTTCTCGATGTTCGCCCTGGGCGAGGCCGTGGACGGCAAGACCGCCGCCGCGTGGGGCATCGCCAACGCCGCCGTCCCCGCCGCCGAGCTGCGCGCCCGGGCCCGCGCCGCCGCCGAGGGTGTGGCCGCCAAGCCGCCGGCCGCGGTGCGCGCGACCAAGGCGCTGATGCGTGATC
>JBKOYY010000069.1:0-7835 GCA_046725615.1 Pseudomonadota bacterium
ATGCAGCCCATTGGCAAGCAGATTATCGCCAAAAATCGGCCAAGATCAGCAAACGCGCTAATACCCTGAAACAAGCTTCACAATACGAGACAGACAAGCTCTGCCTTTCAGCAGGCGTAGATTCACGGCGCGCAGGACTTCGAGCCCTCGTTTACAGCTACGCTTCTGCGATTGGGGATTTGAAAGCTGATCGGCGGCCACGCACCGCCCCCGCACCAACATGTACGCGCCGGACGGAGAGCCCCGTCACAGGGGCGCAGACGCCCGGGCAGAGGGAGCCGGGGTCACGGGGGACCGAGCGCGGGGCCGGGGCGACCTTCCGGCCCCGGTCGGCGGGCCCGGGACGCGGATCAGCGCCGCTCCAGCGCCGCCAGGATCTCGGGATCGCCGGCGGCGCGAGCGCGCGCGAGCGGCGTGACACCGTCTGCGCCGGCGCGGTCCAGGCGCGCCCCTTTCGCAAGCAAGGCGCGGACGACGTCGGCCCGGCGGTTCTGCGGCAGGGCGGCCCAGGACGGCGGGCGGTCGACGGCGTAGTCGAGGGCGGTGTAGCGGCCACCGTTCACGGCGTTCGGGTTGGCGCCGGCCTCTAGGAGGATCTGGACCACGTCGAGTGCGCCGGCCTCGGCGGCCTGCTGAAGGGGGGTGAAGGTGGCGGGGCCGAGACGCATCGGAGTGTCGAGCCCGACTTTCCGGGCCGCGATCAACCGCAGAACCTCGAGCGCGTCGGCGCGGCGGGCGGGGTCGGGCGCCTCGTCCCGGCCGAGCAGCGCCACACCGTTCATCGCGAAAAAGGCGGAAGTCAGGGCGTTGCCGCCGTTCGGGCCCGGCGCGGCGGGATCAGCCCCATGGTCCAGCAACGCGCGTACGGCGCGGGCCCGACCCGACATGGCGGCGATGGCCAGAGGCGAACCGTTCGGGCCGAGCGCGCGGGGGTCGGCGCCGGCGCGGATCGCCCGGTCGATGGCGGCCGGGTCGTTCTGCATCACCGCGATCGTCAGCGCCTCGGTCGTCTGGGCCATGGCAGGCATGGCGAGGGCCGGGACGAAGAGCACCACGAGAGCCGCGAACAGCGCGGAACGAGACTTGGGCATGGGAGCGGTCCGGAAGACGTCAGCGGCGCCGGAAGATGTCGGCGTTCGGCCAAGATCTCAACGTCGGCGTGTAGAGGGCGCCCGTTTAGCGGGCGCACGGGCCCGCCCCTTACTTCCGGAAGTAGTCGAAGATCCGCTGGGCGAGCTGCTGGCTGACGCCCTCGACCTTGGAAAGGTCGTCGACGCTGGCGCGGCTGACTCCGCGGGCCGAGCCGAAGGCGTGCAGCAGGGCGCGCTTGCGCCCGGGACCGACCCCGTCGATCTCGTCGAGAGGGTTCTTCTTCAGGTCCATGGACCGACGGGTCCGATGGCTGCCGATGGCGAAGCGGTGGGCCTCGTCGCGCAGGCGCTGGAGGTAGTAGAGCACCGGCGACTTATGGTCGAAGCGGAACGGCTCCTGGCCAGGAATGAAGAAGCGCTCCATCCCGGCGTCGCGGTCGACGCCCTTGGCCACGCCCACCACCGGGATGTCGTCGACGCCGAGGTCGGCCATCACCTCCATCACCGCCGCGATCTGGCCGGCCCCGCCGTCGATGAGCACGAGGTCGGGGCGGACGGTCTCCTCGCCGGCCTCTTCCTCCTTCACCAGCCGGCCGAAGCGGCGACGCAGGACCTCCTTCATCATGCCGAAGTCGTCGCCGGGGGTGAGGTCCGTCCCCCTGATGTTGAACTTGCGGTACTGACTCTTCTGGAAGCCCTCGGGGCCGGCCACGATCATGCCGCCCACCGCATTCGTGCCCATGATGTGGCTGTTGTCGTAGACCTCGATCCGCTCGGGCGGCCCCTCCAGCCTGAAGGCCTCGGCGACGCCCGCCAGCAGCTTCGACTGGGCCGAGCTCTCGGCCATCTTTCGGCCCAGGGCCTCGCGGGCGTTGGTATAGGCGTGCTCGACGAGCTGCCTCTTCTCGCCCCGCTGGGGCCGGCCGATCTCCACCTTCCGGCCCGACTTCTGACAGAAGGCCTCGGCCAGCAGGTCGCGCTCGGCGGGTTCCACATTGACGAGGATGAGCTTGGGGATCGGCTTGTCGTCGTAGAACTGGCCGAGGAAGGCGCCCATGACGTCGGGGTCCTCGTCGGTGCGGTCGACCCGGGGGAAGTAGGCGCGGTTGCCCCAGTTCTGGCCGGCGCGGAAGAAGAACACCTGAACGCAGGCCTGGCCGCCTTCGGCGTGGAGCGCGAAGACGTCGGCCTCCTCCAGCGTCTCGGGATTGATCTGGGTCTCCTGCGCCACCGAGGCCAGGGCGCGGATGCGGTCGCGCAGGCGGGCGGCGCGCTCGAACTCCATCTCGTCGGAGGCGGCCTGCATGTCGGCCGACAGCCGCTGCATCACCGCCCGGGACTTGCCGCGCAGGAAGGCCTCGGCCTGCTCGACCAGGCCGCCGTAGTCCTCGATCGAGATCAGTCCGGTGCAGGGCGCAGCGCAGCGCTTGATCTGGTGCAGCATGCACGGCCGGGTGCGGCTCTCGTAGACGCTGTCCGAGCATGAGCGCAGCAGGAAGGCCTTCTGCAGGGTGTTGAGGGTCTTGTTGACCGCGTTGGCGCTGGCGAAGGGACCGAAGTAGTCGCCCTTGATGGTGTGGGCGCCGCGGTGCTTGCGAAGCTGGGCGGCCGGGTGCTCGCGCCGGATGACGATCTCGGGAAAGCTCTTGTCGTCGCGCAGCAGGACATTGAAGCGCGGCTTGAGCTGCTTGATCAGGTTGATCTCGAGCAGCAGCGCATCGGTCTCGGTGCGGGTGGTGACGAACTCCATCGACCGGGTGGCGTCGACCATGTGGGCGATGCGCTGGGTATGGAAGCGGCCCTGGGCGTACTGGATCACCCGCTTTTTCAGCGAGCGGGCCTTGCCCACGTAGAGGACCTCGCCGTCCTCGCCCATCATGCGGTAGACGCCGGGGCGATCCGGCAGCCGTTTCACCTCGTCCTTGATGAGCGCAGCGCCCTTCAGGGGGGCGGGCTCGGGCGGCGATGTGGGCGGGGCGTCCAGCATGGCTCGCAATATAGGCGAGTCCGCCACAGCCTGCAGGACCGCGACACCGCAGCGCATCGCCTGGCGCCCCTGGCGTCGCGCAACATATTAGCCGCATTCCGGCCCCGCCGCGGGGAACAAGCGTAGCCATTGTGCATTCATACGCCCGGGGGAACAGGAGCCAGATGCGCGCCGAGACTGAAGCCGACACGGCAGGCGCGGCCATGCCCGACTTTGGCGCGCTGTTCGAGGCGTTGCCCAGCCCGCACATGGTTCTGGACCGCGACCTGAACTACGTGGCGGTGAACCGCGCCTATTGCGAGGTGCTGGAGCGGCGTCCGGAGGAGCTGCTGGGCCGTTATCTGTTCGACGCCTTTCCGAACCCCGGCGAGGAAGGGCGGCGCCTGCGCGCCTCGTTCGAGCGGGTCCTCGAGAGCGGGCAGCCGCATTCGATCGCCCTGATCCCCTATCCCATCGAGCGCCCCGCCAGCCGCGGTGGCGGGTTCGAGATGCGCTACTGGTCGGCGGCGCATGTGCCTCTGCTGGGGCCGGACGGGCGCACCCGGTTCATCGTCCAGAACACGGTGGACGTGACCGAACTGCAGCAGCTGAAGACCATGGCCTTCGGTCCGGGCGGCGAGCCGGCGCCCGGCGAGAAGGAACTGCTGATGCGCGCCCGCGAGGCGGAGGCGGTGAATCGCTCCCTCCTGAGCGAGACCGAGGGGCTGCGCGACCTCTTCATGCGGGCGCCTGGCTTCATGGCGGTCCTCGCCGGGCCGGACCTGCGGTTCACTCTGGTCAACAGCGCCTACCAGCAGCTCATCGGACACCGGCAGGTGATCGGCCGCCCGTTGGCCGAGGCCCTGCCCGAGGTCGAAGGGCAGGGGTTCGTGGACCTGCTCCTGAACGTCATGGCCCAGGGTGAGCCCTACATCGGACGGGCCGTCAGCGTGCAGCTCCAGCGGACGGCCGGCGCGGGGCTGGAGGAACGGTTCCTGGATTTCATCTACCAGCCGATCCCGGGAAGCGACGGCGGGGTCTCGGGCGTGTTCGTGGAAGGCAGCGACGTCACCGACCGGGTGCGGGCCGAGCGCCAGCAGAAGCTGCTGCTGGACGAGCTGAACCACCGCGTGAAGAACAGCCTGGCGACGGTGCAGGCGATCGCCCACCAGACCCTGCGTTCCGCCAGCGATCCCCTGGCCTTCCGGGAATCCTTCGAGTCGCGGCTGCTGGCGCTCTCGGCGACGCACGACCTGCTGACCGCCAGCAGCTGGCGCGGCGCCTGCCTGCGCGATGTGCTGATGACCGAGCTTCGCCCCTTCGCCGCCGAACAGTACACGCTGGCCGGACCCGAGGTGGAGCTGTCGTCCGCAGAGACCCTGGCCCTGGGCCTGGTGCTGCACGAACTGGCGACCAATGCGGCCAAGTACGGGGGGCTTTCCCAGGCGGGCGGCCAGGTCGCCATCGCCTGGGGGGTCGGCCAGGGCTGGCTGGAGCTGGACTGGATCGAGGCCGGCGGCCCGCCCGTGGCCCCGCCGACGCGCCGAGGATTCGGATCGCGGCTGATCGAACGCAGTCTCAAGGACCAGCTCGGCGGCGAGGCCCGCCTGGACTTCCAGCCGACGGGCTTGGTCTGCCGCATCCGGCTTCCCCTTCGGCGGGATTCCGCCTGACGGAGCGCCTCACACCTTGATGGCGCCCGCCGTCAGCTTCTCGTGCACCGCCCGGGTCAGTTTCACGTAGCCCTTCTTCGGGTCGTGGAAGAACAGCGGCCCCTTGATCTTCGCCGGGTCGAAGCCGTCGGCGACGAGGTCGACCTTGCGGATCTTGAAGGTGCCGGTGGTGTCCATGGCCGGCAGCAGGCGCACGAACAGCGGCTGGGCGTAAGACGGCAGCTCGCGGGACACGTGCTCGCCGAAGGCCACGGGATCGAACGCCCCCTCCATGACGATCGCCGCCATGCCGGCCCGGCCGTCCGCGCCCTCGACGGCGACGCCATAAACAGTGGCCTCCTGCACGCCCGGCAGCGCCTGGATGCGTTCGGCGACCTCGTTCGTGGAGACGTTCTCGCCCTTCCAGCGGAAGGTGTCGCCGACCCGGTCGACGAAGTAGAAGTAGCCGTCGGCGTCCATCCTCATCAGGTCGCCGGTGGAGAACCAGGCGTCGCCCCTGGCAAAGACGTCGCGCAGCACCTTCTTGTCGGACGCGGCCTTGTCGAGATAGCCGGTGTACTCGGTGCGCGCGTCGCCGCCGCCGATCTGGCCGATGCACAGGCCCACCTGGCCCGGGCCGCACTCGATGGCGAGGCCGCTCGCCCCCCGGACGGGCTGTTCGGTCTCGATGTCGAACTGGACCAGCCGGACATTGACCCGCTTCTTCAGCCATCGGGGGACGCGGCCGATGGCGCCCTCGCGGCCGTCGAAGTTGAACATCGAGACGTTGCCCTCGGTCGAGCCGTAGAATTCGAGGATCTCGGGGATACGGAACCGATGCTTCAGCGTCGGCCAGACGTCGGGCCGCAGCCCGTTGCCGAAGGCCATGCGGACCTTGTGGCGGGTCTCGTCCTCGTCGAACTCGTGGTTCACCAGGTAGCGGCAGAGCTCACCGATGTAGACGAACATGGTGCAGCCCTCGGCGACGATCTCCTTCCAGAAGTGGGTGGCGGAGAACTTTCGCCGAAGCACCACCGAGCCGCCGTTGAGCAACGCCGCGCCCAGGGCGCAGAGGCCGCCGGTGGCGTGGTAGAGCGGCAGGGTGACGTAGATCCGGTCGGTGGACTTCGCCCCGGTCGAGCCGGCGAAGCCGCGCATGTAGAGCTGGGCGCGCATGTGGGTGATGCGCGCGGCCTTGGGCAGGCCGGTGGTGCCCGAGGTGAAGATCAGCAGCGCCGTGTCGGCGGCGGTCATGCCTTCGCGGACACTGCGGTCCGGCGGCAGCGACGAGCAGCTCTTCAGCGCCTGGGCGAGATCGCGCTGGTCGCCGTGCGCCGGGCCAAGCACCCACTGCTGCATCGGCCGCTCCAGCGAGGCGCGCGCCTGCTCGAACACCGGCGAGGTGTCGGGATCGACGATAACGTGGGCGGCGCCGGCTATGTTCAGGCAGTGGGCCAGCGGCAGGCCGGCGAGCTGGTTGTTGATCAGCGCCGTCACGACCCCGACCTTCGACAGGCCGTACCAGATCGGGAAGTATTCCAGGCGGTTGGGCATGAAGAGCGCCACCACCTGGCCCCGGCGCAGGTTCAGCCCCTTGGCCCAGTGGGCGTAGCGGTTGGCCATGGCGTCCAGCTCGCCGTAGGTGAGCGTGCGCCCTTCGAACGTCATGGCGGGACGCTCGCGCCACTGGTCGACCGCCGCCTGCAGGTCGTCGCAGATCAGGTTTTCGGACTCGCGGGCGATGGACTTGACCCGCTTCAGGGTCCGGCTGAGCCCCTGCCAGTACCGCCAGTCGCGTTTGAGCCTGGCCCTGAACCGCATCCGCACCTCCAGTCGCGGACGCCAGCTTGGCGAGCGCCGGTCGGGGCGGTCAAGCGCGCCGATGCCGCGCCTCGCCTCCGCGCGCGATGGGCGCCCTACTGCGCCGAGCCGGCGATCAACCGCATGAGGTCGGCCTGCCGGTTCACGCCCGTCTTCCCGAACAGGGCCCGCAGGTGGGTCTTGGCGGTGGACAGCGCGACCCCCGCCCGGTCGGCGTATTCGGACAGCCGCTCGCCCTCGGACAGGGCCGCCAGCAGACGGGCCTCGGCCGGCGTCAGGCCATAGGCCGCCGCCATCCGCTCCGTCCGCGCCGGCGCCCTAGGCGCCCGCACCACAAGGATCGCGGCGCCGGCCTCGTCGTCCTGCGGCAGGACGTCGATCTCCAGGCCGGGACCCGAGACCGCCCGCGTGCGGAGGCTCGAGGCGATCCGTCCCGTCGGCCTCCAGGCGCAGGCGATCGCCCGGCGCACGGAATCTTCAGTCACCACGTCGCTCCAGCACAGCCGCTCGTGAACGATGCGCAGGTGGCCGCGCCGCACGAGGCGATCGGCCTCCCGGTTCCGCGACCGGACCCGTCCGTCGGCGTCCACCACCAGCACCGCCAGCCCCTGGTGCTCGAGCGCCCGTTCAAGCGCCGGCAGATTGGCCAGGATCGGCCCGGCCTTGGCCGAGATCGCCGCCGCCCGCGCCAGATGCCGAGCCAGTACGAGCGCCGTGCGCTGTTCGTCAGGCTCGAACACGCCCGCGCGGCGGGACCGCGAGATCCCCAAGACCACGTCGCCCGCGTCGCGTGTCGCCGTCCGGGCGTACATCATGTGCGGCCGACCGAGACGACCGAGGTAGTCGTGGCGGAAGACGCCTGGCAGGTCGGGCTTGTCGCACTCCGTCACCACGTCGAGCGCCGGCTGGGCCTGCAGGTGCGACAGCAGGCCGTCGTAGCGGGCGTAGTAGGCCTGGTAGGCCACGGCCTCCTCGGGATCGTTCGAGAAGGCGAGCATGTCCGATCGTTCGCCGTCATGCCGGCAGATCGCCACGACGCCGCCGAAGACCGCGGTGAGCCGCTCGCCCACCTCGCGCCACGCCTGCGGGCGCACGACCGCCCCGTAGGTGAGGTCGAGGATCTCGTCGAGTTCGCGCTCTTTCGGAAACATCGCCGTCCGCGTGCAGGGGCGTCCAGGCCGGACGCCGCACCTTGTTCGCCGAGCGTCTATAAAGTCTTCCCCCGACGGGCAACGCCGCAGGGGAACTCCGCGCCGCCGGTCTGGGCGACGGCGCAGAGCGCCCAGCGCCAGGCCGGCGTCAGGC
>JBKOYY010000013.1:0-34340 GCA_046725615.1 Pseudomonadota bacterium
GCCCTTGCCCTTCTCGGCCCAGAACAGCTCGTTGGTGATCGGGTTGTAGGTGACCGCCGCCACCACGCCCACCTCGGCGCGCTCGAGCGCGATGTTGATGGCGAAGTGCGGGATGGCGTGCAGGAAGTTCGTGGTCCCGTCCAGCGGGTCGACGATCCAGGTATGGGTCTTGTCGGTGCCTTCGATGAGGCCCCGTTCCTCGCCGTGGAAGCTGTAGCCGGGCCGAGCCTTCGTCAGGGCCTCGAAGAGCACCTGCTCCGCCTTGAGGTCGGCGGCCGAGACGAAGTCGGCCGGCGCCTTCTTGGCCACCTGCAGCTCGGCGAGTTCGCCGAAGTCGCGGTTGAGGCCGCGCGCGGCCTTGCGCGCAGCGTCGCTCATCACCTTCAGGAGGGCGGATTGAGTGCTCACGGTGTCAAAAGATCTCGGGCGAAAGAAGCCGCGAAACCTAGTGGCGGGGCTCGCCCAAGGCAAGCCGCCCCGTTACCCTCTCGCCATGCCGGACCTTGTGACGCGCATCGCCCGCTGCTTCTGCGGCGACTTCACCGCCACCGTACGGGGCGAGCCGGTGTTCGTTTCCAGTTGCGCCTGCACCCGATGCCAGCGACGCACGGGCGCCTTTTACGGCGTCACAGTCTACGTCCGACCCGACCAGGTCGTGGCGCGGACCGGCGAGGGGCAAAGCTTCCGCCCGGACGGCGGCGCCTCCACCCTTCACCGCTGCGCTCGCTGCGGCACGACCCTATGGTGGACGCTGGACGAGGACGACAGCATCGTTGGCCTGGCTGGCGGCTGCTTCGCCGACCAGGGGCTGCCCGCCCCCCAGCGGATGGTGTTCACCGCCACGCGCCATCCCTTCGTCCGAACGCCCGAGGGCCTGCCGGAATATTCCGACGGCCCGCCCGAGTGATCAGCCCCGCTCGGCGACTCCCGCCGCGATCTCGGCGTTGAAGGCCTTCACGGCGGCGGCGGGCCCGTCGCCGTACGACCAGACGCCCGCCGACACCGCCAGGAAGTCCGCGCCCGCCTTCGCCAGCTCGCGCGCCGTGGCGACGGTGATCCCGCCGATGGCGACGCAAGGAACCTCCATCGTCTCCTGCCAGATCGACAGGATCTCGGGCTCGGCGCGGGTCTTCGCCTCCTTGGTCGGCGTCGGGAAGAAGGCGCCGAAGGCCACGTAGTCGGCCCCGCCCTCGGCCGCCTCCATCGCGAGGTGACGGCTGTCGTGGCAGGTCACCCCCACCATCCGGTCCGGCCCCACGATCTTCCGCGCCTGGGCGAGAGGCATGTCGTCCTGGCCCACGTGCACGCCGTCGCAGCCCAGCTTCGCCGCCAGGTCCGGCCGGTCGTTGAGGATCACCGCCACGCCACGCGACTGGGCGATGGGCGCCAAGGCGTCGACGGCCGCCGCGACGATCTCATCGTCCGCGTCCTTCAGGCGAATCTGCAGGGCCGCCACGTCGCCTGCGTCCAGCGCCTTGGCCAGCACATGTCCGAAGGCGGCGAGGTCGTCGATCCGCGGCGGGGTGATCAGGTAGAGGCGGCAAGGCGGCGGGCTCATGGCCCTACATACCGCCGCCCGGCGCGCGGGCAACTGCGCGTCGCACGCGACCGCCGGTCACATGCGAATGACTTGCAAACGCGTTCGCAACACGCTACATGAAAAGGGTCAGCCAGGAGCCTCCGCGCCCCATGTACGTCTGCAACTGCAACGGCATCCGTGAACGCGAGGTCCGCGCGGCCATCGCCGCCGGCGCGTCCCGGCCAGCGGAAATCTTCAAGGCCTGCGATTCCCGCCCCCAGTGCGCCCGCTGCGTCTGCGACATGCGCACCATGCTCGACGCCGAGCGCGAGGTGCTGCGCTACGCCGCCGAATAGGCTGCGCGCCGCCGGATTTTCGGCGAGCGCAACTCACTTGCAGACATAGGCTTTGACACCGCCGGCGGACGGCCCGAGCTTCCGCGCCAGGACTTCAGGGAGCTTCCGACGTGCAAGGCGACAAGGCGATCATCCGGCTGCTGAACGCGGTGCTCACCAACGAGCTGACGGCCGTCAACCAGTACTACCTGCATGCCCGCATGTACGAGAACTGGGGCTTCAAGCGTCTGGGCCAGATCACCTACGAAGAGTCGATCGGCGAGATGAAACACGCCGACAAGCTCATCAAGCGCATCCTGTTCCTCGACGGCCTGCCCAACCTGCAGGACCTGCACAAGCTGTCCATCGGCGAGACCGTGGTCGAGGGTCTGACAGCGGACCTCGCTGTCGAGGTCGGCGGCCGCACGACCCTGATCGAGGGCATCAAGCTGTGCGAGGCTTCGGCCGACTTCGTCTCGCGTGAGGTGCTCGTCGAGATCCTGTCCGACACCGAGGAGCACATCGACTTCCTCGAGACCCAGCTCTCGCTGGTGAAGAGTCTGGGCGAGGCCAACTACCTGCAAAGCGCCATGGGCGAACTGCCCGACAGCTGAGCCCGCCGCGGCTGAGCCAACTCGGCCATTGCCTCCCGTCAGGGCGTCACCCTACCGTCGCCTCCAAACAGAACCGGGGGGACGGGAATGGCGGCGGCTGAGGGCGCACGGGCGAAGGCGGGATCGACCACCACGGTCGTGGCCGGCGCCTCGGTCGGCACGGTGTTCGAGTGGTACGACTTCTACCTCTACGGCTCGCTGGCCGGGTTCATCACCCAGCACTTCTTCTCGGGGGTGAACGAGACCACCGGCTACATCTTCGCCCTGCTGGCCTTCGCCGCAGGCTTCGCCGTGCGGCCCTTCGGCGCGATCGTATTCGGGCGGCTGGGCGACCTCTGGGGGCGCAAGAACACGTTCCTCATCACCATGCTGCTGATGGGCCTGTCGACCTTCGTCGTCGGCCTGCTGCCAAGCTACGAGTCCATCGGCGTCGCCGCGCCGATCCTGCTGATCTCGCTGCGCCTGGTGCAGGGCCTGGCCCTGGGCGGCGAGTACGGCGGGGCCGCCACCTACGTCGCCGAGCACGCGCCGCCCGGAAAGCGCGGCCTCTACACCAGCTGGATCCAGACCACCGCGACCGCCGGGCTGTTCCTCAGCCTGATCGTCATCCTGCTGGTGCGAACCAACATCGGCGAGGACGCCTTCAAGGCCTGGGGCTGGCGCATCCCATTCCTCGTCTCGATCCTGCTGCTGGGCGTTTCGCTGTGGATCCGCCTCAGGCTCAACGAGAGCCCGGTGTTCCAGCAGATGGTCGACGAGGGGAAGACCTCGAAAAAGCCGCTCGCCGAGAGCTTCGGCCAGTGGTCGAACCTCAAGCTCGTGATCCTGGCGCTGCTGGGTCTGACCGCCGGCCAGGCCGTGGTCTGGTACACGGGCCAGTTCTACGCCCTGTTCTTCCTCGAGAAGATGCTGAAGGTCGACGGGGCGCTCACCAACACCCTGGTCGCCATCGCCCTCGCGCTGGGCACGCCGTTCTTCGTCCTGTTCGGATGGCTGTCTGACAAGATCGGCCGCAAGCCGGTGATCCTCGCGGGCTGCGTCCTCGCGGCCGTCACCTACTTCCCGATCTTCAAGTCGCTGACCGCTGCGGCCAATCCCGACCTGGCCTTCGCCGCCCAGCGTGCGCCCGTGGCGGTCGTCGCCAACCCGCAGGACTGCCACTTCCAGTTCGACCCAGTGGGCAAGCAGACGTTCCGGACCGGCTGCGACGTCGCCAAGGCGGCGCTCGCCAATGCAGGCGTGCCGTACGTGAACCTCCCGCCGCCCACCCACCTGCTGCCGAACAAGGCCAAGGTCGTCGTCGGGGGCGTCGAACTCGACGGCCTGGAGGCGCTCGATCTGCCGAAGGCCGAGTTCGACGCCCAGAAGAAGGCCTGGACGGCGAAGCTGACCGAGGCGTTGAAGACGGCGGGCTATCCCACCAAGGCGGATCCGGCGAAGGTGAACAAGCCCGCGGTCGTCGGCCTGCTCTTCCTGCTCGTGCTGTACGTGACCATGGTCTACGGCCCCATCGCCGCGGCGCTGGTCGAGATGTTCCCGGCGCGGATCCGCTACACCTCGATGTCGCTGCCCTACCACCTGGGGAACGGATGGCTCGGCGGCTTCCTGCCGACCACCGCCTTCGCGATGGTCGCGGCCACGGGGGATATCTACTACGGCCTCTGGTACCCCATCGCCGTGGCCGCGTTTACCGCCGTGATCGGGCTGCTGTTCGTGCGGGAGATGAAGGGGAACGCGATCGAGGC
The DNA here is from genome assembly GCA_046725615.1 of Pseudomonadota bacterium. Taxonomy (GTDB): domain Bacteria; phylum Pseudomonadota; class Alphaproteobacteria; order Caulobacterales; family Caulobacteraceae; genus Phenylobacterium. The sequence goes on from JBKOYY010000013.1 coordinate 4,214, forward strand.
CTGAGCCCGGTCACTCAGGCGATCAGGCGTTTCGCAGACCCTGGCACATGCGGGCGAAGGCCGTGTCCAGCGCCTCGCGCCACTCCGCCGGCGGCGGCTCCAGCAGCATGGCCTTGCGCATGCAGTCCAGCCACTGGTCGGCCTCGGCGGCCCCGATGGCGAACGGCGCATGGGCCGACATGATGCAGGGCCGTCCGGGATGGCGCTCGGCATAGACCTTCGGCCCGCCCATCCAGACCGTGAGCCAGTCGGTGAGGCGGGTGCGGATCGGCTCCAGGTCGACCTCGTGCATGGCGCGGATGCCCGCGGCGGCCGGATCGCCGTCCATCACGTCGTAGAACGCGTCCACAAGCCGCCGGATACCCGGCTCGCCGCCGAAGGCTTCATAGGGCGTGCGCGTCGGCAGGGTGGAGACAGCATCCGTCATATGGCCACGCTAGGGCCACCAGCGGCCAGTCCGGTTTGATCCCGATCAAAGACGGGCGCGACGCCCCCTCAGCCGAACCATCCGCCGCGGGCGAGCGGCGCGTCGGCCACCTTGCGGACCACGTCTCCGGCCCGGCGCTCCACCTCCAGCGCCTCGATGTGGCCGGCGATATCGATCCCGCCCTGGTTCAGCGCCTGGGCCACCTTGCGCGCGGCGCCGTGTTCGGCGCTGGTGGCGACGGTGATGTGCGGAATGTACGGCGTCTCCTGCCGCAACGCCGGCTCCAGGGGCCCGGCGTGAAGGGCGTCGTGCAGCCGCAGGATCGCGCCGAACCCCTCGTCGGGAATGAGGAACACGTGGAAGCGCCCCACCGTCGGCTCGGGCACGACCATGGCCGAACGCAGGCGGAAGCGAATACGGGGCACGCCGGCGGCGACGGCCCGGACGTGTGCGGCGAACTCCTGTGGCGTCAGGTCCGCCCCGGGAAACACCAGGGTGAAGTACGGCGGCCCGCGGCTGCCCGCCCGGCGCGACCGGATGTCGGTCAGCCAGGCCAGGTCCGCCTTCTCGAAGTGCGGCCGTGCGATGACTTCCAGGGATTCCATCGGCGCTCCACGCGCGGCGATTGTAGCGCGGTCTCGCCCGAGCCCAAGGCTCGACGCTTGCGCCCCCGCCGCGCACCTGAAACAGAAGCCTGAACCGCAAGGGAGCCGCCCATGACCGTGATCGAGCGCTGGCACGAACTGGTGAAGTCCAAGGACCCGAAGGCGCTGGAGGCCATACTCGCTGACGAGGCGGTGTTCGAGAGCCCGGTGGTCCACACGCCGCAGGTCGGCAAGCCGATCACCCTGAAGTACCTGATGGGCGCGCTCAGCGTGCTCAACAACGAGACCTTCCGCTACCTCAACGAATGGCATGCCGAGCGCTCGGCGGTGCTGGAGTTCGCCTGCGAGATCGAAGGGATCACCATCAACGGGGTCGATCTCATCACGTGGAACGACGCCGGCCAGATCACCCACTTCAAGGTGATGATCCGGCCCCTGAAGGCGATCAACCTGCTGCACCGGCTGATGGGCGAACGGCTGGCCGCCGCCTGATCAGGGTTCCTCGTAGCCTCCCACGGTCAGCGTCAGGCGACCGGCCGCCGGATCGCTCCGGAACACCACCCCGCCCTTCGCCTCGCCGCCGCCTGGCACGTAGGTGAACGTCGCCTCGCGCTCCTCGCTCTGGCCCGAGGGCAGGTCCAGGGTGGCCGTGACCTCCACCGATGCGGCGGTGGTCGGACTGTCGTTGCGCACGGCGAGCGGAACCACATAGCCCCCCGCGCTGGGCTCGGCGCTCTCGGCGACCGCCGTCAGGACAGGCGGCCCGGCGCGGTCGGTGACGCCTTCCCACAGCGCGTAGCCCATCACCGCCAGGGTGAGGACAAGGCCCAGGGTGGCGGCGGTCCATTCCGCCACCGGGGTCCGAGGCGCCGGCTTCGGCGAGGGCTTCTGAGCGGACTTGCGGGTCGGCGGTCTGCGGGTCGCCATGGTTACACCACCAGTCGGGCCAGGGCGGCGCCGAGCGCGGCCGGGAACCCCAGCACGATGACCGCCCGCACGGCCTCGGACATCCCGGAGTCCAGCCGCCCGAAGGTCCAGAGCACATAGACGCTGACCACCAGCGCAAGGCCGTAGCCGGCGAGCGTGAAGTGGGCGAACGCCCGCAGGTGGCTCTCGTGCCCGTGCTGACCGGCGAAGCCGACGGTGAACACCAGCGCGTGCAGCACCAGCAGGGACAGGAGCACCAGGGCCACGGCGTGCCACGGGCTCATCCGGAAGCCGATCAGGATCATCTCCTCGGTCGGCGCGACGTTGAAGGCGAAGAACAGCGATCCGGCCGCCATCAGAAAGAGCTGGCCCAGGTAGCCGGCGCGGTCCTCCTTCTGGGCGCCCTGCCGGCCGGCCTGGAGCTGCTTGTTGGCCAGCACCGCCCCGATACAGGCCGGCGCCGCCTGGACGGCGATCATGCCCACCGCCTCGCGCGGCGCGGTGTCGGGTCCGACCAGGCCGAACATCAGGAGCAGGCCCGCCGAGACGCCGAAGCTGACCAACAGGGCGGCGGCCGTGTCGAGGGCGTCGTCGAAGGCGGTCGTGTCGTCCCGGAAGCCGGCGAACCGCGACAGGCCGTAGGCCACCGCCACGGTCGCGAGGACGAACAGGGCGAGGCGCCCACGCCCCATCTGTGCGCCGAGCGCCCACATCTCCATGGTCATCAGCAGGGGAAAGCCGAAGATCAGCGCCCCCGCGGCGGCGCGGGCGAGGCCTCTGAAATAGCTCTCCTCGGCGGCTGTCCTGGCGTCCATCGTCGCAACAACGCGCGACGGCCAAGCTGGGTCCCACCCTCAGCCGGCGGCGAACTCACGGGTCAGGCGCTCATAGTCCTCGAAGGCCGGGAACCGCTCGAAGCTGTGCCGGGCCGGCGTCTTCGCCCAGGGCAGCGCCTCACAGGTGTAGGTCTCGATGAAAGGCGCGAACCAGCTTGGGTCGTCCAGCAGGGTGGCGCGTACGTTCACCAGCCAGTCGACTTCGTCCGGACGCGTGAACATCCAGCTCATGCAGTAGGGGCAGAAGTAGTGCCGGATGGCGCCGTGCAGGCCGCCGATCACCGGCTCGCCCGCGATCACCTCGAAGCCGTCCGCCGGCGCGGCGATGCTGAGCGAGAAGGCGCTGGCGCTCATCCGCTGACAGCCGGTGCAATGGCAGGCCATGGTGAGCAGCGGCGGGGCGGTGATGCGGAATCGCACCTGACCGCAGCGGCAGCCCCCGGCGAGGGGCGGCGCGGGGATGGCGGACATGAAAAGGGCCTCCGTTTCCGGAGGCCCCTTCTAGCGCGTCGCCGCGCCGGATGCTGTCAGCAGGCTACTCGGCCGCAACCTTGGTCAGGCCGATCTTCGGGGCCAGCTCGCCCGAGGCGTAGCGCTTGGCCATCTCGGACAGCGGGATCGCCTTGATCTTCGAGGCGTGCCCGGCGGTGCCGAATTCCTCGAAGCGCTGGACGCAGACCTTGCGCATGGCTTCCTTGGCGGGCTTCAGGTAGCTGCGCGGGTCGAACTCGCCCGGCTTCTCGGCGAACACCTTCCGGATGGCGCCGGTGATGGCCATGCGGTTGTCGGTGTCGATGTTGATCTTGCGCACGCCGTGCTTGATGCCGCGCTGGATCTCTTCCACCGGCACGCCCCAGGTCTGGGGCATCTCGCCGCCGTACTTGTTGATGATCTCCTGCAGGTCCTGCGGGACCGACGAGGAGCCGTGCATCACCAGGTGGGTGTTCGGCAGGCGGCGGTGGATCTCCTCGATCACGTTCATCGCCAGGACGTCGCCGTCCGGCTTGCGCGTGAACTTGTAGGCGCCGTGGCTGGTGCCCATGGCGATGGCCAGGGCGTCGACCTCGGTGGCCTTCACGAACTCGACCGCCTGGTCCGGGTCGGTCAGCAGCTGGCTGTGGTCGAGCTTGCCCTCGAAGCCGTGGCCGTCTTCCTTCTCGCCCATGCCGGTCTCGAGCGAGCCCAGCACGCCCAGCTCACCTTCCACCGAGGCGCCGACCCAGTGGGCCATGTCCACGACGTTGCGGGTGACCTTGACGTTGTAGTCATAGTCGGCCGGCGTCTTGCCGTCGGCCTTGAGCGAGCCGTCCATCATCACCGAGGTGAAGCCGTACTGGATCGCCGTGGCGCAGGTCGCCTCGTTGTTCCCATGGTCCTGGTGCATGCAGATCGGGATGTCCGGGTACATCTCGGCCATGGCGTCGATCAGGTGCTTCAGCACGATGTCGTTGGCGTAGGACCGGGCGCCGCGGGACGCCTGCATGATGACGGGCGAGTTGGTGGCCTCCGCGGCCTCCATGATCGCCAGCGCCTGTTCCATGTTGTTGATGTTGAACGCGGGCACGCCGTAGCCGAACTCGGCGGCGTGATCGAGGAGCTGTCGAAGCGTAATCCTGGCCATCGGAACCCAACCTGTCTCTTATCGGGAGAGAGCCGCCACGCCGGGCAGCTCCTTTCCCTCCATCCATTCAAGAAACGCGCCGCCCGCCGTCGACACGAAGGTGAAGTCGCCCGCGACGCCGGCCGCATTCAGGGCCGCCACCGTATCACCGCCGCCCGCGACAGCCACAATCTTCCCGGCCTTGGCGCGTTCGGCGGCATGTCGCGCCGCGGTCATGGTGCCCTTGTCGAAGGGCGGCATCTCGAAAACGCCGAGCGGGCCGTTCCAGATCAGGGTCTCGGAATTGTCCATGGCGCGGCACAGGCGTTCCACCGTCTCCGGGCCGGCGTCCAGGATGCGCTCGTGCTCGTCGATGGAGCCCACGGGGCGAACCCGGGCCGGGGCGCCGGGCGCCAGCTTCTCGGCCACCACGATGTCCAGAGGCAGGAAGAGCTTGCAGTTGTTCTGACCGGCCAGGCGGATGATGTCGCGCGCGGTCTCGGCCAGGTCCTTTTCGCAGTACGAGGCGCCGACGTCGTGCCCCTGGGCGTACAGGAAGGTGTTGGCCATGCCGCCGCCGATGGCCAGCTTGTCCAGCTTGGTCACCAGATTGCGCAGGAGGTCGAGCTTGGTGGAGACCTTGGAGCCCCCGACGATGCCCAGAACCGGACGCCGCGGACGTCCCAGGGCGGCGTCGAGCGCGTCAAGCTCCAGCCGCATCTGCTCGCCCGCATAGGCCGGCAGGCGCCGGGCCAGGGCTTCGGTGGAGGCGTGGGCCCGGTGCGCGGCCGAGAAGGCGTCATTGACGAAAACGTCGCCGTTGGCGGCCAGCCCGTCGGCGAAGGCGCGGTCGTTGGCTTCCTCGCCCGCGTGGAACCGGACGTTCTCCAGCAGGAGGACGTCGCCGGGCTGCATGGCGTTCACGGCCTCGCGGGCCTTCTGGCCGATGCAGTCCTCGGCGAAGGCGACCGGCACGCCCAGGACCTTGGCCAGCGGCTCCACGATGGGCCTGAGGCTCATCGACGGCACGACCTTGCCCTTGGGCCGGTCGAAGTGGGCGAGGAGGATCACCTTGGCCCCGCCTGAGCGCAGCTTGTCGACCGTGGGCTTGGCCGCCTGGAGCCGGGTGTCGTCCGTGACCTGGCCGTCCTCCATGGGCACGTTCAGGTCCACCCGAACCAGGGCGCGCTTGCCGGCCAGATCAACGTCGTCGAGGGTCTTGAAGGTCACCGGGCGGTCCTCACAGTCGTCATCCCGGACGGCCGCCAGGCCGATCCGGGACCCAGTGCGGCGCGTTTGGCCCTGGGTCCCGGCTCTCCGCTGCGCTCCGGCCGGGATGACGGCTAAGGGGAGGCGCGAGCGGCGGGCCTTCCTAGATCAGCTTGCCCATGGCGACGGCGGTGTCGCTCATGCGCGTCGAGAAGCCCCACTCGTTGTCGTACCAGCTGAGGACGCGGCAGAGGCCGCCGTCCACGATCTGGGTCTGCGGCAGGGCGACGGTCGACGACGCCGGGTTGTGGTTGAAGTCGATCGAGACCAGCGGGTCCTTGGTCACCGCCAGCACGCCCTTCAGCGCGCCGTTGGCGGCGGCTTCCAGCGCCGCGTTGATGTCGGCGACGGTCGTGGACCGCGAGGGCACGAACTTCAGGTCGACGACGGAGACGTTCGGGGTCGGCACGCGGATCGAAGAGCCGTCCAGCTTGCCGGCCAGGGCCGGGATCACCAGGCCCAGGGCCTTGGCGGCGCCGGTGGAGGTCGGGATCATGGACATGGCCGCGGCGCGGGCGCGGTACAGGTCCTTGTGCATCGTATCCAGCGTCGGCTGGTCGCCGGTGTAGGAGTGGATCGTGGTCATGTAGCCACGCTCGATCCCGCACAGCTCCTGCAGCACGTGGGCCACCGGCGCGAGGCAGTTGGTGGTGCACGACGCGTTGGAGATGATCACGTCGTCCTTGGTCAGCGTGCCGTGGTTCACGCCGTAGACGATGGTCTTGTCGACGTTGTCGCCCGGGGCCGAGATGATCACGCGCTTCGCGCCGGCTTCCAGGTGGGCCGACGCCTTGTCCTTGGCCGTGAAGATGCCGGTGCACTCGAGCGCGATGTCGACGCCCAGGTCCTTGTGCGGCAGGTCCTTCGGGTCACGGATGGCGGTGACCTTGATCGGCGCGTAGCCGGCGATGACGATCGTGTCGCCCTCGACCTTCACGTCGGCCGGGAAGCGGCCGTGCACGCTGTCGTAGCGCAGCAGGTGGGCGTTGGTCTCGACGGGACCCAGGTCGTTGATCGCGACCACCTCGATGTCCTTGCGGCCGTGTTCGACGATCGAGCGCAGGACCAGGCGGCCGATGCGACCGAAACCGTTGATAGCGACGCGAACGGCCATGAGGCGGGGCTCCTTGAACAGCTTTTCCGTATGTGGCGCGCGTTCTTGAGGGCGGGCGCGCGGGAGTCAACCCCTGACGCCGGGTCGGGGAACGCTCTCCCGCAGGGAGCGATCAGCTCGCGATGGGCAGGACCTCGGTCGCAACCCCCCGGGAATCGAGCGCCGCCCGCTCGGTCCGCCAGCCCGCGCCGGCGATCAGCCGGGCCACGGTCAGCCCCTCGGCGACCAGCTGAACCAGCCGCTCCACGTCGGCGCCGGTCAGCCGCTCGGCGTCGCGGCGGGCCAGCGAGACCACCTCGGAATGCGCCTCCGCATCAAGGACCAGGACGTCGGCGGAGGCCAGCGCCCTGAGGGCGCGGAGGGTCAGCAGGTCGGCCGGTCCGCGCGCGTCCACGTAGCGGACCCGCCCCGAAAGCTGGGGGCCTTCGAACAGCGCCGCCCGCAGGCGCTCCTTTGCGCCCTCCATGTCGCCGGCCATGGCCGCCTCGGCCGCCGCACCGTTGAGCTGGGCGCGCAGGAACCGCCGCCGGGCCGCCGGCTCGGGCAGGGCGTCGCGGATCTCGCCCTGCAGGGTGCGGAACAGCGCCGCCACGCGGCCGGCGCCTTCGGGCACGCGGGCCTCGATGTCCTGCCGCAGCATGGTGGCCAGCATGGGCGAGGCGCCGCCGGTGCCGATCGCCGCCACCACCTCGCCGCGGTCGATCACCGCCGGGGTCGTGAAATCGCAGAGCGCCGGCCGGTCGACCACGTTCACCGGCACGTTCGCCGCGCGGGCGGCCTCCGCCGCGGCGGCCGCCCACTGGTCGTCCTCTCCGGCCACGAAGGCGAGGGTGACGCCGGCGTAGGCCTTTGGGTCCAGCGCCTCCCCGGCCGACAGACGCAGCACGGTGGCCGGCGAGCCTTCGAACAGTCGCGCCTTGGCCTCGGCCCCTTCGCCCTCCCCCGCGATGGCCACGGTGCGGCCGGCGAGCGGGAAGAAGGCGGGGAAGGCGTCCATGCCGCCTATTTCAGGGTCTTCAGGTAACCGATCAAGGCCGTGCGGTTCTCTTCGCTGGGCACCGAGATCATCATCTTGGTCCCCGGGGCGAACGCCGAGGGCGCCTTCAGGAAGGCGTCGAGGTTGGCGTCCGTCCAGGTTCCTCCCTTGCCCTTCAGCGCGGTGGAGTAGGCGAAGGACTTGGCCGCGATGGGGCCGCCCGCGACGCCGGCCAGCGGCGGCCCCATCGGGGTTCCGTTGTGGCACATCTTGCACTGCATGTTGAACAGCTGCGCCCCGTCGGCGGCCAGGGCGGGCCCGGCGGCGAGCGAGAAAACGGCGCCCAGGGCGACGGCAGAGGCGGCGGCAAGGCGGATCATGGACACTCCTGGAATTCGTAAATCCGGTATGGAACTAGCGTCGCTGGCGTTTCAATCCAAGGGCGGATTTACCAGCAGGTCTGAACAACGTTAGGATTGCGGCAAATCACTCGGCGGAGGCGGTCCATGGCGGTGACCCTGGATGTGAATGGCAAGATCCTCAACGTCAACTCGCCCCCGGATACGCCCCTGTTGTGGGTGCTCCGAGATGAACTGGGCCTGACCGGGACGAAATACGGCTGTGGCGTCGCCCAGTGCGGCGCGTGCACGGTGCTCGCCGATGGGGCGCCGGTGCGGTCCTGTCAGCTTCCGATTTCAGCAATCGGGGCCGCCAAGATCGCCACGATCGAGAGCCTGGGCGGCGCGCACCCGCTGCAGCAGGCCTGGGTGAAGCTGGACGTGCCCCAGTGCGGCTACTGCCAGTTGGGCCAGATCATGAGCGCCGTGGCCCTGCTGGCGAGTACGCCCAACCCCGACGACGCGGCGATCGACGGCGCCATGGACGGCAACATCTGTCGGTGCGGCGCCTACCAGCGCATCCACGCGGCCATCAAGGAGGCCGCCGCCGCCCCTGCCGTCCAACCTGCAGCCGCCCAGCCCGCGCCGGCCAAAGCCTGAGGACGCCCGCCATGAACAAGCCCCTCATGCCCATCGCCCGCGGCGCCACCCGGCGCGAGGCCCTTGTCGTCGGCGCGACCCTGGCCGGCAGCACCCTGCTGGTCGGCTGCTCGGTCCCGGAGGCCCTCTCGGCCGGCTCGAAGGTGAAGCCCGGCCCCTTCGGCCCCTTCCTGAAGTTCGCGCCCGACGGGACGGTGACGGTCGTCTCCAAGCACATCGAGTTCGGCCAGGGGAACCACGCCGGCCTCGCCGCCATCGCGGCCGAGGAGCTGGACGCCGACTGGAGCAAGGTGAAGGTCGAGCAGGCCCCCGCCAACGCCAAGCTCTATGGCAACATCAACATGGGCGGCACGCAGGGCACCGGCGGCTCGTCGGCGATCAACAACAGCTGGACCCAGCTGCGCACCGCTGGCGCCGCCGCGCGGGCGATGTTCGTCTCGGCCGCAGCGACGAAATGGGGCGTGCCGGCCGCCGAGATCACCGTCAGCAACGGCGTCATCGCCCATGCTTCCGGCAAGCAGGCTGGCTTCGGCGAACTGATCGAGGATGCGGCCAAGGTCCCGCCGCCCGAGAAGCCGGTGCTCAAGAACCCCAAGGCCTTCACCCTGATCGGCACGGACCGGGTGCGCCGCAAGGACTCCCAGGCCAAGAGTGACGGGACCGCGCGCTACACCCAGGACGTCCGCCTGCCCGACATGCTGACCGCCGTGGTCGCCCACCCGCCGCTTTTCGGCGCCACGGTGAAGTCATTCGACGCCTCGGAAGCCAAGAAGGTCCCCGGCGTCGTCGACGTCTTCAAGATCGACACCGGCGTCGCCGTGGTCGCCCAGTCCACCCACGCCGCCCTCAAAGGGCGCGAGGCGCTCAAGGTCACCTGGGACGAGGCCAAGGCCGAGAAGCGCGGGTCCGCCCAGCTCCTGCAGCAGTACCGCGACCTCGCCAGCGGCAAGACCGCCGCGCCGGAGAAGGGCGGCTGGAAGGCCTTCGATTCCAAGGGCGACGCAGGCAAGGCCGCAGCCGGCGCGAACGCGGTCGAGCTCGCCTTCGACTTCCCTTACCTGGCCCACGCCACCATGGAGCCGATGAACTGCGTGGCCATGGTCGGCAAGGGTCCGCCCAGGCTGATCTTCGGCTCCCAGACCCCGACCCTCGACCAGATGAACACCGCGCGGCAGACCCTGAACCTGCCGGGCGCGGTCGAGATCGAGACCCTGTTCGCCGGCGGCTCGTTCGGGCGCCGCTCGAACTTCCAGTCCGACTACGTGGTCGAGTGCGTCCGCATCGCCAAGAAGGTCGGCAAGGGCCGTCCGGTGAAGCTGGTCTGGACCCGCGAGGACGACATGCGCGCGGGCTACTTCCGCCCGCTGACCCACCACGCAGTGCGGGTGACCACCGACGCCGAGGGCTATCCGGCCACCTGGCGCCACCGCATCGTCACCCAGTCGATCATGAAGGGCGCACCGCCCGGCGCTCCGACCGCCGAGATCGACTTCACCGCCGTCGAGGGCTCCATGGGCTCGCCCTACCTCAAGGCGACGCCCGTCGTGGACGCCCAGCTCATCACCCCGGACGTGGGCGTGCCGGTGCTGTGGTGGCGCTCGGTGGGCGCGACGCACACGGCCCACGTGATGGAACACACCATCGACATCCTGGCCCGCAAGGCCAGCAAGGACCCGGTCGAGTACCGGCGCACCCTCTATCAGAAGGCCGGCGCCAACCGTCACCTGGCGGTCCTGAACCTCGCCGCAGAGAAGGCCGGCTGGACCAGTCCGGCCCCGGCCGGCTGGACGCGCGGCGTCGCCGTGCATGAGTGCTTCGGCTCCGTGGTCGCCCAGGTGGCCGAGGTGAAGCTCGAGAACGGGGTCCCCAAAGTCGGCCGCGTGGTCACCGCCATCGACTGCGGCACGGCCATCTCTCCCGACCAGATCGCCGCCCAGATGGAGGGCGGGACCTGCTACGGCCTCTCGGCCGCGCTGTTCGGCGAGATCACCCTCACCGAGGGCAAGGTCGACCAGGGCAACTTCGACACCTACCGCGTGCTGCGCCACTCCGAGGCGCCCAAGGTCGAGACCTACATCGTCGCCTCGTCCGCCCCGCCCACCGGCGTCGGCGAGCCGGGGACCCCGGTGATAGGCCCGGCCGTCGCCAACGCCCTGCTCGCCATCGACGGCCAGCCGCGGCTGAGCCAGCCGTACGTCAAGGCCTGACAGCGCACGGCGAGCCGCCCGAAGCTTGGCCGGCTCGCCGCGACGCATGCTAACGAGCCCCGCATGAACTTCGACCTCATGCGGCTGATCGCGGCGCTGCTGGTGGTGGTCAGCCACACCTTCCCGCTGTCGGGCGCGCCGCCCGTGCGGATCTGGGGGGTCGAGGACCTGGGCGCCCTGGGCGTCTCGATCTTCTTCGTCATCAGCGGCTACCTGGTGACCGCCAGCTACCTGCGCGACCCGAAGACCTACCTCGCCAAGCGCATCCTCAGGATCGAGCCCGGCCTGATCGCCTCGCTGGTCGTGACCGTGGGCCTGCTGGCTTTCGTCACCACGGCGCCCCCGGCCGAATACTGGCCTGCCGCCGCGCTCTATGTGATCCGCAACGCCCTGCTCTACCCGGCGACCTACGAGCTGCCGGGCGTATTCCAGGCCGCTCCCATGGCCGGGGTCGTGAACGGGGTGCTCTGGACGCTGCGCCTGGAGTTCACTTTCTACCTCGTGCTGATGCTCGTGCGCGCCCGGCCGGCGGCGCTCTACGCTCTGCTGGCCCTCTGCACGGCGGTCTGGCTGGCCATGACGTTCACGGTCCCGCACTGGGCGGACGACAAGCTGACGCGCATCGCGTACCTCGGGGCCCGCAACGGACTGCTGTTCTTCGCCGGAGCGGTGCTGCAGGTGCGCGCCACGCAGGTCCCACTTTGGCTGGGCGGCGTATCGCTGGGCGCCTTCCCGCTGCTCGGCCCGCTGGCGCTGCCAACCGCCGTCCTCGGACTGGCGCGCTCCGGCAAGCTGCCCCTCGACCTCAGCTACGGCCTCTACATCTACGCCTTCCCGATCCAGCAGTGGCTGGCGGTGAACGGCCAGCTTAACGTCGTCACAGCGGTGGCGGCGACCCTGCCCTTCGCCCTGATGAGCTGGTTTCTCGTAGAGCGCCCCGCCCTGCGGCTCAAACCAGGCCCACGCCCGGCCTGGTGACCGCTCGACTCCGGCCCGTACGAGGGGCTACAGGTCGCCTGCGGAATCGAAGGTCGGGTATGAACGAGCGGTCGGAGGCGCTGGCGGCGCAGGTGGCGCGGATCCGCGGGAGCGGCGTCCTGGGACGCTCGCAGGGGCTTGCCCGGCTGTTCGACTATCTGGCCGACCCGGCCCATGCCGGCCGCACCCTGCGGGAGGCTGACGTGGCGCAGGATGTCTTCGGCCGGACCCTCGACCTGTCGGGCGACGCCTCGGTGCGGGTCTATATCCACCGGCTGCGCCGTAAGCTGGAGGCCTTCTACGCGGACCAGGGGGAGGCCGAGCCGCATCGCCTTGTGATCCCGGTGGGAGAGTACCGCCTGGACCTCGTCGATGCGCCGGCGGGGGATGTTGCGCCCGCGGGGCCGCGGCGTCGCTGGCTCTGGCCCTTCGCGGCGGCGGCCGCCTTGCTGCTGGCCCTGAATGCCGGCGCCTGGTGGCTGGTGGCCCGCGACGCGCCAGCGCGCGATCTCGCCCGGGCCGCGGCTTCCCCCTTGTGGGCCGGCCTCGGGCGCGACCGACCCGTCGTCGTCGTGGTCGGCGACTACTACATCTTCGGCGACACCGAGGGCGGCGAGGGGCCTGCCCGCATGATCCGCGCCTTCGACATCAATTCGCCCGCCGACCTCGACGCCTGGCTGATGGACAATCCCCGCTTCCAGGGCCGCTACGTCGACCTCGACACATGGTACACGCCGGTCGGCGCCACCCTGGCCCTGCGCGAGGTGATGCCGCTGGTCCGCCAGGCTGCCGGCGGGGCCGACCGGGTGACGGTCATCACCGCCTCGCGCCTGACTCCCGACCTGATGAAGACGGCCGACATCGTCTACGTCGGCTACCTCTCGGGCCTGCGGCTGCTACAGGCGCCGGTTTTCGAGCGCTCGCGCTACGCCATCGGCGCCACGTATGACGAGCTCGTCGACCGTCGGACGGGCGAGTCCTACGCCTCCAGCGCCGGCCCAGCGTCCGGCGACCGTCCAAACCGCGACTACGGCTACCTCGCCGCCTTCCGAGGCCCCTCCGGGAACCGTTTCCTGATCGTGGCCGGCGCCCGCGACATCGGTGTCGCCCAGATGGCCGAGATCGCCGCCGATCCGGCTGCGCTCAAGGCCCTGAAGCCGGACCAGGGCCCGCTCGAGACCCTTTACGAAGTGGACGGCGTCGGCCGGACCAGCGTGGCGGCCCGCCCGGTCGTGGCCCGCCGCTGAGCGGCGGTTCGGTCATCCCGGGTTCAGGCGAAGGGGAGCAGGCCGGGGATGCAACCGCACCGTCCATATCGCGTACATGAGCCCATGCGTTCGATCCTGATGACCCTCGCCGTCGCCACTCTGTCGCCCGCCGCAGCAGGCGCCGCACCGGCGGCGCCCGAGCCGCGCGGCGTCGCCGCCGCGTTCGGCAACACCGTCAAGGCGCTATACCCCGACGGCCGCTACCAGCGCCTATGGCTGCACGCCGACGGGACCTGGGAAGCCATCGGCCGACGCGGCAAGTGGTCGTCGGGCCGCTGGAGCCAGAAAGACGACCAGGTCTGCCTGAAGCAGTCCCGGCCCTTTCCCGCGCCCTTCCGCTATTGCACCCGCTTCCCCTCGGACGGCGGGCTCGGGGTCCAGTGGACCTCCCGTGACATGAACGGGGAGCCCATCAGATTGACCGTGGTGAAGGGCATCGAGCGGCCCGCGCCCCCAAAATAGAATCCAATGTTCGCCGAACGCGGTATCTGTCACTGCGTTTCCGCCGAACGCTGATTATCCTGGAGGTTTCCGAGAAATTCGCGACTGAGGAGAAATCGCAAACCCATGGTTGTGCCTGTTTCGCCCGCAATTTCATGGCTACGCTTGCCTCAGGGTTAACCATTCATGAGCGTGCGCGACGGAACGCCGCAGGGGGCGGCGTCCCTCTCATACGGGAAACGCCAGATGCTCAAGTACATCGTCGCCGGGGCGCTCGCCCTGGCCGCCACGGCCGCGCACGCCACGGTGGTCACGCCGTCGGATCTCCAGGGCTGGACGCCTGCTAACGTGCGGACCGACGCCACGGTCGGAATCACTGGAACCTACAAGCCCGCGGGCGAGACCGGGTCGCTGGAATTCACCACCAACACGGTCACACCCGGGCAGGACAAGGCCGACTTCGCCCACGCCGTGAACGGCTCCCTGGGGTCGCTGATCAATGGCGGCGCGCTCAGCTTCGACTACTACGTGGACTCGGCGAGCACGACCGCCGCCCACCTGGCGCCCGCCTTCCGCTTGGCCTTCTACGACGAAGCGACCAACAAGTCGGGCTATCTGATCTGGGAAGACGTCTACAACGGCGGCGGCGTCCCGCGGGACACCTGGGTGTCGAACGACATCCTCGGCGGCAACTTCTGGATGCGGACGTTCGGGCCCGGCTTCACGGTCGAGCAGTATGGCGTCACCCTCGCCGACTGGGCAGGCGGCGCCAGCTTCACCGGCTCGTACGTGCTCAGCGCCGCGACGAGGATCATCGGCGTCGAGGTCGGCGTCGGCTCGGGGTGGGGCAATTCCTTCAAGGGCGCGGTCGATCACGTGGACGTCAGCTTCGGCACCGCCGGGCAGGGCGTGAACGCCAATTTCGAGGCCGCCGCGGCCGCGATCCCCGAACCCGGCACCTGGGCGATGATGCTTCTGGGCTTCGGGACGGCCGGTGCGTTGCTGCGTCGCCGCCGCCTCAGCCTGGTCTGACGCTCGACACCGATGCGCGGGCGCCCGGGATCGCAAGGTCCCGGGCGTTTTCGCGTCAGTCCGCGGCCTGCGTTCCAGCGCGGTCGGCGGCCCACTGTTCGGCCACCGCGCGCGTCACCGATTGCATGAACGCCAGGCGCGCCGGCACCGGCTGGCGCGTGTGCCGCAACATCACCGCCACCGCATAGGTCCGGCCGTCAGGGGCGGTCAGCAGGCCGACGTCGTTGATGCCCACCGAGGCGCCGCCGAAGTCCTGGCCGGTGCCGGTCTTGTGGGCGATGGTCCAGCCGGGGGGCAGGCCGCCCTTCAGCCGCCGCGGCCCGGTCCGGGCCTGCTCCATCAGGCCGACCAGCCGCCGAGTCGAGGCAGGCGACAGCAGTTCGCCGCGATGCAGCGCGGCCAGGGCCGCCGTGATCGCCGCCGGGGCCGTCCCGTCCGGCGGGTTGGCGAGGTAGGCCTCGAGCGCCGCCTTGCGGGTCTCCATCGGCAGGGCCTGGCGCGCTGCCTGGAAGTTCCAGCCGATCCCGTAGTCCGCCTGCCAGACGAGGCCCGCGGCGCCGGCCTGCAGGTCGCGCTCGTAGGCGCCCACCTTCACGTCGGTCAGCCCCATGTCGTTCAGCGTATCGGCAACCCCCTGCGGCCCGCCCAGTTCGCGCATCAAGCGGTCGTTGGCGGCGTTGTCGCTCTCCACCAGCGCCCGGCGCAGAAGGTCCGAGAGCGGGGTCGTATAGCCGTCGGGACCGATCTTGTAGCTCACCGGCTGGAAGAAGACCGAGCGGTCCGCCTCAGTCAGGGTGACCGGCGCTTCCGGGTCCAGCCGGCCCTCGTCGGCGGCCTTCATCACGGCGATGGCGACCCAAAGCTTGGAGACGCTCTGCTGCGGATAGGGTCGATCCTGGTCGACGCCCGCTGTCCAGCCCGCCTGGACGTCGGTGACCGCGATCCCGACCTCTTCCCCGTATCCGGCGGCCAGCTCGGCGAGCCGGGCCTGCAACGCCTCGGGCGCCTGGGCGGGGGTCTTGGCAAGGATGTGGAGGCGCGCGGCGGTCAGCGGCCCGGAGGCGAGCTTGGCCGCCCGGTCGGCCGAGGCCAGTCCGCCCGCCAAGCCGGCGGCGATCGTCAGGGCGACGAAGGCCAGCCCTCGCCGGCTCCTGAACACCCGTCCCCGAACGCTACGTCTCCTGGCGGCCATGGGCTACCGACGCTCCCGCTACTCAGCCGGCCCCATGACCATGGTGGTGATGGTCGTGGCCCTCGTGCCCGCCCCGCACTTCCACCGTCACATGCGACAGGCCCGCCAGTCCAGCCAGCCGGGCGCGGTACGTCGCCACGGGCGCCGGATGCTCGGCCGCGATGACCGCGATCGCCGCATGGTGCCCGGGACCCAGGCGCCAGAGATGCAGGTCGATCACCCGCTCCCCCTGGTCCGAAAGCCGGCGGCGGACCTCGGCGGTCAGTTCGGGCGACGGGTTGATGTCCAGCAGCGCCGCGCCCGCCCGCCTCAGCAGCGTCCAGGCGAACTGCGCCACCAGCGCGGCGGCCAGCAATCCGGCCAGCGGATCGGCGAAGGTGAAGCCCAACCGCCCGGCGAAGATCGCCAGCAGCGCCAGCACCCCGACCGCGGCGTCCGCCGTCAGGTGCAGGTGCGCTGCCGCCAGGTTCAGGTCCCCTTGCGGGTCGTAGCGGTCGGCCGAGAGTTTGGTCGGCTTCAGCAGCCACATGCAGACCAGCGTGACCGCCAGGCCGCCCGCCGCGATCGGCAGGGCGTCGGCATAGTGCACCTCGCCGGGCGTCAGCAGGCGGTGGATGCTCTCGGCCGCGATCAAGACCGACGTGACCGCCAGCACCACGGCGTTGGCGAATCCGGCCAGGTAACCGACCTTGCCGGTGCCAAAGCTGAAGACCGGATTTCCCGCGTGTCGCCGGGCCAGCGCGTAGGCCGCCGCGGCCACCAGCAGCGCGGCGACATGCGCCGCCATATGCAGGCCGCTGGCCATCAAAGCCATCGAATGGGTCGCCATCCCGCCGGCCACCAGCACCGCCAGCGTCGCCGCGCAGATCACCGTCACGATCCAGGTGCGCCGCTCATTGCGGCGATGGTCCGCCCCCAGATAGGTGCGATCCTCGCGGAAGGCGTCGAGTTCGGAGCGGTCCGCGGTGGTCATATGTTACTTTATAACATTCAATTCGGATAACGCCAGCCCACGTAACGGCACTTCATAAGTTCCGCCACCGCGACTACATGGTCGGCCATGACCACCGCCGCCACCGACAAGATCCCCGTCACCGTGCTCACCGGCTACCTGGGAGCCGGCAAGACCACCCTCCTCAACCGCATCCTCTCCGAGGACCACGGCAAGAAGTACGCCGTCGTGGTCAACGAGTTCGGCGAGGTGGGCATCGACAACGACCTCATCGTCGGCGCCGACGAGGAAGTGTTCGAGATGAACAACGGATGCGTCTGCTGCACGGTGCGCGGAGACCTGATCCGCGTGCTCTCGGGCCTGATGAAGCGCAAAGGCAAGTTCGACGGGATCATCGTCGAGACCACCGGCCTGGCCGATCCCGCTCCGGTAGCCCAGACCTTCTTCGTCGACGACGACGTCCGCGCCCGCACCGAACTCGACAGCGTCACCACTGTGGTCGACGCCAAGCACCTGCCGCTGCGCCTGAAGGATTCCCGGGAGGCGGCCGAGCAGATCGCCTTCGCCGACCAGATCATCCTCAACAAGACCGACCTGGTGTCCGAGTCCGACCTGGTGGAGGTGGAGCGTGCGATCCGCACCCTGAACCCCATCGCGCCGATCCGCCGGGCCCAGCGATCCAATGTGCCGCTGGACGCGATCCTCGGCCGGCACGCCTTCGATCTGACCCGGGTCACCGAGCTACAGCCCGACTTCCTGAACCCGCCGCACGGCGAGGCGGGGCACGTCCACGACGAGCACTGCGACCATGACCATCATCATCACGACCATGATCACGGCCATGGCCATGACCATGGCCATGGCCATATCCATGACCACGTCGCGGAGAGCGGCATCGGTTCGATCTCGCTGACCGCCGACCGCCCGATCGACGGCAACAAGGTCACGGCGTGGCTCAACAACGTCCTGCAGACGCAGGGCGTCGACATCCTCCGCGCGAAGGGCATCCTCGACGTGAAGGGTGAAGACCGCCGCCTGGTGTTCCAGGCTGTCCACATGATCCTCGAGGGCGACTTCCAGGGCCCTTGGAAGGACGGCGACAAGCGCTACTCGCGCCTCGTCTTCATCGGCCGCAACCTCGACGAGGCCGGGCTGCGGGCGGGGTTCGAGAGCTGTATCGCCGCCTGATCAGGCGGCGATCGGGGCCTGGGTCACCAGCCGGCGCAGGCAGCTCGCGGCCACCACTTCGGGCCGGAGCTGTCCGCACCAGGCGGAGCTGCGGCCGCCCCGCCATTCCAGGATGAGCCGGCGGCCCTCAAGCCGGTAACGACCCTTGTGCCGCATGGCCCCGACGGCCACTTCCACGACCTGCCACATGTGCGCTGCGCCTCTTTTTTGCGCGTGTTCGAGGTCGTTCTGACCCCCACCGTTGGCATGAAGGTTAAGCCGTCAGGGTTGCCCGGCGATTAATGATGAACGCGATTCTTCAGAGGTCCTCGCCCACCAGCGCCACCTTGTCGTACCCGGCCAGCCGCAGCCGGTTCATGACCGTCATCAGGTCGCGATAGCGCACGCCCTCGTCGGCCCGCAGGTTGATCCGCGTCGCGTCTCCGGGCGGGCCGGCCTTGGCGCCCACCACGCCCGCCAGCGCCTCCAGCGTCGTCGCCTGTTCGCCCACGAACACGCGCCCCTGGACCGTCAGGCTCACCACCACGGGCGCGGCCTGGGTCTGCGGCGCCGCCTGGGCCGTGGGCAAGTCGACCTTCACCGACACAGTTGAGACCGGCAGGGCCACCATGAAGATGATCAGCAGCACCAGCATGACGTCGACGAACGGGGTGACGTTGATGTCGGCGATCTGGCTGATGTTCCAGCCGCCGGCGGACGGCCTCGAAAGCGAGGCTCCCATGTGCCATCTCCCTGTGAATGACACGTGTAACTTATTACGAATGTGCATTTTGGCAAGCGGGCACGAAAAAGCCCGCCAGGGTCTCCCCGGGCGGGCTTTCCGTATCGCTGTCGAAGGGCCTAGAGCTCTTCGTTGATCAGGGCCACCTGATAGAAGCCGTTGCCCTGCAGGGTGTTCATGACGGCCATGAAGTCCCCGTAGACCACGTCCCGGTCGGCGCGGATGTAAACGCGCTGCTCGGTCGGCGGCAGGGTCGGATCGTCAGCGGTGAGGCGGGTCGACAGGTCAGCCGTGAGGCGTTCCATCGAGGTCGGCTGCTCACCGATGAAGATGCGCTGGCCGCGCTGGATGTTGATGAGCGTCGGCTCCTTCACCTTCGTGCCGGGGGGCGGCGGGATCGCCGGCGGCAGGTCGAGCTTGATCGACACCGTCGCCGCGGGGATCGACACCATGAAGATGATGAGAAGCACGAGCATGACGTCCACGAAGGGCGTCACGTTCATGTCCGAGTTCTGGCCGAGGTCGAATTTGGATCCGCCCCCTCCGCCGACCTTTGCACCCATACGTCCTGGTTCCCTAACCTGTAGGACCCGCGCAGACCGGGCCTCTCGCCGCGACCATTGGCAAGCCGGTTCGGGCTTGTAAAGCCGAAAGCGCGGGAACGCTGTTCGACCGCGACAATCGCCCCCATGCTTGCCCCCGGAGGCGCCGGCGCCTAGGAAGCGCGCCATGACCTTCGCCTACGACGCCTATGTGACGACCGCCCTGTTCGACCGGGCCGGCCGCGCCGCCTTCGCCCTCGGGGACGGGACCGTCCGATTCGAGGGCGGCGAGACGGTGGAGGCCCATCCGGACGCCGCCTGCCTGTCGGCCTGCCTGCCTCCGACGGGCGAGGGCGTGCTCACCGGCGGCGACGACGGGCGGGTGGTCGTGTCGGCGCCGGCGGGCGCCCAAGAGTTGGCCAAGGTCGCCGGCCGCTGGATCGACGTGGTCGCAGCCAGCCCCGAATCGAAGCTCTTCGCCTTCGCCGCCGGCCGCGAACTGCACGTGCGCGACGCCGCGGACCCGGCCTTCGCCCGCGTCTTCCCGCACGAGAAGTCGATCGCCGACCTGGTCTTCGACCCCAAGGGCCGGCGCCTGGCGGCCGCCACCTACGGCGGCGTCTGGCTGTGGTACGCCCGCATCGCCGACCAGAGGCCGACGGTGCTCAAATGGGCCGGGAGCCACATCGCCGCGGCCTGGAGCCCGGACGGCAAGTTCCTGATCTCGGCCATGCAGGAGAACCAGCTCCACGGCTGGCGCGTCGCCGACGAGAAGAACATGCGGATGGGCGGCTATCCCTCCAAGGTGAGGAGCCTGGCCTTCATGTCGAAGGGCAGTCTGCTGGCCACATCGGGCGCCAACGGCGCGGTCTGCTGGCCGTTCGCCGGCGCGACGGGTCCAATGGGCAAGCAGGCGGCCGAGATCGGCTATGAGGAGTCTGCCCTCGTCACCCGGGTCGCCGCCACGCCGGACAAGCCCTGGCTGGCCGCCGGCCTCGACGACGGCCGCGTCTGGGCTGCCGACGTCACCGGCGAGCGCCTGGTCCACCTCAAGTCCGAGAAGGGCCCGCCGATCACCGCCCTCGCCCTCTCCGCCGACGCGAAACGCGTGGCCTGGGGCGACGAGGACGGCAATGCGGGCGTGGCCGAGGTCGGCTAGGAGGGGGGCAGCCCCCTACTTCCACGCCCCGTAGGGATCCTTGAACGGCTTGCCCAGGGCCTCGGCCACCGCCGGGTGGGTGACCTCGCCGGCCAGCACGTTCAGGCCCTTGGCCAGGTGGACGTTCTTCTTCAGCGCATCCAGGCCCTTGTCGGCGAGCTGCAGGCCGAACGGCAGGGTGGCGTGCACCAGCGCCTCCGACGAGGTCCGCGGCGCCGCGCCCGGCATGTTGGCCACGCAGTAGTGGACGACGCCGTCGATCGTGTAGGTCGGCTCCTTGTGGGTCGTTGGCCGGCTGGTCTCGAAGCAGCCGCCCTGGTCGATGGACACGTCCACCAGCACCGAGCCCGGCTTCATCTTCGCCAGGTGCGCCTTCTTCACCAGCTTCGGGGCCGAGGCGCCGGCCGTCAGGACCGCGCCGATCACCACGTCGGCCTTCAGGACCTCCTCGTCCACCGCGTCCTGGGTGGAGTAGCGGGTGATGACCCGGCCCTGGAACATGTTGTCCAGGTCGCGCATCCGCGGGATCGAGCGCTCGACCACCACCACCTCGGCGCCCAGGCCGGCGGCCATGCGAGCGGCGTTCATGCCGACCACGCCGCCGCCCAGCACCAGCACCCGCGCCGGCGGCACGCCCGGCACGCCGCCGATCAGCAGGCCCATGCCGCCGTTGTGCTTCAGCAGCGTCTCGCCCGCCGAGAACACGGCGATCCTGCCCGCCACCTCTGACATCGGCGCCAGCAGCGGCAGTCCGCCGTTCGCGTCCGTCACCGTCTCATAGGCCACGCCCGCGCAGCCGCTCTTCAGCAGGCCCTCGGCCTGGGCCGGATCGGGCGCCAGATGCAGGTAGGTGAAGAGGATGTGGTCCTTGGTCAGGCGCGCCCACTCGACGGCCTGCGGCTCCTTCACCTTCACGATCATCTGGGCGGCCGAGAACACCGCCTCGGCGTCGGGGGCGATGGTCGCCCCGGCCCGCGTGTATAGCGTGTCGTCATAGCCGGCGCCGAGACCCGCGCCCGCCTGCACCACCACCTCGTGGCCGTGGGACACATATTCCCGCACCGCGGTGGGGGTCAGGCCGACCCGATATTCGTCCGGCTTGATCTCGCGGGGCACGCCAACGCGCATGATGTGACCTCCCAGGGTCGGATATTGCTGTTGTCGCTGCCTTTGAGGGAATGGCGTTGCGGGGTCAAGTGTCGCACTGCAGAGTCGTCTCGCCCCGTTCGGCACATGGGCTTACAAGGACCGCCATGCGCCGCCGCCAGTTCTTAGCCTTCGTCGTCGCTCTCGCCGCGTCTCCCGCCTTGGCCGCGGCGCCGCGCCCGATCACGGTTCTGAAGTCGCGCGGCTGCGTCTGCTGCGACGGTTGGGTGACCCATATGCGCAGGGCGGGCTTCGCACCGAAGGTGCTGATCGCCGAGGATCTGCCGCGCGAGTGGCGTCGGTGGGGCGTGCCGGACGCCCTGTCCTCGTGTCACATCGGCCTCATCGAAGGCTACGTCACGGTGGGGCACGTTCCACCTGCTGACATTCATCGCCTCTTGCGCGAACAGCCCAGCGCCCTGGGCCTGACGGTCCCCGGCATGCCCTTCGGCTCGCCGGGGATGGAGCGGCCGGACGGCCGGCGCGAGGCCTACGAGACCCTGCTCCTGCTGCCGAACGGCCGCACCCGCGTCTTTTCACGTCACGGCTGATGACCTGGTCAGTGCGCCGCCGGTGAGCTCTCGCTGATCTCCTCCAGGGTCCGGCCCACCTGCTTGGCGCCGTATTCCTGGGCCACGTCGCCCAGTGACAGGATGCCGGCGAGGCGCCCTTGGGCGTTCAGCACCACCAGGCGGCGGATCTGCTTGGCGCCCATCTTGGCGACGGCGTCGGCGACATTGTCTTCCTCCGCACAGGTCTCGACGCCTGCGGTCATCGCCTCGGACACCGGCGTGTCCAGGCCCATGCCCTCGGCCACGACGCGCAACACGATGTCGCGGTCGGTGATCAGGCCCACGACCTTGCCGTCGTCGGTCACCGGCACGGCGCCGGTCTCGATCTCGGCCATGGTGCGGGCGACCTCGCGGATCGTGCTGCGCGGGGTGGCGGTGGCGACCTGGGCGGTCATGACTTCACTCACCTTCATGGGGTTCTCCTTGGGTTGGCGTCGGCCCCAAGAACCCCTTTAGAAAGGTGGCGTTCCCCGCCCCTCACAGCACGCAGGCGGTCAGGCCCTCGCTCCGCACCACGCGGGCGTTGCGGTTGATGCTGCCGGCCCGCCGCTTCACATAGGGCCCCGGCTTGGCCGCCTTCCACCCCAGGGGCTTGGGCAGGATCGCCGCCAGCCGCGCTGACTGCGCCGCCGTCAGCTTGCTGGCCGGGACCTTGAAGTTGCGCTGCGCCGCCGCCTCGGCGCCGTAGACGCCCGGGCCCCATTCGATGGAGTTCAGATAGACCTCCATGATCCGCTCTTTGCCCCAGCCCACCTCGATGAGGATGGTGAACCAGGCTTCGAGGCCTTTCCGCACCCAGTCGCGCTGGGGCCACAGGAAGACGTTCTTGGCGGTCTGCTGGCTGATGGTGGAGCCGCCGCGCAGCTTCTTGCCGCGCGCGTTCGCCGCCATGGCCTTTTCGATGGCCTCGACGTCGAAGCCGCGATGCTCGCAGAACCGGGCGTCCTCGGCGGCGATCACCGCCCGCACCAGGTTGGGCGAGATCTTCTCCAGCGGGACCCAGCGGCGATCCAGCCCCTGCCCCTCGAACAGTCGCTGCACCATCAGGAAGGTGATCGGCGGCGGCACGAACCGGTAGGCCGCCACCATGATCACGGGTCCGACGAACAGGACGACCACGGCGGCGGCGACCACCGCCTGCACAAAGCCCCAGAAACCGCCCTTGCCCCGTTTCGCCACGTGCGCTTGCCTTCACCTTAGGGGCGGATGCTAGGGGCGATTCTTCACCGTCCGGTCAATGGGGCACCGATGAACGTCTCCGAAGCTGTCGAACGCCGAATCTCGGTGCGCGCCTACAAGGACCAGCCGGTCTCCGCCGCCGTGGTCGCCGAGATCCTGCACCGCGCCGCACGCGCGCCGTCGGGCGGCAACCTGCAGCCGTGGCGGGTCTACGCCCTGGCAGGCGAGCCGCTGAAGGCCCTGGTCGCCGACGTGGCCAAGAACCCCATGGGCGAACCCATGGAGTACGACGTCTATCCGCCCAACCTCTGGGACCCGTTCCGCACCCGCCGCTTCGAGAACGGCGAGCAGCTGTACGCCAGCATCAGCGTCCCGCGCGAGGACAAGGCCGCCCGCCTGCGCTGGTTCGCGCGCAACGCTGAATTCTTCGGCGCGCCCGTGGGCCTCTTCTTCTGCCTCGACCGCAAGCTGGGCCCCCCGCAGTGGGCCGACCTCGGCATGTATATGCAGACGGTGATGCTGCTGGCGGTGGAGCAGGGCCTCGACACCTGCGCCCAGGAGTTCTGGGCCCGCTATCCGCTCACAGTGGCGCGCCACTGTGGCCTGCCAGAGGACCATATGGTCTTCTCCGGCATGGCGCTCGGCTATCGCGACGAAGCGCACCCGATCAACGCCTGGCGCTCCACTCGCGACCCGGCGGACACCTGGTGCGAACTGAAGGGGTTCGAATGACCGCCAGCCGCCTGGTCCTCATCGCCGCCATCGCCGCGGGCGTCACCTACGTTGGGTCCTGGTTCTGGATCGACCTGCCGCCCGCCGCC
This sequence comes from Pseudomonadota bacterium, assembly GCA_046725615.1. GTDB lineage: Bacteria > Pseudomonadota > Alphaproteobacteria > Caulobacterales > Caulobacteraceae > Phenylobacterium. The sequence goes on from JBKOYY010000013.1 coordinate 28,364, forward strand.
TCGGTGGCGTGGAAGGGCGCGGGCGTCGGCCTGCTCGCCGTCTGGGCGGCGATGAACGCCCGGGCGTTCGACGGCTGGCTGGTCGCTGCGGTGCTGGCCTTCGGCGCGCTGGGGGACATGCTGCTCGAGACGCACGGCCTGGTGACCGGCGCGCTCGCCTTCCTCACTGGCCACCTGCTCGCCGTCTGGCTCTATCTGAAGAACCGCCGCGCAGCCCTGGGCGCAGCGGACTGGGCAGCGGCCGGCGCGATCCTGGTGCTGATCCCGGCTATCGCCTTCCTACTGCCGCCGGACCGGGCCGCCGCGCCCGGCATCGCGCTCTACGCCACGGGCCTCGCCGCCATGGCCGCGGCCGCCTGGGTCAGCCGATTCCCGCGCGCGCTCACCGCCGCCGGCGCCCTGATGTTCGCGGTTTCCGACTTGCTGATCTTCCTGCGCACGGGCCGCCCAGCGCTCGACGGCTTCCCCATGGGCCTCGCGGTGTGGGGCCTCTATTTCGCCGGCCAGGCCTTCATCGCCCTGGGCGTGGTGCGGACGTTGAGAGCCCGCTAACCCTCTCCCTTCAGGCCACCTTCACCCCGATCGTTCACGCTGACCTGCAACTCAAGGTCGACGGGACGCGATGCGCCTCACTCCTCACAGGCTGATGCGCGCGCTGCGCCTCGCCGCCGCGCTGCTGGCGCTGGCGACCCCCGTCGCCCTGGCTGGACCGTTCAAGTATCGCGACCTCGGCCTGCCGTTCCCGGACACCGTCGCCCACGCCTTGCTGTTCTACGCCCTGACCCTGGCCGCCTTCGCCGGCCTGCCGCGCTCGCGGGCCCAGGAGGTCGCGGCGTCGATGGTCGGAGTCGGCATCCTCAGCGAGATCCTCCAGGCCCTGGTGGGGCGCGAGATGTCGTTGCACGACCTTGTCGGGGACACCGTCGGCGTCACTCTGGCCTATGCGCCGATCGCCATCACGCGCCTGCGCGAGCTGGCGCGGACGCATCCCCATCTCACCTTCACCGAGATCCGCCGCCTCGACCGCCGCCGCGGCGGACCCGGCCTGCCCGCGCCCGCGCCGGCAGAGGAACCGGTCGCCTAGCCTTCCGGGCGTCGCAATACCGGCGCAACATTCGGCGCGACCCTTACGGCGCAACGACAGGGAGGCTCCGCATGTGTGACGACGACATCCACGTTGGCCTGATCCACGATCCCAAGGTTTCGCGCCGCACCTTCGGCCTGATGACGGTCGCCGCCGCCGGCGCGGCCGGATCGGCCTACGCCGCCGACGTGGTGGAGAAGGACGTGGAGGTGAAGACCGCCGACGGCGTGGCCGACGCGGTGCTTTACCACCCCTCGGGCAAGGGGACGTGGCCAGCCGTGCTGGTCTGGACCGACATCGCCGGTCTGCGGCCCGTCTTCCGCGAGATGGGCCGGCGGCTGGCGGCGCAGGGCTACGTCGTTCTCGTGCCCAATCCCTTCTACCGCTCGGTGAAGGGGCTGGTGGCCACGCCGGGCTTCAACTTCGCCGATCCTCAGGACCGCGCGCGGGTGATGGGCTATCGCCAGGCGATGGAGGCGGGGGCCGATGGCGACGCGAAGGCCTATGTCGCCTTCCTCGACGCCCAACCCCAGACCAACCGGAAGAAGAAGGTCGGAGTCCAGGGCTACTGCATGGGCGGGCCGCTCTCGTTCCGCACCGCCGGCGCGGTCCCGGATCGGATCGGGGCGGTGGCCAGCTTCCACGGCGGCGGCCTGACCACCAAGGAGCCCACCAGCCCGCATCTGCTGATCCCGAAGACCAGGGCCAGCTACCTGGTCGCGGTGGCCAAGAACGACGACGCGCGTCAGCCGGAATCCAAGGACATCCTGAAGGCGGCGTTCGCTGCGGCGAAGCGGCCGGCGACCGTCGAGGTCTATCCGGCCGACCATGGCTGGTGCGTGAAGGGCAGCCAGGTGTACGACGAAGCCCAGGCCGAGAAGGCCTGGGCCGAGCTCACGAAGCTCTACAAGGCGTCGCTAGGCTAGCGCTGGGCGTCCTGGCCGCTGCGATCGGCGGGATCCTTCATACCCTGTTGTCGGTCCTGATCGGCGCCGCCCGGGCCCGTGCCAGACTGGCCCGTGCCCGACTTATCGTCGCGCTCGCGGCGCTCGCCCTGCTGCTGCTGCTGGCCGGGCTGCTGACGCATGCCGCCCTGTTCCTGCTGCTGCGGCTGGCGGCCGCCCTGTTCGCGTTCCATGTTGTTGTCGTTGTTCTGGCCCATGTGGCTTTCCTTCTCTTCGGGTTGGACAGGCCCCTAAAGCGGCCAGCGGCGCGAAGAGTTCGAGCTGCGCTGCAAACAAATCCGGAGGCCATATGAGCGACCGCGCGACCGACGACATCGTGGCCCTGCTGCCGCCGCTGCTGCGCGCGCTGGACCGGCTGGCGTTCGCCGCGCGCTACCTGCACCCGGGTGATCTCCCGGCCATCCTCGAGGCCTGCGGCGACGCCGATCTCCATCTGGCCGCGGAACGCCCGCGCCTCGATGCCTGGCCGGACCAGATCGCCCATGTCCGCACGCCCCTGACCACAGCCGCAGACGAGGCGCTGGCCGGTTTCCAGGCCCTGCGCGCCGCCGCCGACACGGAAGGCGACCTCACCGCCGCCTTCCGCGCCTTCCGTCACCTGCCGCGGGCCGAGGAGGCGCTGTTCCCCCTGACCCGCGGCCTGCCGCCGGTCAGCCGCTTCTTCCTGGACGGCGACCATCGCGACGACATGGACCTCGCTGTCCGTCTCGCCGAGGCGTCCCCGCGCCCCGACGTCGGCGTGCTGCACTCCGACGCCGAGCCGGGCGGCCGGGGCGGCTTCTCGATGTTCGTGCCCGAGACCTACGAGCCGGACCGCCCCCTGCCGCTGGTGATGGCCCTGCACGGGGGTAGTGGCAACGGCCGCGCCTTCCTCTGGAGCTGGGTCCGCGCCGCACGCACCCGGGGCGCCATTGTCGTCGCGCCCACGGCGATCGGTCAGACCTGGGCCCTGACAGGGGACGATGTCGACACGCCGAACCTCGGCCGGATCGTCCAGTTCGTCCGCAGTCGCTGGGCCATCGACCCGCGGCGCCTCCTGCTCACGGGCATGAGCGACGGCGGCACCTTCACCTACGTCTCGGGGCTGGAGCCGACCTCGCCGTTCACGCACCTGGCGCCCGTGTCGGCGGCTTTCCACCCGATGCTGGCCAGCTTCGCCGATCCTGGGCGGCTCTCAGGGCTGCCAATCCACATCGTCCACGGCGCCATGGACTGGATGTTCCCCATCGTCATGGCGCGGGAGGCGGCCCGATCGCTGCAGAACGCCGGCGCGAGCGTGACCCATCGCGAGGTCGACGACCTCAGCCACACCTACGCCCGCGAGGTCAGCGCGGGCCTCCTGGACTGGATGGCCGACGCCTAGAGCCGGCCCCCCTACCTCTCCCACCAGTACGGCGCACGGCGGTGGTCGCTCGTGACCACCTCGTCCAGCGTCTTGGCGTCGTACAGCCGCCCACCCAGCATCACCTGGGCGACCTTCTCGCTGTTGCGGATATCCAAGGTCGGATCGGCGTCCAGCACCACCAGGTCGGCCAGCTTGCCGGCCTCAAGCGAGCCGATGTCCTCAGCCATTCCCAGCGAGCGCGCGGGCACGATGGTGCCGGCCTGGAGCGCTTCCATCGGGCTCATGCCGCCGCGCACGAACGACCACAGCTCCCAGTGCGAGCCGATGCCTGCCTGCTGCCCGTGAGCGCCGATGGAAACCGGCACGCCCCGCTTGGCCAGCTTGCGCGCCTCGCGGGCGTTGTCGTCGTCGACGTAATCGGCCTCGGGGGCGATCTCGCGCCGGGCGTTGTCGGCCGCCAGGATAGTCGGTGGGATGTGCGCCTTCAGCAGCGGCTGCTCGAACACCTCGGTGTGCGAGCGCCAGTAGGGGTCGCCCGCGGGGCCGCCGTAGCTGACCACCAGGGTCGGGGTGTAGGCCGTCTTCGTCTGGCTGAAGAAGCTCAGGACGTCCTCGTAGAACACCGCCTGCGGGATGTTGTGCTCCAGAGTCGAGTTGCCGTCGGCGATGATCGTCATGTCGAGGCCGAACAGCGAGCCGCCCTCGGCCACCACCTGCATCCCCTCCGCGCGGGCCGCCTGCACCAGCTGCTGGCGCTGCTCGCGGCGCGGCTGGTTGTAGTTTTTCAGGCTGTGCGCGCCCTGGGCCTTCAGCCGCCGGACGTGCGCGAGGGCGTCGTCATAGCTGCTGATCTCGGCGTGGATGCCGGCCTGCCGCGCGCCGTAGACCACCTCGCCCGTCGAGAAGATCCGGGGGCCCAGGATGAGGCCCGCACGCTGCATCTCCGAGGCCGCGAACACCTCGGCGGCGCGGTTCGACGGATCGTGCACGGTCGTCGTGCCGAGCGCCAGGTTCACCATCGCCGACCAGTTCTGCTGCGGCACCAGCTCGTCGGTCCCGTAGGGGCCGTGGGCATGCGCGTCGATCAGGCCGGGGATGATGGTCTTGCCTGCGGCGTCGACCATCTTGGCGCCGGCGGGGATCGTCACCTCGCCGCGTTTGCCGACCGCCAGGATGCGCGCCCCCTGCACCACGACGACGCCGTCCTCGATCACGCCGCCATCCGCCTTGGCCATGGTGACGACCTTGGCCCCGGTCAGGGCCACGACGCCGGTCGGCCGGTCGGCGGTCGTCTCCATCGAGAGGGACACCCCACTCTTCGGCGGCTCGAACTTGGGCGCGTCCTCCCCAGGCGGGGCGTTGCGGAAGAAGGCGTCGGTCTGGGCCGTGTAGACCGTCGGCCCCATGCTCCAGTGCAGGCGCTGGCCGCCCTGCGACCAGTGCACCCAGTCGGCCCCGCCGGACGAAACCCGGGTCACCGGCATCGGGCCGCCCTTGGGCTCCACCTTCACCGCCTGGCCGCCCGGCATCAGCGGCATGACGCTGACCTCGTAGTTCTGGCGGAAGGCGAAGACCCCGCCGTCGGGCGAGACGCTATAGTCCGAGACCAGCTCGCCCTCGGCATGGACGCGCTCGGCCTCGCCGGACAGGTCCGTGCTGACCAGCAACTGCTTGCCGTCGCGCGAGGTGACCATGAACACGCGGTCGTTCGCGGCCCCGAACTGCGGAGTGGCTCCTTCGCGGGCGATCCGCTGGACCGCGCCCCCGGCGGCCGGCACGCGGTAGACTCCTGGGTTCTCGGACCCCACCGGCGCGGTCAGGTAGCCGCCGGCGCGTTTCTCGAACACGATCGTCCGCCCGTCCGGCGAGAACTGCGGCCGCGCGTAATGGCCCGCCTCGCGGGTGATGTCCTTCGCAACGCCGCCGGCCGCGGAGACGCTCCGGATGCGCCCCAGCCCCTTGTCCGTCCACGCGACGAACGCGATGGTCTTGCCATCGCGCGACCAGGCCGGGAACAGCTCGAAGCCGGACTCGTCGCCCTTGGTCAGCCGGCGCGCGGCGCCACCCGCCATCGGCTTGACCCAGAGCTTGCCCAGCGTCTCGAACACCACCTGCTTGCCGTCCGGCGAGACGGCGGCGAACCGCGCCATCTTCGTCGTGAACCGGTCGGGCGAGACATCTACCTTCGGATGCGGCGCGTCGATCACGTCCCGGGTGTCGCTCACCCTGAACGGGATCACCGCTGCATTGGCGCCGTCGGCGTCCACCCGCCGGATCTTGCCCCCGGCCCAGAAGACCACCGACTTCGAATCCGGCGTCCAGTCCATGTTGGGGTAAAGGCCGGTGACCGCCCAGGTCTCCTGCACGTCCTGGTCGAGGGCGTCGTAGACCTTGGTCTCGACGCCGGTCGCCAGGTCCTTCACGTACAGCTTCGACTTCGCCCGCTCGCGGCGCACGAAGGCGATCTTCTTCCCATCGGGCGACGGCGTCGGCCGCACCGAGCCGCCGGGGCCGGAAGCCACCGTGCTGGTCTCGCCCGTTTCCAGGTCGTAGCGCTCGATGTTGAACAGGTCGGTGTTCGAG
>JBKOYY010000147.1:0-47720 GCA_046725615.1 Pseudomonadota bacterium
TCTCAACGCTTCGGGCCCGGCGTCAGGCCGCGACCTCGGACTCGTGCGGGTCGCGCAGCACATAGCCGCGGCCCCAGACGGTCTCGATGTGGTGCTTGCCGTCGGCGGCCGCCGCCAGCTTCTTGCGGAGCTTGCAGATGAAGACGTCGATGATCTTCAGCTCGGGCTCGTCCATGCCGCCGTAGAGGTGGTTCAGGAACATTTCCTTGGTGAGCGTGGTGCCCTTCCGCAGGCTGAGGAGCTCCAGCATCTGGTACTCCTTGCCGGTCAGGTGCACGCGGATGCCGTTCACTTCGACCGTCTTGGCGTCGAGGTTCACCACGATGTCGCCGGTCTTGATCACCGACTGGGCGTGGCCCTTCGAGCGACGGACCACCGCGTGGATACGGGCGACCAGTTCATCCTTATGGAAGGGCTTGGTCATGTAGTCGTCGGCGCCGCCGGAGAAGGTCTTCACCTTGGTCTCGATCTCGGCGGTGCCCGACAGGATCATGATCGGGGTATTGATCTTGCCGACGCGAAGCGTCCGCAGGACATCCATCCCGCTCATGTCGGGCAGATTCAGGTCCAGGAGGATGAGGTCGTAGTCGTAGATCTTGCCTAGATCGACGCCTTCCTCACCCAGGTCCGTCGTATAGACATTGAAACCTTCGGACTTCAGCATCAATTCGATGCTCTGCGCCGTGGCGCTATCGTCCTCGATCAACAATACGCGCATCGACCTCTCCTGCCGCGTCCCCGCTATCCCCCGCGAATTCTGGTGAATCCGCCGTGTGGCTCAGCGTTAACCTGCCCTACCGTCCTTTAAGACCGGTTAATGGTGTCTGGCCCCACAGCTCGAATCGTTAATCTGATTTCGGAATCCGACTCAAGGCGAGCCGGCGAGCCGTCGAGTCGCGCCCCCGATGAATCTTTCGTGATTGGACGGATGGTCCGAAGCGTGGGGCGGGAACGCCTTGGCGCGACAGGGGTTTGGCGGTGGGGCAAACCCGGGCCGGAGATCCGAAATGACCGATAATCCCACGACCCTGGAGGCGGGCAGCGCGACGCGCACCCGCGACCGCTTGAAGCAGGCCGGCGCGATCGTGCCGATGCTCCGTCCCGCCATGCGGTTTGTCCCCAAGAACCCCGTGCTGCTGATCGGGGCGGCCGTGATCGGCGTCGCCGGCGTTCTCGCCTGGCGGAACCGGGAGAAGATCGCCCGGACGGCCAGCCCGATGATCGACGACGCCAAGGCCAAGGGCCAGGCGCTGATCGAGGAGGCGCGCACGAAGGGCGAGGAACTGATCGAGCAGGCCAAGGCCACGACGGAAGCGGTCGCCGCCAAGGCGAAGGCCGGCCGCCGGAAGGTGGCCGCGCCACCGCCCGAGATCCACTGACGCTTCGCCTGCGTCCCCGCGCCGCGCCTCGCGCGCGCGGATTCCGTCTAAGGCGGCGCTTGTTCTTCACTCCCCCTTAAGCGTGCCGGCGCACTGTGGCCCGGCATTTCAAGGGGTGCGCGTGCAGAGCCTGGTCGCCGCCGTCGAGCGGCTCGATCCATTGACGGTTTCCGGTCGCGTGGCGGCGGTCAACGGCCTCCTGATCGAGGCCCGCGGCGGCCTGTCTCGGCTGGCCGTCGGCGCCCGCGCCGAGATCGACCGCTTCTCCGACAGGCCGGTGGCCGCCGAGGTCGTGGGGTTCCGCGAGAACCGGGCGCTGCTGATGCCGTTCGGCCCTGTCGAAGGTGTCGCGCCCGGCGCCGAAATCCGTATCCAGCCGCTGGGCTCGGCGGTGCGCCCGACCAAGGCTTGGCTCGGTCGGATCGTCGACGCCTTCGGCGAACCGATCGACGGCAAGGGGCCATTGCCGCAGGGCGTCGCCGCCTATCCGCTGCGCGCCTCGCCGCCCTCGGCCCACGCCCGCGCCCGGGTGGGCGAACGCCTCGACCTGGGCGTTCGGGCGATGAACGTCTTCACCACCTGCTGCCGTGGCCAGCGTCTGGGCGTCTTCGCCGGCTCCGGCGTCGGCAAGTCGGTGCTGCTGTCGATGCTCGCCAAGAACGCGGACTGCGACGCCGTCGTCGTGGGTCTGATCGGCGAGCGGGGCCGCGAGGTCCGCGAATTCATCGAGGAGACCCTGGGCGAGGAAGGCCTGCGCCGCGCCATCGTCGTGGTCGCCACCTCGGACGAGCCGGCCCTGAAGCGCCGCCAGGCCGCGTACATGACCATGGCCATCGCCGAGTTCCTGCGCGACCAGGACATGGAAGTCCTCTGCCTGATGGACTCCGTGACCCGTTTCGCCATGGCCCAGCGGGAGATCGGCCTCGCCGCAGGGGAGCCGCCGACCACCAAGGGCTATACGCCGACCGTCTTCACGGAACTGCCGAAGCTGCTGGAGCGGGCTGGTCCCGGGCCGATCCGTCCGGACGGCACGACCGCGGGCCCCATCACCGGGCTCTTCACCGTTCTGGTGGACGGTGACGACCACAACGAGCCGATCGCCGACGCGGTCCGAGGCATCCTCGACGGCCACATCGTCATGGAGCGGGCGATCGCCGAGCGCGGCCGCTTCCCGGCGATCAACGTGCTGAAGTCCATCAGCCGCACCATGCCCGGCTGCCAGAGCCCGGACGAGCGGGTGGTGGTGAAGCAGGCGCGCGAGGCGCTGTCGGCCTACGCCAACATGGAAGAATTGATCCGCATCGGCGCCTATCGCGCCGGCGCCGATCCGCTGATCGACCGGGCCATCGCCCTCAATCCCGCCGTCGAGGCGTTCCTGTCCCAGGACCCGCACGACGCCACCAGCCTCGAAGACAGCTTCGCAGGCCTCGCTGACATCCTGCACGGAGCCGCCGCGTGAGTTGGGCCGACTCTCTGATCAAGCTGTCCACCTACGAGGCCGAGGTGCTTCAGAAGCGCCTGGCCGAGATCGTGGACCGGCGCGTGGCCGCCGAGATGCGGCTGGCGATGCTGGAAGCCGAGGGCGAGGCCGAGATGGCCTTCTCGACCCAGGACGCCACGGCCGGCATTTATCGGGCCGGCTTCTTCGAGGGGCTGAAGGTCCGGAAGGCGAAGGTCCAGTCCGAGATCGACGTCATCCTGCTCGAGGAGCAGGGCGCCCGCGACGCCCTCACCGAGGCGTTCGAGACGCAGAAGAAGTACGAGCACATCGCCGAGGGCCTGAAGGTCCAGGCCCGCAGGGTCCAGGGGCAGCGCGAAGCGGCCGCGATGGATGAGATGGGCCTGCGCAAGAAGGCCGCCAGCTGAGGCCGCGGGCCTACTTCCCTAGGCGGGCGCGCTCGGCTTCGACGTCCTGCCGCAGGACGTGCAGGTCCTCGCTGATCTTGAAGATCGTCACGTAGAACTCGCAGAAGGCGCGCCACAGCAGGACGGCGACGAACACGCCGATCATGCCGACCCCCAGCACGCCCAGGGCCAGCAGGATGCCCCAGCCGCCCTCGCGGATCGCTACGCCCACCGAGGCGCCGAGGATGCCGAACGCCATCACGCCGATGATGCCGAGGCCGGCCCAGTAGACCAGGTGCACCACGGTCCCGGTGATCAGCCGCTCGAAGGTCAGCAGGTCCCACAGGAACTCGCCGTTCCGACCCTGGGGCCGCTGTAGAGGTCGCCGCATCCGAAATCCGAGACTCAGGCACCGGGCACATCGCCCGTCAGGCCCGAACCGCTACCAGCCGGTGACGCGCGCTGCAACGGGGTTGCCGGTCGCAGGCCGTCCGGCGGCGGCTCAGATGCTGCCGACCGTCTTGAGGCGCGCGCGGGGATGGATCTCGTTCTGGCTCATCACCGGGGTCTGGCCGCGGAAGCGTTCGATGATCGAGCGCACGTAGGGGCGGATGGCCGGGCTGGTCAGCAGCACCGGCGTGTCGCCGGCCAGGGCTGCGCGCTCGAAGGTCTCGCGCACCGCGCGGATGAACTCCTGCAGGCGCGACGGCGCCAGGGCGAGCTGCTTCTCCTCGCCGCTGCCGACCAGGGCTTCGGCGAAGGCGTTCTCCCACTCGGCCGACATGGTGACGATCGGCAGGGCGCCGTCGTCGGCGCGGTACGCGTAGCAGAGCTGGCGCGCGAGGCGGGCGCGAACCTGCTCCACCAGCATGGTGATCGAGCTGGTGTGCGGCGCCGCTTCGCCGATCCCTTCCAGGATGGCGGCCAGGTCGCGGATCGAGATGCGCTCGCGCAGGAGGGACTGCAGCACGCGCTGGACGGTGGTTGCGGAGACGACGCTGGGGATCAGGTCATCGGCGAGCTTCTTCTGCTCGGCCGGCAGGTCCTTGATGAGCTTCTGGACCTCGGCGTAGGTGAGCAGGTCCGGCATGTTCTCCTTGAGGACCTCGGTCAGGTGCGTGGTCAGGACCGTGGCCGGGTCGACGATCGTGTAGCCGCGGAAGCTGGCCTCCTCGCGCAGGCCGTCGTCGATCCAGGTGGCCGGAAGGCCGAACGCCGGCTCCTTCACATGTTCGCCCGGCAGGTCGACCTGGCCGCCGCGCGGGTCCATGGCCATCAGCTGGCCGATGCGGACCTCGCCGGCGCCGGCCTCCATCTCCTTGATCCGCAGGGCGTAGCCCATGGACGGCAGACGCATGTTGTCGAGGATGCGCACGCTGGGCATGACGAAGCCGAAGTCCGACGCCAGGGTCCGGCGCAGGGCCTTGATCTGGTCGGTGAGCCGGCGGCCCTCCAGGTCGTTGATCAGCGGCAGCAGGCCGTAGCCCAGTTCGATCTTGATCTCGTCGATGGCCAGGGTCTGGGCGATCGGCTCCTCTTCCGGCTCGGCCGAGGCCGACGGCGCGATCTCGACGACCTCGGGCGCCGGCGGCGCATGGGCGCGGCGCCAGGCCAGCATCCCGGCGCCCAGCGAGAGGGCCGCGAACGGGATGATGGGCATGCCGGGGATCACGGCCAGGACGCCGGCGGCGGCGGCCACCATGCCCAGGCTGATCGGGTTCATGGCCATCTGGGAGACCAGGGCCTTGTCGGCCGAACCCTCGACCCCGGCCTTGGACACCAGGAAGCCGGCGGCGATGGAGATGATCAGCGCCGGGATCTGCGACACCAGACCGTCGCCGATCGACATGATCGTGTAGCTGGCGAAGGCCTGTCCGATCGGCACCTTGTGCTGCAGCACGCCGATCAGGATGCCGCCGATGACGTTGATGCCCAGGATGACCAGGGCCGCGACGGCGTCGCCGCGCACGAACTTGCTGGCGCCGTCCATGGCGCCGAAGAAGGTGCTTTCCTGCTCCAGCTCCTTGCGGCGCAGCTTGGCTTGGTCCTGGTCGATCAGGCCCGACGACAGGTCGGCGTCGATCGCCATCTGCTTGCCGGGCATGGAGTCGAGGGTGAAGCGGGCCGCGACTTCTGCGATCCGCCCCGAACCCTTGGTGATGACGACGAAGTTCACCACCACCAGGATCGCGAAGACGATCACGCCGATGGCGAAGTTGCCGCCCATCATCAGGCGGCCGAACGTCTCGATCACCGCGCCCGCGCCGTGGGCCCCCTCGTGACCGTGGCTGAGGATCAGGCGCGTGGTGGCGATGTTGAGCGCCAGCCGGAACAGCGTGGCGACCAGCAGCACCGTCGGGAACGCGGTGAATTCCAGCGGGCGCCGGATCAGGATCGACGTCATCAGGATCAGGACCGACGACGCGATCGAGATCGACAGCAGCATGTCCAGCAGGAACGCCGGGATCGGCAGGATCAGGAGGACGATGATCCCCACGATGCCGATGGCCATGGCGACCTCGCCGCGGGCCACCCAGCCGAAGACCTCGCGGGCCGAAGGGGCGCCGGCGAAGCGGGATGTGACTCCGGTGTCGGCCATCAGGCGAGGGTCTCCACGGCGAGGCGGCCGATCTGGGCCATCACGGCGTCGCGCGCCTCGGGCGCGGTCGCCTGGGTCGAGAAGCAGCCGACGAGGATCGGCGCGCCCTGCGGCGGCCAGAGGATGGCCACGTCGTTGGCGGTGTTGTTGGCGCCGCTGCCGGTCTTGTCACCGGCGCGCCAGCCGGCGGGCAGGTCCCCGCGCAGGCGCTTGAGACCGGTGCTGGCGTCGGCCATCCAGTCGGCGAGGCGCTGGCGCGAGGCCGGGCGCAGCGTCGGCCCGAGCAGCAGGCGGCGATAGCTGCCGACCATGGCGGCCGGAGTGGTGGTGTCGCGCGGATCGTCGGCGATCGCGCTGTTGAGCTCGGTCTCCCAGCGGTCGAGCCGCGTCTGCCGGTCGCCCAGGGTGCGGACGAAGGCGGTCAGGCCGGCCGGTCCGCCGAGGGTCTTGAGCAGCAGGTTGGCCGCGGGGTTGTCACTGAGTTCGACGGCCGCCTTGCACAGGGTGTCGATGCGCACGGAACCGGCCGCGACGTAGCGCGAGGTCACCGGCGCGTGCGGGACAAGGTCGGCCGCGGTGATGGGGACTTCCCGGTCCAGGCGCTCTCGTCCTGCGTCCACACGGGCCAGGACGGCCCCCGCGAGCAGGCCCTTGAACGTCGAGCACATCGGGAAGCGCTCGTCGGACCGCCAGCCGAGGCTGCGGCCACTGCCCGTGGCAAGCGCGAACACGCCCAGCCGGCCGCCTACCCGTGATTCCAGCGTGGACCAGGCCGGCGCAGCCAGCGCAGGGCGAACGCCCAGCAGGGCGGCGGCGCCGCCGGCCAGGATCGACCGGCGCGCAAGTCTGGGGCGCCGGGTCGCGGTCACGCCGCGCTCGCGCCCATCTGCGGCGCCGGCACGGTGACGCCGGCCTCGGTGTATTCCTTGAGCTTGTTGCGCAGGGTGCGGATCGAGATGCCGAGGATATTGGCCGCGTGGGTGCGGTTGCCGAAGCAGTGCTCGAGCGTCTCGATGATCAGCGTCTGCTCCATCTCCGCGACGGTCTGGCCGACGAACGAGCGCGTGGCGGTCTCGGCCGCCGCGGCGGCGGCCTGGGCCGTGCGGGCGGCCGGGTCTGCGGGAGCCAGGGGCTGGCCGTCCGGCAGGCGGATGGCGTTCTCGTCGATCTCCGGGCCGACAGCGAGCAGCACCGCGCGATGCATGGCGTTTTCCAGCTCGCGCACGTTGCCGGGCCAGCGGTGGGCGGCCAGGCGGCGCTTGGCTTCCACCGACAGCGGCTTCTCGGGCATCCCGTTGGCGGCGGCGTACTTCTTCACGAAGAACTCGGCCATGGCGATCACGTCGCCCGGACGTTCGCGCAGCGCCGGCAGGCGCAGGTTCACGACGTTGAGGCGATAGAGCAGGTCCTCGCGGAAGGTCCCTTCCTTCACGGCCTGCGCAAGGTCCCGGTTCGAGGTGGCGAGGATGCGGATGTCGACCTTCACGGGCTTGGCGCCGCCGACGCGGTCGATCTCGCGCTCCTGGATGGCGCGCAGGAGCTTGGCCTGCAGGCGCGCGTCCATTTCGCTGATCTCGTCCAGCAGCAGGGTGCCGCCGTTGGCTTCCTCGAACTTGCCGATCCGGCGAGCCAGGGCGCCGGTGAAGGCGCCCTTCTCATGGCCGAACAGCTCGCTCTCGAGCAGGTTCTCGGGGATGGCGGCGCAGTTGACCGAGATGAACGGCCGGTTGGCGCGACGGGACTTCTGGTGGACGTAGCGGGCCACGACCTCCTTACCGACGCCGCTTTCGCCCGTGATCAGGATCGAGGCGTCGGAAGGCGCCACCTGGTCGGCGAGCTGGATCACCTGCTGCATCGACGGGTCGCGCACCACCATGGGGCGGTTGTCGTCGCTCACGGCGGCCAGTACGGCCGCGATCAGCTCGGCCTCGGGCGGGAGCGGGATGAATTCCTTGGCGCCCGCGCGGATGGCGTCGCCCGCGCGCTTCGGGTCGGCGGCGATCCCGCAGGCCACCACCGGCACGTGGATCCGCTCGGCCTCGTTCGCGGCGATCAGACCCGCGATGTCGAGGTCGTAGTCGACCATCAGCAGGTCGGCGCCCTGGCCCGCCCGCAGGGCGTGGGTGGCCGCGTCGATGGTCTCGACGTGGCTGACCTTGGCGCCCGCGCTCATCGCCATCTTCACGGCGGTGGAGAGCTGTCCGCTCAGTTTTCCGACGACCAGAAGCCGCATCTACCTAACTCCCTTGACCCGCGCGCCCATCAGGCCTGCGCGTCGCCGTCCTTGATGATTTCCGTCATGGTCACGCCCAGGCGCTCGTCGACGATCACGACCTCGCCGCGCGCCACCAGGCGGTTGTTGACGTAGATGTCGATCGCCTCGCCGACCTTGCGGTCCAGCTCCAGCACCGAGCCCTGACTCAGTTGCAGCAACTGGGCGACCGACATGGTCGAGCGGCCCAGCACCGCCGAGATGGCCACGGGCACGTCGAAGACGGGCGCGAGGTCGGTGGCGGTCTTTTCCTCGTGGTGCGAGTCCGGCAGCGCCCCCTCGTCGGGGGCGAATTCGTCGAGCTTCAGGTCGTCGTCGGCCATGGGTCTAGCTTTCGCTGCCAGGGATCAGGGGTTCGGCGTGCAGACCCTCGGCGGCCAGCGCCGCCACCAGAGCCTGGGTCACGCGGTCGGCGGCCTGGGCGGGATCGAAGGCCGCCTGGCCGTCGCCGAAATCGAGGGTGAAGGCGTTGGGGCCGAAGGCGCCGTCCGGTTTGATCACGATGGCGCCCTCGAAACCGAGGCTGCGGGCGGTCTCTTCCAGGACGCCCTTGAGCGTCTCGGCCAGCGCCGGGTCGGCCGACAGCACAAGCCGTGGCTGGGCGTCGATCTCGCGCGCCAGGGATTCCAGCGCCGCCTGCAGGGGGGCCTGGGGAAACCGGTCCAGCGCCGCGTCCGCGATCGCGCGGCCGCAGGCCAGGGCCAAGGCCGCGGAGCCTTGCCGGTGCTCGTGCGCCACGTGAGCCAGCCGGGGAAGCGCCTGGCTGCAGGCAGCCGCGATCTGGCTGAGGGCCGCCGCCTGCTGGGCGGCGATGCTCGCCATGGCGGCGCGCTCGCCCTCGGCATAGGCCTGGGCGCGGATTTGTTCGACTTCCTCGGCGGGGAACAGACGCTTCGGACGGGCCGGTGCGTGCGCGACGGCGCCTCGGGAGTCGAACTCCGTGTCGAAGGCGAATTTCTGGAAGGCGTTCGACATCAGTAGATCAGCTCATCTTCGCCGCTGGAGCCGGCGAGCATGATCTCGCCCTTGTTGGCGAGGTCCTTGGCGACCTGGACGATGGCCATCTGGGCCTGGTCGACGTCGCGCAGGCGGACGGGGCCCATGGTCTCCATGTCTTCGCGCATGATCTTGGCCGCGCGCTCCGACATGTTGGAGAAGAACATCTCCCTCAGGCTGTCCGACGCGCCCTTCAGGCCCAGGGCGAGCTGGTCCTTCTCCACGCCGCGCAGCAGGGTCTGGACGCCGCCCGGGTCGAGCTTCGAGAGGTCCTCGAAGACGAACATCAGGGCGCGGATGCGCTCGGCCGCCTCGCGGTTTCGCTCTTCCAGGGCGGTGATGAAGCGGGTCTCGGTCTGGCGGTCGAAGGCGTTGAAGATGTCGGCCATCATCTCGTGGCTGTCGCGCTTCGACGTGCGCGCCAGGTTCGACATGAATTCGTTGCGCAGGGTCTGCTCGATCTTGTCGAGAATCTCCCGCTGCACCGGTTCCATGCGCAGCATGCGCATGACGCACTCCAGGGCGAAATCCTCCGGCAGCGAGGCCAGCACCCGGGCCGCGTGCTCGGACTTGATCTTCGACAGCACCACCGCGACGGTCTGCGGGTATTCGTTCTTCAGGTAGTTCGCGAGCACGGCCTCGTTCACGTTGCCGAGCTTGTCCCACATGGTCCGACCCGCGGGGCCGCGGATCTCTTCCATCAACTGGTCCACCTTTTCGGGCGGCATGATGGAGGCCAGCAGCTTCTGGGTCTGTTCGAACGAGCCCATGATCGCGCCGGTGCCGGTGGCGCCGGACACGAACTCGACGAGCAGGTCCTCGACCACGGCCGCCGAGACGTTGCCCAGGCTGGCCATGGCCTGCGAGATCTCCTTGATCTCCTCCTCGTCCAGCGCCTGCCAGACGTGGGCGTGCTCCTCGCCCAGCGCCAGCAGCACGACGGCGCACTTCTCGGCGCCGTTCAGGCGGGAGGGGTCGACGATGTTCTTTCCGGTGCGCGCGGTGGCCATCAGTTGGTCTCATGCAGCCAGGAGCGGAGGATCGCGACCGACTCGTCCGGATGGCGCTCCACGAACTCGGACACCTTCTTGACGGCGCTCGCGCGGACCTGGCCGTCGACCCGCGCCATGTCGATGCGGGCGCCGCCGTCGTCCGCCGGACCCGGCAGGGCGAGATGGCTGCCGTCGGCGCCGATCTGCATCGGCTGGCCGTCCGGCGTGACCATCAGCCGGGTGATCTGCGGCGCGGAGGCCACCAGCGAGCCGCCGCCGGCGCCGCCCTTTCCACCCTTGCCGCCGCCCAGCAGCGGGCGGGCGACGAAGAAGATCATCAGGATGCCGACCACGGCCAGCACGGCGAGCTCGACGGCCCGCATGATGTCGTTCTTGTCGAAGCCCATCAGCGGGCTGGACGCGACCACGCCCTCGCCGTCGTCGACGCTCGGGAAGCGCACGTTGATGACGCTCACCTGGTCGCCGCGTTCCTGGCTGTAGCCGACGGCGGTGCGGACCAGCTGCTCGATGCGCTGCATCTCCTCGGCGGAGCGGGGCGTGTAGGCGCCGGGCTTGCCGTCCTTGCCGATCGCCGTGGCGCCGTCGACCGCGACGGCCACCGACAGGCGCTTCACCGTGCCGGGCTCCTGCACCTCGGTGCGAACCGTCTTGGAGATCTCGTAGTTGGTGGTCGTGTCGGCGCGGCCGCTGGACGAGGTGTTGTTGTTCTCGCCGCCGTCGCCGCCGGGGATGTTGGCCGCCGCCGAGGCCTGCCCGCCGCCGGCGTTGTCGTTCTCGCGCGAGTTCTCCTCGGTGGTCGATTCCGACCGGATGACCTGACCGTCCGGATCGAAGGTCTCCTGCTGCACGGTGACCCGCGCCAGTTCCAGGTCGGCGGTCACGTTGACGCGGGCCTTGCCGGCGCCGACGACGCCCTCGACCAGGCTCTTCACCTGCTTGGCGATCCGCTGCTCGACCTCGGACTTGCGGCCGTCGGCCTCGCTCGCCATGCCGACCTCGCCGCCGGACAGGGTCTTGGCGTGCTGGTCGACGACGGTCACCCGATCGGGCTTCATGTTGGGCACGGCGCCCGCCACCAGGTTCTGGATCGCGCGGACCTGATCGGCGCTGGGCTCGCGGCCGCCGACGCCGATGTTCACCGACGCGGAGGGCTGTTCGGCCTCCTCCTCGAACACCTGGCGCTTCGGCAGGACCAGGTGGACCCTGGCCGAGGTGATGCCGTCGAGACTGCGGATCGTGCGGGCCAGTTCGCCTTCCAGGGCGCGCTGACGATTGAGCTGCTGGACGAAGTCGGTCTGCCCGAGGGTGTTCGACTGGTCGAAGATCTCGTAGCCCACCGAGCCCGCCGTCGGCAGGCCCTTGCCCGAGAGCATCAGGCGGGTCGAGGCGACCTCGTCCCGGGGCACCATGATCGTGGAGCCGTCACCCTTGACCTCGTACTTGACCCCGGCCTGGTCCAGCGCGGCGGTGATGGTGCCGGCTTCCTTGAGGTCGAGGTTGGAATAGAGCAGGGCCTTGGGCTGGCCGAGGTTCATGAAGACCGCGGCCAGGACGGCGGCCAGGCCGGCGCCGATGCCCAGGATGGCGGCCAGACGGCCGATCCCGAACCTCTGCAGCATGGCCATGAACTGGTTCAAGACCGGACGTCCCCCCTGCGAACACGAAGGGGCGCAACGCGGTCCCGCCCCTCAGGTAGGCAGGATTTACCCAGTCCTTGGTTAAGGCCGCGTTTAAGCTTTGCCGTGCGTCGGCTGGGCCATCCTGTCGCAGGCTGTCGTGCGGGACGTCAGCGGCTCCAGGGCTCGAGGGCGCCGGCCATCGCCAGCAGCACCGAGAACGCGGCGTAGATCAGCACGGTGACCGTGAACGAGAGCTTGCGGGAAACGGTCCACGAATCGACCCGACGCCCGCCCTGCCAGACCGCGGGCAGGGCCGCGATCGTCACGAGCGTCAGCGCCGCCGCCACGAGCGCGCAGGCCGACGCCGTGATCAGCAGCGGGCCGGGCCAGCCGTACATGACCTTTTGCACGTCTTCCGCCTGGGTGGCGAAGGCGGCGAACAGCACGAGCGCCGCGACCCACAGGCCGGCCTGCATCGTCTGGACCATCGAGGCCCGCGACTGGATGGGGTTCTGCCGCAGTTCGCGGCGATTGCGCAGCGCCAGGCCGATCAGGGTCGTGATCGCCGCGAAGCCGGTGAGGCCGGCGCCGAGGCCTAGCGTGGACGCGCGTTCGGCGAAGGGCGCGCGCTTCATTGTCGCGGCGTTCATCTCGTCGCGGAAGCTGACGGCGCGCCCGTCCTGCATCCGGAAGAACAGGCGGTCGTCACCCGTCGTTGAGACGAAGCGCCCTTCCGCGAGCGGACCGTCCGGGACCCATGATCTCGCTTCCCCGCCCTGGCCGGTGACGAGGCGCCCGCCCCGCTCGGTCACCTCCGCCGCGCCGATCAGCAGGCCGACGAAGCCCTCCAATCCGCCGTTCGCCCGACGGGTTGTCAGGTACGACCCGGTGAACATGTCGGCCGAGCGCGCAAGCTCGCGCGACGCGGGTCGCGGGAACGGCGTGGGCTTGGCGTAGAAGTGTTGAACCAGCGCCTCGGGGAAGACCCGGGCGAGGCGGTGGCCGTTCTCGCTGTTGGTGGTGATGAAGATCCCGAGCCCGAGCTCGGGAACGACGACCATCTTGGAGTGGAAGGCGATGGTGGCCCCGTCGTGGCCGTATCCGCGATGGCCGCCCGGCAGGTCGTAGACGATGAACCCATGCGCCCAGCCGTTCATTCCGGCAGGCGTCTGGCGCAGCGGACTGCGGAAGGCGCGCGCGGCCCGCGGGCCGAAGATGGCCTTTCCGTTCCACACGCCGTCGCCCAGCAGCATCAGCATGTAGCGCGACATGTCGCCGGCGGTGGACGAGGCCGACCCCGCCGGCGCGATCTGGCCGATGTATTCGTAGTCGTTCTCGACGAAGCCGCCGCCCCGCCAGCCATAGCCGGCCGAAACCCAGGGGCGCAGGCTCTTGGGCATGGCGGCCGGCAGGCCGCGGCGCTCGGGCCGAGGCTCGCGGAAGGTGGTGTGCCGCATGCCCAGGGGGACGGTGATGTCGTCCTCGACCACCCGCTCGAAGGCCTTGCCCTCGCCCAGGGCGACCGCCGCGCCGGCGAGGCCGACGCCATAGTTCGAGTAGCTCGACAGGACGCCCGGCGCGCGGTCACGCCCGGGGCGCTCCTGGCGCAGGTAGAGGTCGAGCGGGCGGACGCGCCGCGGATCGTTCTCGAAGAGCTGGCCCAGGGCGCGGTCCTCGAAGCCGGGTGTGTGCTCCATGAGATTGCGGACGGTCACCTCGCGCAGCCGTCCGGGCAGCCGCACCTTTTCGGGCAGGTAGAGATTGATCGGACGGTCCAGCCGGATGCGGCCTTCCTCGACCTCCTTCATCACCAGGATCCAGGTGAAGGTCTTGGAGATCGACCCGATGCGGAACAGCGTGCGGTCCGCGTCGACCGGCCGGCGCGGATTGAGGTCGGCGAAGCCGTAGCCCTTCTTCAGCACCACCTGACCGTTCTGGACCACCGCAACAGAGGCCCCGGCCACGTGCGCCCGGTCCATGGCGTCGGTCATCCAGCCGTCGACATAGGCCTCGAGCCTGACCGGGTCCAACGGGGCGACGGCAGGCGCCGCCGGCGCAGCCGCCATGGCCGGCGCCTCCTGCGCCGTGGCCGCCGGAGCGGTGAGCAGCGCCAGCGCCGCCAGGATCGCCTTACCGAGGCTCCGCATCGTCGCTCCGCTGCCCTGCGTGTTGATTGATCACCCTATCATCTCGGTTGAGTCGCGAGCGCCGTCGCGAACTGCGACGTGAGCGCCCTGGCGAAGCTTGCCGAACATACTATGCTTAAGGGACCTGGACGCTGTTTGAAGACAGAGGCGATCGTGAGTCCGAAGGCCTGTATGATAGCCGGTGCGGCGGCGGTGCTGGCGTCGCTGACGGCCGGTGCGGCGTCGGCGGCCGCGTTCGTCAACGGCGGGTTCGAGGAGAACTTCGACGGCTGGACGACGAACGAGGACTTCGCCTTCGTCGTCGGCGAGTTCAACCATCGCGCCGCGGACAACTCGATCATCGAGGCCTTTGGTCCGCGCGAGGGGGGCTTCCTCGCCTATCTCCAGGCCGACCAGCCCGGCGCGCCGGTCAAGCTTAGCCAGACGTTCGACACCCGGGGCGGGGTCTTCTCGGGGTGGGGCGCCTTCCTCGGCCGCGATGCGGGCCAGCCCGACTACGGTTTCGTGCGGCTCTACAACGCCGACCTCTCCGTCGACCTGACGCTGCTCTCCAGCAGCACGACGGGCGTGGGGGGCTTCGGGTCGACCGCGGCCGCGGACCGGACGTTCTCCACCCTCCTGGACAAGGGGACCTACACGCTGGAGATCGGCGTCGCCAACGCGGGCGACCGGTTCAATCCGAGCTTCATGGTCGTCGACGGGTTCACGATGGCGGAGGTTCCCGAGCCGGGGACCTGGGCGCTCATGCTCGGCGGCTTCTTCAGCGCCGGCGCGATGCTGCGCCGACGGCGGCCCGCCGCCGCCTGAGGACCGCCGCCTTACCGTCAGTCCGTGCGTTCGGACGGCTCGAACGCATAGAGCGGCAGCATCGGCCGCAGCGCGGGGCCGACCCAGACCTGAGGTTCGGAGGGCGGGCTCATCTTCTCCGCCACCTCACGCACCCGCACGCACTCGCGAGTCGCCGCGGCCAGTCCGCCGAAGTCGCGCGCCGCCGGCATCGACGCCAGGAAGCAATCGTCGAAATACGGGTACTTGTTGGCCTGGCCGCAGCCGAACGAGGTGCGGTCGGGCCGGGCCGCGGTGACCACCATCCGGTTGGGCCGGGCGAGCGTCGGCACGTAGACGCCGGAGAAGCAGGCCGAGATGACCACCACCGTCGGCCGCTGGCCGCAGGTCTGGTCGAGCATGTTGGCGAGCAGGCCTGGCCTCAGGATCGCCTGGTCGACCTGGGCGCCTTGCGGCAGGCCGTGAGAGGTCAGGTAGAACAGGCATCCGCCCGCGGTGCGGGTCGAAAGATCGCTCAGCGCCCCGTAGATGCCGCGCAGCTCCGCCTTCTCGGGGCGGGTGTCCTTGTAGCGTTCGGGCCGGACCGAGAACTGGCGGATGTTCTGCGGCTGGAACCCCGCGCGACCCAGCGCTGCGGTGACGTCGCGCCGCGCATTGTCGAACCCTTCGGTCGCGCCGCCGTCGCTGGCGTGCCAGTCCCCGGCGACCACCACGGCCAGCCAGTCCGCAAAGGGCGAGGCCGCCTGCGCCCCGCCCGCCGCCGCCAGCCAGATGGCCGCGATCAGCGAGAGGAGCCGGGCCGCCACCGCCGCCCCGTTATTTCTTGTAGTTGTTGAAGGGGGTCGGGATCGCCGTGCCCGTCGCCTTGGCCAGCAGCCGCCCTTCCGGATCGTAGAGCTCGCCCTCGGTGAAGGCGATCTGCCGGCCCCATTTCACGACCTTGCCGACTCCGCGGATCTTTCCGGGCTGTCCGGGTCGGAAGAAGCTGGTCTTCATCTCGAGGGTCGGCGCCACGGCCGTCATGCCCGAAGCGACCATGCAGGCGACGCTCATCGCCTCGTCCAGCATGGCGCAGAGATAGCCGCCCTGGATCTGCTTCATCGGGTTGAGCAGCAGCTCGGCCTTGGCGTCGAACTCGACCTCGACCGACTTGGTCGCCTGGTTCACCGAGACCATCTTGAACCCGAGGGTCTGCGACCCTGTGGGCTGGTTCTTGGTGCGGAGGAAGCGCTGGAGGATGGCCTCGTCGGTGAGCGTCTCCGGCTCGGGACTCGCGACGTCGGTCATGCGCTCATTTCTTCCGGAACTGGTCGAGGGACACGATCGTGGCCTCCCCCTTGGGAGCGGCCTCGACGGACTTGGCCTCGGCGGCCGGCGCGGCCGCGGCCTTCGCCTCCGGCGGCGCGGGCGGCGGCGGCTCGAACTGCAGCAGGAACTGCACCGAGGGGTCGTAGAAGCGGGTGATCGCCGCGTAGGGGATCGACAGGCGCTTCGGCTGGCCGCCGAACTGCAAGGTGACCGAGAAGAAGGTCTCGCCCGGCGCCAGGTCCCAGTACTGGTGCTGGAGGACGATCGTCATCTCGTCAGGGTACTTCGAAAGCAGGTCGTTCGGGCCAGACACGCCGGCCGCGTCGGTCTTGAAGGTGATGTAGAAGTGGTGCGAACCGGGCAGACCCTCGGGCGAGGCGGCGCGCTTGAGCGCGGCCTTGGCCACCCCGCGCAACGCATCCTGCGCCAGGGCCTCGTAGTTCATCAGATCCTGAACCGGCGGATCCTGCGCCACGCATAACTCCGATACGAACTGCTGTACGTTAAAGGTAACGCGTGGCCGCGCGGGCGCAAGGATTCAAGCGGCCGGACAGGCCGAGTTTTCCCTTCGAGGGCAATGCAGACGGCTCAGATGCGGGAATAGGTGAGGGGCTTCTGGCGCCAGGCGCCCCGCAGTCCCTACGAAAGTCGAGGGGCGCCAACAGCCGCTGGGAATAGGTGAGGGGCGCCAACAGTCGCTGGGAATAGGTGAGGGGCTTCTGTTGCCAGGCGCCCCTCGGGCCCCGCCTAAGGATCTGAACCCCTAGGACTTGGTTCGGATGTTACCGGACCGCATTACGCGGCCAGGCGAACTTCCTCAGCGAAGTTATCGTTCGCATTTAGTTTAAGACCCGAAACGGTGGGTCAAGCCGAGAGAAAGCAACGCCTTTACACGTCTGTCGATGCTGATCGGCCCCGTGCTTGCCCGGCGATAACCCGGCGAAGATTGGTGGAGCCGCCGGGAATCGCACCCGGGTCCAGTCCGCTTATTATACGCGCGTTTATCTCCATAGTCGGGCGAACCCGACGCCTTCACATATAGGACGTCGGGCCGGTGATTTGAAGGACCGCCGCGCGATCGCCATTCGCGAAGCGTGGACGGCGGGGCCGATTTCGTGGATCGCCACCGGCCCTTCGCCAGCGGGTTACCGGCGCCGGCGGCCGTTTCGATAGCCTGCGGGCCTCATCGATCGGAGCTCCCCGCATGAAGAATTTCGCCCACGCCGCACGTCCGCTGGTCAACGACCTGTTCTCGAGCCTGCTGTTCGCCGTCCTGCTGATGGTGGGGGTCGACCCCCTCGTGGCGACGGTGATCGCGATGGTCGTCGGCATCGCCCACGTCGCCGGCCTGCTGGCGCTGCGCCGTCCGGTCGCGCCGCTGCAATGGGCGAGCCTCGGGCTCGTCCTGGTGTTCGGCGTGGCGGGGCTCTTCCTGCACGACCCGCGCTTCCTGATGGCCAAGCCGACCCTCATCTACTGGATCCTGGCGTCGGTCATGATGCGGCGCGGCTGGATGGTCCGATACCTGCCAGACATCGCCGCCGGGCATGGAGACCGGCTGATGGTCGGCTATGGATACGTCTGGGCCGGCCTGATGGCCCTCACCGGCGCGCTGAACCTCTACGTCGCCGTCGCCCTGCCGGACAGCTGGCCGCTCTACAAGGCGACGTTCCCCCTGGCGTCGAAGCTGACGCTGTTCCTCGTCCAGTATCTCCACATCCGCGCGGTGGTGAAGCCGCGGGTCATGGCGGCGTTGGCGGCGGAGTAGTCTGGCCCGGCGTGGCCTGCTCCCCCGCCTCCGGCTGGGGCGCGGGCTCGGCGCCCGGCGCCGGCCGGCGGGCGTCGGGGTTCGGCTTGAGCCGCCCGCCGGAAGCCAGCAACCCGGCGTGGGCCTTCCGCGCGGCGGAAAGATCGACGCCCCTGGGGAAGATCACGTCGAAGCGCGGGTCGTGCCCGAGCGCCGCGCCGAGCACGGCCTCGATCACGTCCGCCGCCTCGCCCACCTCGGCGGGATCGCAGGCGCGGTGCAGGGTCACGACGCGGCCCGGCCGCGCCAGGGTGAGGTCGTAAGCCGTGCCCTCCACGCAGACCGCGTCGGCCAGGCCCGGTTCCTCGACGCGCACGTCCCGGGGCGAGCGCCACAGCGGAAGGTCGGCCAGGGTCCGGAAGCGGGCGGCGCTCCCATCGGGCAGGACCTCGTCGAAGCCCAGGCGCCGGCCGATCACCGCCTCGCAACAGGCGAGGCCCGCGCGGCTCTGGACGAAGGCCTTGCCGTCGCCGCGCACGGTCACCCGCGTCACCGTCTGCCGGACGCTGCCGGCCGGGCGGGTCCAGACCTCGAGGATGACTTCCTCCCCGCGCAGGAGCTGCCACTGCAGCGGCATCAGCCCCCAGAGGCGATAGGTCGACGCGTCCACGCCGTTGTCGGGCGCGGGCAGCCGCTCG
This sequence comes from Pseudomonadota bacterium, assembly GCA_046725615.1. GTDB lineage: Bacteria > Pseudomonadota > Alphaproteobacteria > Caulobacterales > Caulobacteraceae > Phenylobacterium. Next base: position 18,410 of record JBKOYY010000147.1, read on the forward strand.
CCGCGCCGGATCCGGCGTCCGCCCAGCGGGTCCGAGGCTTCGGTCGGCTTCAGCCGGGGATCGTCCCACCAGCTCTTCGGGTCCGGCGCGGGGTAGGGCCAGATCTCGGCCGCATAGGCCGGCAGCCCCGGCGGGGGGCCAGCGGCCGGACGCTTCTTGCCCGGGATCGGGATGATCAGCGGGATCTGCGCCTGCGCCGGGACGGCGAGGCCTGCAGCGATCATGACGGCGATGACGGCGCGCAGGGACACGCCGTGAAATCATCAGCGGTTTGCGCCGGTTCCGTGGCGCGGCGTGGCCTTAGAAGACCTCGACGCCCCGCTGCAGCGACAGCACGCCGGTGCGCGACACCTCGACCAGGCCCAGCGGCCGCATCAGATCGACGAACTTGTCGATCTTGGTGGAGGCGCCGGTCAGCTCGAAGACGAAGCTCTCGTGGGTGGTGTCGATCACCTTGGCGCGGAAGATGTCGGAGACGCGCAGCGCCTCGACCCGCTCGGCGCCGGTCCCGCGCACCTTTACCAGGGCCAGCTCGCGCTCGATGCCGTTCGGATCGCGGGTGACGTCCTGGACGTGGCGGGTGGACACCATCTTCTGGAGCTGGGCCTCGATCTGGGCCAGCACCTGCGGCGTGCCGCGAGTGACGATGGTGATCCGGCTGGTGTGCGCCTTCTCGTCGGTCTCGGCCACGGTCAGGCTGTCGATGTTGTAGCCGCGCGCCGCGAAGAGGCCGACCACGCGGTGCAGCACGCCCGGCTCGTTGTCCACCAGCACCGCGAACGTGGCGCGGCTTTCCGGCTGGTCGGCGTGGGCCAGGTCGTAGACGGAGGCGGGCTGGGCGTCGGTCATGGGAAGGCGTCCTGAAACGGTTTGCGTCAGGTGTCACAGGATGCCGCCGCCCGCAACGCCTCCGATCAGCGTGGCCGTTGAGCCACAGCCTGCGCCGATGGTTGGTTTCATTTGAAACACAGCTATTGCGCGTGTTGCGATCCGTGCTATCCGCGCCGGCCTCGAAGGAGAGACCCGTGGCTTACCGGCCTGCCAATCTGTCGCCCGCCAAAGTCCTCGACCGCCAGGTCGAAGGCGAAGGCATGCGCCTGTGGGAGGTCGGTTCGGCCTGAGGTCTCGTCATATTCGAGGCTGATCGAAAGAACCCCTCCCGGCCCGGCCGCGGAGGGGTTCTTCGTTTCGGAAGGACGCTTTGCCGACGCGGAGGGCCGGGAGAACCGGACAAGCGAAAGGAAAGGTCCGATGAACGGCTATGAAGTGATCGATGGCGGGCGCGTGCCGATCAAGGCGTGGATCCAGGGCGTCCAGCTCGAGGACTCCGCGCGCGAGCAGCTGCGAAACGTCGCCCGACTGCCGTTCATCCACCGGCACGTGGCGGCCATGCCCGACGTGCACTGGGGCATGGGCGCGACCGTCGGCTCGGTAATCCCGACCATCGGGGCGATCATCCCGGCGGCGGTAGGCGTGGATATCGGTTGCGGGATGATGGCGGTGAAGACCTCCATCCGCGCCGAGCACTTGCCGGATGACCTGGCAGGCATCCGCAACGCCATCGAGGCGGCCGTGCCGCACGGCCGGACCGACAACGGCGGACGCAACGACACCGGGGCCCACCAGGGCGACCCGCCGGCGCTGGCGCTCGCCAAGTGGGCCGAGCTCAAGGATGGCTACGACGCCATCGTCGAGCGGGACGCCAAGACCGCGCACCCGCGCGGCCTCGGGCACCTGGGCACGCTGGGCGGCGGCAACCACTTCATCGAGCTCTGCCTCGACGAAGCGGGCGACGTCTGGGTGATGCTGCACTCCGGCTCGCGTGGCGTGGGCAACCGGTTCGGGTCCTACTTCATCGAAAAGGCGAAGAACGACATGGAGCGGTGGTTCATCCACCTGCCGGACAGGGACCTGGCCTACTTCCCGGAAGGGTCGGAAGGCTTCGTCTCCTACATCCGAGCGGTGAGCTGGGCGCAGAAGTACGCCATGGCCAACCGCGAAGTGATGATGGACCAGGTCCTTGGCGTGCTCAGGGGTGTGTTCCCGGACCTGACGACGGGTGAGATGGCGGTGAATTGCCACCACAACTACGTCACCCAGGAGCGGCACTTCGGCAAGGACGTCTGGCTGACCCGGAAGGGCGCGGTGCGGGCGGGGCTCGGCGACCTCGGGATCATCCCGGGTTCGATGGGCGCCCGGTCGTTCATCGTGCGCGGCAAGGGGAACCCGGACTCGTTCTGCACCTGCTCGCACGGCGCCGGCCGGGCCATGAGCCGGGCCGAAGCCAAGCGGCGCTTCACCCTCGACGACCACGTGGCCGCCACGGCGGGCGTCGAGTGCCGGAAGGACGCGGACGTGATCGACGAAACGCCGATGGCCTACAAGGACATCGACGCGGTGATGGCGGCGCAAGCCGACCTCGTCGAAATCGTCCACACCCTCCGTCAGGTGGTGTGCGTGAAGGGGTAGGGGCGGGCGCGCTGAAGTTTTTTGTTGCAATATGCAACTTCGCAAGCTATCAGCGCGTCCTCCTCGCTCCGGCGGGGATCTCCGGTGGCGCAGGGCGCGCATACTTCGATTGATCGCGGGTTCGAATCCCGCCGGGCCGCAAGGTCGCGTAGCTCAGGGGTAGAGCAATGGAAGTGCGCCCGATCATTCCCCGGGGCTCGATACTGGTGGCGTAGAGAGCGGATTCATCGCTCATAACGAGGTGGTCGCGGGTTCGAGTCCCGCTGCGGAGCTTTCGGGCGACGTGTAGCTCAGTTGGATAGAGCACCTTCCGCTCTCGCCTGTTCCCCAATGTCGAACCTGCAAATGCTGGTGGCGAAGAGATCGGTTTCTTCGGGTGACGGAAGGCGGGGCTTCAGCCCGCGCGCCGGGTCCTGGCGACAGGACGAGCCGATCTCACGTGTTCCCTGGCGTTTTCCAAAGGCTGGAGACGTTCGGTGGTCGGGGTTCTGCATAGGCCCTTGCCACCGTCCCTCCGGTATCGATGTGTCATCTCCGGTGGTGACAGGTCTCGGATCCATCGCTCCACACGAAGGGGCGGCCAGGCCAATCCCGATGGCGGCATGCAGGCGTCGCGGGAGGAAGCGAGGTCCACGGTCGCGAGCCGTTGGCGGAAGCGCCCCCCGAGGCCGAATATTCCCCGGAGATGGCGCATTTTGCATGTTGCGTAATGCAACATCTGTGATATGTAGAGTTTGTCGTCGGCGCCTTGTGTGCGGGCGATCCGGATTGGTGGCGCAGAGGACGATTCCTTCGATGGTACGGCTGCTAGGCCCAGCGGGTTCGAGTCCCGCGCCCTGACGAAAGCCCCTCGGGGCCGGAGGCAGGGTCTTGGCGTTCTCGCCCGTTCCCCAATCCGGTCTTCGAGTGAAAGTCAGAGGAGGCGCCGATGCGTCTGAACATCTTTGCGAAGCGCCCGGCGACCACGCACGAGGGCGCCCCGGCTGCGGTCCTGACCGCCGAGCAGGCCTTGCGCCGCTCGGTGCTGTCGTGCCTGCTCTGGGAGAACGAATTCTACGAGGACGGCCAGTCCATCGCCGACCGCATCGCGGCGCTGTCGATGGAGGTCGCCCCGCAGGTCCTGGCCGATCTGGCGGTGGAGGCGCGCGAGCGCTTCAACCTGCGGCACGCGCCCCTGATGCTGCTGGTCGGTCTGGTCCGTCACGGCGGTCCGCTGGTGGCGCCGGCTATCGAGCGGTTGATCCAGCGCGCCGACGACATGACCGAGTTCCTGGCCATCTACTGGCGCCACGGCCGCCGGCCATTGAGCAAGCAGATGAAGCTGGGTCTCGGCCGCGCCTTCGGCAAGTTCGACGCCTACCAGCTGGCGAAGTACGACCGCGACGGTCCGGTGAAGCTGCGCGACGTCCTGTTCCTCATCCACGCCAAGCCGCGTGACGAGGCCCAGGCCGCGCTGTGGAAGCAGGTCGCCGACCGCACCCTGGAGTCCCCGGACACCTGGGAGGTCGCGCTCTCGGGCGGCGCCGACAAGCGCGAGACCTTCGAGCGCCTGCTGGCCGAGCGGAAGCTGGGCTACCTGGCCCTGCTGCGGAACCTCCGCAACATGGACCAGGCCGGCGTCGACGAGGCCCTCGTCACCGAGGCCATCCTGGCGCGTCGGGGCGCGCAGCGCGTGCTCCCGTTCCGCTACGTGGCCGCCGCCCGCGCCGCCCCGCGGTTCGAGCGCTGGCTGGACGAGGCGCTGATGGAGACCGTCCTGCAAGGGCCGGTCTTCCCGGGCCGTACGGTCGTGCTGGTCGACGTCTCCGGTTCAATGGACTGGAAGCTGTCGGCGAAGTCCGACCTGACGCGGATGGACGCGGCGGCGACGCTGGCCTCGGTCATCCCGGGCGACGTGCGGGTCTTCACCTTCTCCGACGGAGTGGTGGAGGTTCCGGCGCGCCGGGGCATGGCCGGGATCGACGCGGTCGTCCGGTCCCAGCCGCACAGCGGCACGGCGCTGTTCGACGCGGTCGCCGAGGTGAACGCCAAGGTGCGCTACGACCGCCTGGTCGTAGTCACCGACGAGCAGGCCACGGACGCCAGTCGCTTCGGCTACTGGATCCGCGGCAAGCAGTCGACGATGCCGGCGCCGAAGGGCAAGGGCTATGTCATCAACGTCGCCAGCGCCCGCAACGGCGTCGGTTACGGGGACTGGGTCCACATCGACGGTTTTTCCGAGGCCGTGCTGACCTACATCCGCGAGACCGAAGGACTCGTGGAATAAGGCCGGCATGAACGCGGAGCAGCTCCGTCAGGCGGCGATCCTTCTCTTCGGCGAGCGGGGCTGGATGTCCCGGCTCGCCGAAGCGTTGGACGTCGACCGGTCCACGGTGTCGCGGTGGTTCGGAGGGCTCCCAATTCCCGGGCCGGTCGCCGCCGCCGTGCACAGCTGGCTCCTGCTCTACAAAATTACCGGACAGAAGCCCGAGCACCTCAACGTCCAGGCCCGGCGACGACCTGAGCCCTGACAATCGGAGTGGCGGGGTCCCTGGTCGGGCCCTCTCTCACACCCTTGCCATCACCGGCCGGCCCGCCAACATGGGTGCGATGTCCTCTCTGCGCATGCCTCAGAGCCTGGCCCGACGCCTCGGGGTCGAGACCGGCGAGACGGTCCTCCACTACGAGCTGATGGAGGAACAGGCCCATTCGCTCGGGCGGGCCGGCCGCAAGGTGGAGGCGGCGCTCGCGGCGCTTCGCCAGGCGCCGGGCGGCGCGGGCCGGGACGCGGCGCTGAGGACCGCCGCGGACGCTGTCTGGAGCTTCTTCGTCCAGCGGGAGGTGCTGGGCCTGCGCGACCGCGCCGCGATCATCGCCGAGTTCGACATCCCGCGCGAAGTTCTCGTGCGGCTGGGCGCGCGCTGAGCGTCGGCGAGCGCCCTGACCGCTGGGGCGCCGCTGGGACTCCCTGCTAGGCTGCCCGCATCAAAGAGGGGGAGGCGCATGGCCATCACACTTCACGACGTCACCGTCCGGTCGTTCCTGCAGACGCTGGGCGCAGTCGCCGGCTATCTGGAAAAGGCGCGGTCGCACGTGGCGGGCGCCGGCGGCGACCCGGAGTCGCTGGTCGAGGCGCGGCTGATCGACGACATGTGGCCGCTCCGCAGCCAGATCATCTCGGTCGCACACCATTCGCGGGGGGCGATCGCCGGCGTGAAGGCGGGCGTGTTCCGGCCGCCGCAGTTCGACGCCACCTTCGACTATGCCGGCCTGCAGAAGCTGGTCGCCGACGCGATCGCGGAGCTGTCCGCCCTGTCGGCCGAGGAGGTCAACGCGCTGGAGGACAAGGACCTGGTGTTCGAGCTGGGCCCGCGCCAGATGCCATTCCGCGGCGCCGACTTCCTGCTGTCGTTCTCGCTGCCGAACTTCCACTTCCACGCCACGACCGGGTACGACGTCCTGCGTGCGCGGGGCGTTCCGCTGGGCAAGCGGGACTACATGGGCGCGCTTCGCCTCAAGAGCTGACCGGCGCGACCACGGCGCCGAGCACCCGGACGAGGTCTGCAGGCGCCAGCCGCGCCTGCAGACCGCGCTGGCCGGCGTTGACGAAAGCCTCGGGCAGGGCGGCCGCGTCGGCGTCGACCACGGTCGGGACCTGGCGCTTCTGGCCGAACGGACTGACCCCGCCCACGCGGTAGCCGGTCATCCGCTCGGCGTCGGCGGGCTTCATCATCTCGGCCGACTTGGCGCCGAGCGCGGTGGCGAGCTTCTTCATGGCCACCTCGCGGTCCGAGGCCAGCACGACGCAGGCCGGCTTGCCGTCGGCGCGGACCATCAGGGTCTTCAGCACCTCGCCGGCGGGAACACCCAGCGCCTCGGCGGCCTGGAGCCCGACCCGCTCGGCCGTCGGATCGTAGTCGTAGCTCGTCAGGGTGTAGGGAACCCCGGCGCGGTCGAGGGCGTTCGTGGCGGGGGTCGTCCGGCTCATCCGAAGTCTGCGCTTCCGGGCGGCCGACCGGCGCGCCCGCATTTTGAGTTGATGGGCGCGAAAGGCCCGTGAAAGGCCCTCATTGTCGCCCAGCCGACCGAACGACAAGCCCGCATCCGTTAGCGAGGTGCATCAGCGTGTCCGCGCGGCGACGCGACGACAGCACGAGGCTCTGGAGCGGCGAGGCAAGGTGCTGGATCGGATCCTTACGCCCCAGGGGCGCCGCCAGGTCGTCGCCGGCTTCCACAGCCTGCATGCGGCCCTCGAGCCCGGCCTCGCCTCATGGCTCTCCGACGTCGAAGGCCTCGACTTCGCCGCCCGCCGGCGGACCGAGCGGCTGGGGGCCGACCTGCGCGCCCTGGGCGTGAGCGCCGCCCAGCCGGACCCCGTGCCGCCGCCCGGCAGCCGCGCCGAGGCCCTGGGCCGGCTCTATGTGCTGGAGGGCTCGGCGCTCGGCGGGCGGGTGATCCGCAAGCAGGTGGCGCGGGCCGGCGACGACCTGACGGGCCTGAGCTTCCTCGATCCGTACGGCGATCGACTGGGCGAGACGTGGCGGGCGTTCCTGGCGGTGCTGGAGCGCGAGGCGCCCGGGGAGATCGAACGACGGCGGGTGGTGGCCGGCGCGCGGACGGCCTTCCGACACGCCGAGGCGTTCCTGGCGCCGGAGCGTGCGGATGTCTGAGGCGCCCGACCTCGACGCCTGCGCCCGCGAGCCGATCCACATTCCGGGATCCATCCAGCCGCACGGGGTGCTGCTGGTCGCCGACCGGACGACGCAGGAGATCAGCCACGCCGCGGGCGATGTGGCGCGGCTGCTGGGCCGCCCGGCCTGGATCGGCCGGACCCTGGGCGAGGTGCTGGGGGATCCGCTCGCCGAGCGGGTGGCGCAGGTCACCCATTCCGGTGGGGCCGGCGGCTATGCCGGCCGCCTCGACCGTGACCAGGGTCCGCTCGACGTTTCCGCTCACCTCGACGGCGAGCGGCTGATCGTCGAGGTCGAACCGGGGCTGCCGACGCCGCTGGCCGCCGCGACCCTGCTGGGCCACCTGGAAGCCGCGGCCGCCGCCTTCGAGCGGACGCCGAACCTGAGGGCGCTGTGCGACCGGGCGGCGGTCGAGTTCCGCCGGCTGACCGGGTTCGACCGGGTGATGATCTACCGTTTCCTCGACGACGAGGCCGGGGCGGTGCTTGCCGAGGATCTGGCCGAGGGGATGCCGTCGTTTCTCAACCACCACTTCCCGGGCTCGGACATTCCCGCCCAGGCGCGGGCGCTGTACGTCCGCAACCTGGTGCGGGTGATCCCCGACGTGGCCTACGCGCCCGCGCCCCTGCAGCCCGGCTGGCTGGAGCCGGAGCCGCTGGACATGAGCGACTGCGCCCTGCGCAGCGTTGCGGCGGTCCACATGCAGTACCTGCGGAACATGGGCGTCGGGGCTTCGGCGTCGGTGTCGATCGTCAAGGATGGCGTGCTGTGGGGCCTCATCGCCTGCCACCACCGCGAGCCGCGCCTGCTGCCGTTCGACGTGCGCGCCGGCGCCCGGGCGCTGGCCGGGGCGCTGGCGCGGCAGATCCGGGCCAAGGAGGAGGCCGAGAGCTATCGCGAGCGCATCCGCCTGCGCGGGCTGGAGGACGAGGTGCTCGCCCGCTTCTCGGCCAGCGGCGGGCTGGAGGCCAATCTGGACCAGGGCGCGATCGAGCTGCAGCGCGCGCTGGGCGCCGACGGCGTGGCGGTGGTGGCCGGGGCCGGCCTCCACCTGGCCGGGGCGCATCCGGGCGTGGAGCAGGTGCGCCGGCTGGCGGCCTGGGTCCTGGCGAAGGGGCCCGAGCCGGTGGTGACCGACCGGCTGTCGGAACTCTATCCCGCCGCCGCCGGCTTCCCGTCCACGGCCAGCGGCCTGCTCGCCGTGGTGGTCTCGGCCGATGAGCCGTTCGTCGCGCTGTGGTTCCGCGCCGAGCAGGTGCAGGTGGTGGACTGGGCGGGCAATCCGCACAAGGCCGCGGTCTTCGGCCCCGGCGAGACGCTGACGCCCCGGTCGTCGTTCGCGGCCTGGCGCGAAACCGTCCGCGGCCGGTCGCGTCGCTGGACGCTGGCGGAGGTCGACGCCGCGCTGCGCCTGCGCGAGGGGTTGCTGGTGGCGCGCGGCCACCGGCGGCTGGTGGACCTGAACCTGCGCCTGACCGAGGCGGTGAGCGAGAAGGACGGCCTGCTTCAGCAGAAGGAGCTGCTGATCAAGGAGGTCAACCACCGGATCCAGAACAGTCTGCAGCTCGTCTCCAGCTTCCTGGGCCTGCAGTCGCGCGATATCCGGGACCCAGTGCTGCACGCCGCCTTCGAGGAGGCCCGCCGGCGCCTGCAGGCGGTGGCGCTGGTTCACCGCCGGCTCTACCGCGCCGACCAGATCGAGACCATCGACCTAGCCCGCTATCTCGAGGAGCTGGTCGCCGACATGAACGCCTCGATGGGCGAGGAGTGGGCGGGCCGGATCAGCGTCGACGCCCATCCCATGCTGGTGCCCACCGACCGGGCGGTCACCCTCGGCCTGGTGGTCACGGAGCTGGTGATCAACGCCAACAAGTACGCCTACGACGGCAAGCCGGGCCCCATCGAGGTGAGCCTGGAGGAGCACAACGCGAACCTGCGCGTGATCGTCGCCGACCGGGGCCGGGGCAAGCACGGCGACGGCCAGGGTTTCGGCAGCCGGATGATCGCCGCCATGGTGCGCCAGCTTCGCGCGGATCTGACTTTCACCGACAATGCGCCCGGCCTCCGCGCCATCCTGACCGCGCCGGTCTCGGCCGCCGCAGCGGAGACCCTGGCCTGACGCTCAGGCGGGGCCGGCCTCGGGATAGGCCGGGAGGTCGTCGTCGGTCGGGTCCCAGGCCGCCCGGTGCGCGCTCTGGATATGGAAGCCGACCTGGAGGCCGGTGTCGTCGTCGAGGCCGCCGGCGCGGATGCGGACCGTCTCGGGCGCCGCGTCGCGCTGGCTGAAGATCGGGCCGCCACAGACGCCGCAGAACACCCGGCGCTTGCCGGGTGTGGCGCGGAATTCCCGCAGGCTCTCCTCGCCCTGCAGAAGGCGGAAGGCGCTGGACGACACCGGGATGTTGGCCCCGAACGCGGTCCCCTGCGCCTTGCGGCACTGGAGGCAGTGACAGAGCTGGATCGGCGCCAGCGGCTCCTCGACCTCGTAGCGCACCGCCCCGCAGAGGCAGCCGCCCTGGCGCGCCGCCATCAGACCAGCCGCTTGCCGGCGTCGTCGATGATCGAGCCGAGGTCGCGGGCTTCCTCGGCCATGATCATCTCATTGTGCGCCTTGCCCGAGGGGATCATCGGGAAGCAGTTCTCTTCCTTGGTCACCCGGCAGTCGAAGATCACGGGCCGCCTGACGTTGATCATCTCCAGGATCGCGTCGTCGAGCTCGTCCGGGTGCTCGGCGCGGATGCCGACGCCGCCGTAGGCCTCGGCCAGCTTCACGAAGTCGGGCAGGCTGGCCGAGTACGAGTGGCTGTAGCGCTCGCCGTGCAGCAGCTGCTGCCACTGGCGGACCATGCCCATCCACTCGTTGTTCAGGATGAAGACCTTGATCGGCAGGTCGTACTGAATGGCGGTGGAGATCTCTTGCATGGTCATCTGCACCGAGGCGTCGCCGCCGATGTCGATGACCAGGGCGTCCGGGTGCGCCATCTGCACGCCCACGGCGGCCGGCAGGCCGTAGCCCATGGTGCCTAGGCCGCCCGACGTCATCCAGCGGTTGGGCTGGTCGAAGTGGTAGAACTGCGCCGCCCACATCTGGTGCTGGCCGACCTCGGTGGTGATGTAGGTGTCGCGGTCCTTGGTCAGCTCGTAGAGGCGCTGGATCGCGTACTGCGGCTTGATCAGCTTGGAGTCGGGCCGATAGCGGAACGAGTCCCGCGCCCGCCAGGCGTCGATCTGGGTCCACCAGTCCTTCAGCGCCGCGCCGTCGACCGACAGATTGCGGCTCTTCCAGACGGCGATCAGGTCCTCCAGGACGTTGGCGGCGTCGCCCACGATGCCGATGTCGGCCCGGACATTCTTGCCGATCGAGCTGGCGTCGACGTCGATGTGGATCTTGCGCGAGTTGGGCGCGAAGGCGTCCAGCCGGCCGGTGACGCGGTCGTCGAACCGCGCGCCGATGGCGACCATCACGTCGCAGTCGTGCATGGCGTTGTTGGATTCGAAGGAGCCGTGCATGCCGACCATGCCCAGCCACTGCGGGTTGGACGCCGGGAAGGCGCCCAGGCCCATCAGGGTGGACGTCACCGGCGCGCCGGTCAGCTCGGCCAGCTCGCGCAGCAGCAGCGAGGCCTTGGGCCCCGAGTTGATGACCCCGCCGCCGGTGTAGAGGATCGGCCGCCGCGCCTTGGCGATCAGCGCCGCCGCCTCGGCGATGCGGGAGGGGTCGCCCTTCACCCGCGGGGTGTAGTTGTGGGCGTGCTTCACCTCGGTCGGCCCCTGGTAGGCGCCCTTGGCGAACTGGACGTCCTTGGGGATGTCGATGACCACCGGGCCGGGTCGGCCGGACGTGGCGATGTGGAAGGCCTCGTGCAGCACGCGCGGCAGGTCGGCGATGTCCTTCACCAGGTAGTTGTGCTTGGTGCAGGGCCGGGTGATGCCGATGGTGTCGCATTCCTGGAAGGCGTCGGTGCCGATCAGGTGCGTGGCGACCTGGCCGGTGATGACGATCATCGGGATGGAGTCCATCAGCGCGTCGGCGATGCCGGTGACCGCGTTCGTCGCGCCCGGGCCGGAGGTGACCAAAACCACGCCCGGCTTGCCGGTCGAGCGCGCATAGCCCTCGGCCGCATGGGTCGCGCCCTGCTCGTGGCGGACCAGGACGTGCTGCAGGCGCGGCTCGTTGAACAGCGCATCGTAGATCGGCAGGACAGCGCCGCCGGGATAGCCGAACAGCACCTCGACGCCCTGATCGAGGAGGGCGCGCACCACCATCTCGGCGCCCGAGATCGTGGTGGTTTCGGCTTCGATCGTCTGATGGGCGGTCATGGGTCTGGCCTGGGGCTGGAAGCGGATGCTGGAGGGCGACGAGACAATAAAAAAGGCCCGCGGGGGGCCTGGGACGAGCGACCGGTCGGTCCTGACGAGCACGTCAGTCCGTTACGGTCGCCCCACGAGTACAAGAATGTTGCGCACGAGATTTCCCGCGAATGTTCGGATCGGGCATGTCGCATGCCGCGCTCAGGGCGTCAAGGCCGGGTTCAGCGCAAGAAACTGCCTCCACTGCGACTCGGGGTCCGGGGCGGCGATCCGCGGCCAGTCGGCCATCTGGCCGCGCATCCAGGTCATCTGGCGCTTGGCGTAACGGCGGGTCTCCTGCTGGGCGGCGGCGAGGGCGGCGTCGCGCGTAAGCCCGCCGTCGAGACAGGCCGCCAGCTCGCGCACGCCGACGGCCTTCATGGCGGGCAGGGCGGGGTCCAGGCGACGGGCGACGAGGGCGCGCACCTCGTCGAGCGCGCCGGCTTCCAGCATGGCGACCAGCCGGGCGTCGCAGCGGGCGTAGAGGACGTCGCGCGGCGGCTCCAGCGCCACCGCCGTCCAGCTTCCGGCGGGCAAGGCGCCCTCGGCCGAGGCCTGGTGGTCGGAGAGCGAGACCCCGGTCGCGGCGAAGACCTCCCACGCCCGGCAGAGCCGCTGGCGGTCCCCGGGCGCGATGCGGCCCGCCGCGGCGGGGTCCGCGGCGGCGAGCCGCGCGCGGAAGGCGTCTTCGCCCATGGTCTCGAAGTCGGCCGCCGCGGCGGCGCGCGCCTCGGCCGGAATCTGCGGGACTTCGGCCAGCCCCCGCGTGAGGGCGGCGAAGTAGAGGCCGGTGCCGCCGACCACGACCGCGTGGCGGCCTCGGGCCAGGATGTCGTCGATCGCCTGCCGGGCCGCGCGCTGCCAACGGCCGACCGACCAGCCGTCGGCTGGATCGGCGACGCCGAACAGATGATGCGGCGCCCGGGCCAGGTCTTCCGGTCCCGGGCCGGCGGTCAGGACGCGCAGGCCCGCGTACAGCTGCATGGAGTCGGCGTTGACGATCTCGCCGCCCGCGGCTTCTGCCAGCCGGAGCGCCAGCGCGGACTTGCCGCTTGCCGTGGGCCCGGCGATCAGCCAGATGCGGGGCTCCATGGAACTCGTCGTCACCCTCGTCAGCCCCGATCCCTCCGCGGCGGTGTCCGCCGCCGATCGCGCGAAGTCAGCGCTCGCAGCCGCCGGCGCGGCCGTCAAGGCGCCCAGGCCGCTGGGCGAGGGCGCCTTCGAACTGCCCCTGCTGGCCGACCCGGCCGAGGCGCGCCGCATCGTCGGCGCTGAAACGCTGGACCTGCCGGTCGACTGGTGCGTCCAGCCCGCCGCGGGCCGCCGCAAGCGCCTGCTGGTGGCCGACATGGACTCGACCATCATCAACGTCGAGTGCCTGGACGAGCTGGCCGACTATGCGGGCCTGAAGCCGCACATCGCCGCGATCACCGAGCGCGCCATGCGGGGCGAGCTGGAGTTCGAGACGGCGCTGCGCGAGCGGGTGGCGCTGTTGCGCGGCCTGTCGGTGACCGCGCTCCAGCAGGCCTACGACGAGCGCGTGCGGCTCAATCCCGGTGCGCGCACCCTGGTGCGGACCATGGCGGCGCACGGCGCCCGCTGCGCGCTGGTCTCCGGCGGCTTCACCTTCTTCACCAGCCGTGTGGCCGACGCCGCGGGCTTCCATCTCAACCGCGCCAACACCCTGATCGAGGCGGACGGCGAACTGACGGGCGAGGTGGGCGAGCCGATCCTGGGGCGCGAGGCCAAGCTGAAGGCGCTGCTGGAGGAGGCCGAGGGCATCGGCGCGCCCCTGCACGAAACCCTGGCCATCGGCGACGGCGCCAACGACCTCGCCATGATCGAGGTGGCGGGCCTCGGGGTCGCCTACCGGGCCAAGCCCATCGTCGCCGCCCAGGCCGACGCCAAGGTGGACTTCGCCGACCTCACCGCGCTGCTCTATTTCCAGGGCTACAGCGCCGACCAGTTCGTGGTCGACTGATGGCCCTGCCGCGCGCGCCCAAGGCCGTGGTGTTCGACATGGACGGCCTGCTCGTGGACACCGAGGTGGTGGTGTTCCGCGCGATGCAGCGCGCGGCCGGCGGGTTCGGCGGGGAGATGCCCTTCGCGACCTTCAAGCGGATGGTCGGGCTTCAGCACGCCCACAGCGACCTGATCGTGATCGAGCACTTCGGCGACGGCTTCGACCTGGGGGCGTGGTCGGCGGCGGTGAGCGCGCATTTCCGCGAGGAGCTGGCCGCGGGCATCGCGCTGAAGGCCGGGGCGGTCGAGATCCTCGACCACCTGGACACGCTGGGCCTGCCCCGGGCGATCGCCACCTCGTCGAGCCTGGAGAGCGTGCAGGCCAGTCTCGGGCCGCACAGCCTGGTGGACCGGTTCCACGCGCTGATCACCCGCGACGTCCAGACCCAGGGCAAGCCGCACCCCGAGCCGTTCCTGAAGGCTGCCGCCGCCCTGGGCGTCGACCCGGCCGACTGCCTGGCGCTGGAGGACAGCCACAACGGAGTCCGCGCCGCGTCGGCCGCCGGCATGATGACGGTGATGGTGCCCGACATGCTGGACCCCACCGAGGAGATGGAGACGCTGTGCGTCCGCATCGCCCGCGACCTGCATGAGGTGCGCGGGTGGCTCGGGGGCGCGATCTAGCGCCCCCGATCTAGCGCTCCGATCTAGCGGCCGGTCGGGCCCTTCTCGAAGTAGCGGAAGAACGCGCTGTCGGGCGACAGGACCATGGTCGTCTCGCCGTCGGCGAAGCTCTGCTCGTAGGCCTGCATCGAGCGGAAGAAGGCGGCGAACGAGGGGTCGCGACCGTAGCTGGAGCCCAGGATGCGGGTCCGCTGGGCGTCGCCCTCACCCATGATCTGGCCCTGCTGCTCGCGCGCGGTGGCCAGGGTGATGGTCACTTCCTTGTCGGCTTCGGCCCGGATCTCGCGCTTGCGCTGTTCGCCCTGGGCGCGGAGCTGGGCGGCTTCCTGCTGGCGGGCGGTCGACATGCGGCGGAACACGAACTCGCGGTTGGCGTCGGGCAGGTCGGCGCGCTTGATCCGCACGTCGATCACCTGGATCCCGAGCTTCGAGGCCTCGGCCCGACGGATCATGTCGGCCTTGGCGAGCTGCATGAGCTGCGCGCGGCGGCCGGAGATGATGTCGCTGTCGTTCGCCGAACCCAGCACCTGGCGCAGCGACGAGTTCAGCAGCCGGCCGATCCGGTCGGCGGCGGTCGTCTCGTCCCGGAGCGTCCGGTAGAACTGCAGCGGGTCGGAGATGCGGTAGCGGAGGAAGGCGTCGACCACGAGGCGCTCCTGGCCCGCGGTGATGATCTCCTCCTTCGCCGTCTCGATGGCGATGTTCCGCCGGTCGAGCCGGATGATCTGCTCGACGAAGGGGATCTTCATGTTGAGGCCGGCTTCGTCGCGGCCGGGCGGGTTCACCACGCGCACGGGATCGCCGAAGGAGACCACGATCACCTGCTGGCGCTGGTCGACGACGTAGAAGGTCTGGGTCACGAGGGCGAGCAGCACCACCGCGACGATTCCGAGGACGAGGGCGCGCGGGTTCATTGCGCGATCCTCGGCTGCGGCTGGCCCTGCTGGGCCGGCGTCTGGGCCGCCGCGGGCTGCGGGGCGGCCACCTGAGCCTTCGGCCGGAAGACGTCGGGCGGCAGGATGATCGGCGCGCTCGCGCCCTTGCCGTCGATGATCACCTTGTTCGACGATTCCAGGATGCGCTGCATGGTCTCGATGTAGAGGCGGTCGCGGGTGACGCCCGGCGCGCGACGGTACTCGGTGTAGATCTGGTTGAAGCGCGCGGCCTCGCCCATGGCCTCGCGCACGGCCTGTTCGCGATAGGCCTGAGCCGCCTGGGTGATCTTTGCGGCGTCGCCCTTGGCCTCGTTCACGACGCGGTTGCGGTAGGTGTTGGCCTCGTTCACCGCGGACTCGGCGTCCTGCGCGGCGCTCTGCACGTCGCGGAAGGCGGCGACCACCTCGGGCGGCGGTCCGGCTTCGCGGATCTGCACCTCGACGATGCTGATGCCGCTGCCCCAGGAGTCGAGCGTCCGCTGCATCAGGTCGCGGGTCTGCTGCTGCACCTGGCCGCGCGCGGTGGAGATGATGGGCTGGAGCTGGGTCCGGCCGACCACCTCGCGCATGGCGCTTTCGGCGACCGCGGCCACCGCGCCATCGGGATCGCGGGTGGCGAACAGGTAGCGGGGCGCATCTGTGACCCGCCAGGTGACGCTGAAGTCGATGTCGATGATCTGGCCGTCGCCGGTCAGCATCTGGCTCTCGGCGTTGCCG
The DNA here is from genome assembly GCA_046725615.1 of Pseudomonadota bacterium. Classification (GTDB taxonomy): domain Bacteria; phylum Pseudomonadota; class Alphaproteobacteria; order Caulobacterales; family Caulobacteraceae; genus Phenylobacterium. Next base: position 34,197 of record JBKOYY010000147.1, read on the forward strand.
TCGGCTCCCGAGCCGCCGACGTCGGTCCGCTTGAGCGAGGTCACCGGGACCTTCTCGACGCGCTCGATGGGCGAGGGCAGGTGGTAGCGCAGGCCCGGCGTTTCCGAGCGCGAATAGGCGCCGAAGGTCAGGACGATGGCCTGTTCGCTGGGCTGGACCACGTAGAAGCCGGACAGCAGCCACAGGCCCACCACGCCGCCGCCGATCGCAGCCCAGACGGTGCGCCGCGGCTGCCCGCCCGGCCCATTGAAGAGGTCGCGGAGCTGCTGGTTTAGCCGCTCGAAATTGGGGTTGAAGTCGGGGCCACCCGGCCGGCGGGGGCCGCCGCCCTGCGGACGCTTGGGTCCGTCACGTTTGTCGTCACCGCCCGAGGGCGCGCCCCAAGGGCCGGGGTTGGCGTTGTCGTTCCAGGGGGCCATCGGGGGTTCGCGTCGTCCTTTCGGGCAGGCGCTTCGGACAGGCGTTGAGCCAAATTCCATAAAGCCCAGGCCGGGCTTGTAAACCGGCGCTGTCAGCCGGATATGAGATGCCCCAGGCGGCAAAGCAAGACACGAGAGCCATGAGCGAAGCTGCGGGTCCCGATCGGACCGCCATCCTGAACGCCCTGGACGCGGTGAAGGACCCGAAGTCCGGCCAGGGGCTGACCAGCGCCGGCCTCGTCCGCGGGCTGGTGCTGCGCGGCGGCCGGGCGGCGTTCATGCTGGAGGTCGCTCCCGCCGACATCGACGCCTACCGGGCGGTGCGCGACCAGGCCGAGGAGGTGCTGGCCCATATGGACGGAGTCGAGGTGGCGCAGGTCGTCCTGACCACCGAGATCCAGGCGCCGTCGGCGCCGCAGCTCAAGGTCTCGCCGCGCCGGGCGCGGGTGGCCGAGGACCCGCAGGCCCGGCTGCACCCGATGGTCGACGCCGAGAAGCCGGCCCACGTGAAGCGCGTCATCGCCGTGGCCAGCGGCAAGGGCGGTGTGGGCAAGTCGACGGTCTCGGTGAACCTCGCGGCGGCCCTGGCCAAGCTGGGGAAACGGGTCGGCCTGCTGGACGCCGACATCTATGGCCCCTCGGCCCCGACCATGCTGGGCATCGACGGCGAGCCGACCTTCGATGAGCATAAGCGGCTCAATCCCCTGGAGGCGTGGGGGATCAAGGTCATGTCGATCGGCTTCATCGTCGAGCCGGGCACGGCCAACATCTGGCGCGGGCCGATGGCGTCGTCGGCGCTGCGCAGCCTGCTGAACGCCAACTGGGGGACCGAGGCCGAGCCGCTGGACGTGCTGGTCATCGACCTGCCGCCGGGCACCGGCGACATCCAGCTCACCCTGGTCCAGAAGCTGAAGATCGACGGGGTCGTGGTCGTCTCGACGCCCCAGGAGATCGCCCTCATCGACGCCCGGCGCGCGGCGCAGATGTTCGACAAGACCGGCGCGCCGATCCTCGGTGTGGTCGAGAACATGGCGTATTTCGCCGACAGCTCGGGCGTGAGGGTGCCGATCTTCGGCACGGGCGGCGCGCGGGCCGAGGCCGGGCGGCTGGGCGTGCCCCTGCTGGCCGAGATCCCCATCGAGGTGCCGCTGCGCGAGGCCTGCGACCAGGGCCGGCCGCTGGTGGCGGTGAACGACCAGAGCGCCGCGGCGCAGGCGTTCCTGGAGCTCGCGCGGAAGGTGCTCTAGGCGCGCGTCGGCGGCGCGTGTTCCTCGCCGGTGAGGCTCTCCAGGCCGGAGGCGGAGTCGAGAACCGCGGCGTCCCGCGCGTCGAGCTGGCGGCGGACCTCGGCGGCCTTGTCGGCCGTCAGGCGGTAGCCGATCAGGCACGCCGCCCCCAGGGAGACGAAGACCACCGGGCCGACCAGGAACACCAGCACGAGCGCCTCGATCGCCTCGGGCGTGTTGCCGGCGCCCGCCTTCGGGTCGTAGCCGGTGATGCTCAGCACCTCGAACGTCAGCCAGATGCCCACGCCGGCGGCGATCTTCGACGTCAGGGTGGTCATGGCGTAGAGCAGGCCGCTGCGCTCCTTGCCTTGGCGCAGGCGCATGTCGTCGGCGACGTCGGCGGTCATGGCGCGGGTCAGCACGTTGAACCCGCTGGCCATGAAGCCGGTGAAGAACAGGGTGGGCAGCGCGGTGAGCAGCTGGCCCTTGGGCAGGAACGCGAGGCTGACCAGCAGGACGGAATAGGCGACCGCCGCCAGCATCACCGTGCGGTGTTTGCTGAGCCGGGTGGCGACCCAGGCCAGGGCCGGCGCGCCGGCGATCCCTGACAGGATGTAGACGAGCAGCAGGATGTTCGCCTGGCCCGACGTGAAGCCCATGTAGTCGCGCGAGTAGAAGAGATAGAGCGCGGCCATCCAGCCGGGCCCCATCGACAGCGCGAGGTCCGCCAGCAGGATGCGGGACATGTTCCGGTCGAAGACCAGCTCTACGTAGTCGCGCAGGCGGAAACGGGCGCCGGGCGCGTCCCGGGCGAGGGTCTCGGGCGTGCGCCAGACGACGATGGCGACCGCCAGCGGGGCCAGCAGGATCAGGTACCAGACCATGGCCCGGACGCCCTCGGCCTCGGCATAGCCCATCCGCTCCATGACGATGGGGATGAGCAGCACGCTGACCGCGCCGGTGACGCCCACAGCGGTCATCACCCCGAACAGTCGGGCGCGGTCGTCGTAGGACTTCGCCAGGGTGGCGGCCCAGGCCTGGTGCGAGAGCATCAGGATCGAGGAGCCCAGGTACATGACCAGCAGCCAGGTCATCAGGCCGCTGACGCCCACGTCCTTGTCGGCGGTGAGCAGCATGTAGAGGCCGAGCATCAGGAACGGCGCGCCGAGCAGCGTCCAGAACCGATAGCGGCCCCAGCGGGTGCGCGTGCGGTCCATGGCCAGGCCCAGGGCGGGCTCGATGGGCACGTCGATCAGGCGGACGAGGCCGAAGGCGGCGCCGACCACGGCCAGCTCCACGCCGATGCTGGCGGCGAAGTAGGCGGGCAGGTGCACGGCCACGGCGATGGCCAGGGCCTGCAGCGGCAGGCTGGTGGCCGAGAAGGCGAGCGCCGTGCCCAGCGGCAGGCGCGAGTGAGCCGGCGCGGCCGCGGCGGCGGCGGTCACGAGGGACGGTTCGCCGGGGCGAGGTCTTCGCCCGTCATGGCTTCGAGGCCGGCCGCCGGGTCGATCAGGGCGTCACGCTCCTCCAGCTTGCGCTGGATCTCGGCGTGCCGCTCGGCGCTGAGGCGATAGCCGATGAAGCAGGCGCCGGCGGCCATCACGAAGACGATGGGGCCGACGATGTAGGCGATCTCCAGCCCGCGGATCGCCTCGGGCGTGTTCACCGCGCCGACCTGGGCCTTGTAGCCGATGGCCGCGAGCACGTTGAAGGTCAGGAAGATGGCGCCGGCCGAGGCCAGCTTCGACGTGGCGGTGATGCCGGCGTACATCAGGCCCATCCACTCGCGGCCGCTGTCCAGGCGCAGTTCGTCGGCGATGTCGGCGCAGATGGCGCGGATCATCACGGTGAAGCCGGCCGCCATGGCGCCCACCACGAACATGCCGGGCGCGAAGGCCAGGAAGTTGCCCGCCGGCAGCAGCGGCACGACGATCAGGCCGAGGGAGTAGATCGTGGTGTTCACGATCAGGGCGCGGTGCTTGCTGATCCGGTTGGCCAGCCAGGCGGCGAAGGGCGCGCCGATGAAGCCGGCGGCGACGTAGATCAGCAGCAGCAGGTTGGCGGACGCGGTGTCGAAGCCTCGGCTGTCCTTGAAGTAGAAGAGGTACATGGCCGCCATCCAGCCCGGGCCCAGGGTGACCAGCAGGTCGGCGGCCAGCACGCGGACCACGTTCCCGCGGCTGAAGAGGGCGGCGTAGTCCTTGAGGGTGAAGTGGGTGGGATGGTCGCGCGCGATCCGCTCCGGGGACGTGGCGACGACCAGGAGGCAGGTGACCGCCGCGCTGGCGATGATGAACCAGATCATGGCCCGGACGCCCTCGGCGTCGCTGTAGCCGGACTGGGTCATGAACACCGGGATCAGCAGCACGGCCATGGCGCCGATCACGCCGAGGCCCGTGATGGCCCCGAAGATCCGCGACCGCTCCTTGTAGGTGGCGGCGAGGCGCCCGCCCCAGGCCAGGTGCGAGAGGTAGATCCCGGAGTAGCCGAGGTACATCACCAGGAGCCAGAAGCCGAGGTAGAGGGCGCCGACGGACTGGCTGGCCTGGATCAGCATGTAGAAGCCCAGCATCAGCACGGGCGCGCCGCAGGCCATCCAGATGCGGTAGCGGCCGAAGCGGGTCTTGGTGCGGTCCATGGCCAGGCCCATGGCCGCGTCGAGCGGGATGTCGATGAAGCGGACCAGCGCGAACACCGTGCCGACGACGGCCAGCGAGATGCCCAGCTCGGACGCGAAGTAGCGGGGGAGGTGGACGGTGGCCGCCAGGGTCAGGGCGCCTACGGGCACCGCTGCGCTGGCGAAACTCAGGACCGCAGGTAGCGAAAGCGCGCCATTCGCTGCAGGCGTCTTGGCCCTGGACACTTGAACCCACTCCTCCGACGGCGCCTCTGCTCGGGCGCTGCGCCTAGGTTACGCGCGTTCAGTCACGCAGGCGCAAGTGGATTTGGGTTACAATCTCGAAAGACGGCCATGCCCGGATGCATGGCGACGCCTCCCTGCAACGACAGGGAGGCGCGCCGGCAGGACTCAACCGCCCTGCATCTTCCGGAAGAACTTCGCGGTCTGCTCGCCGCCGTTCAGGTAGGCCTTCTGGCCGGCCTCGTCGGTGATCTTCGACCAGTTGTCGCGGATCGATTCCACCGTGGCCGAACCGCCGAGGTACACGCCCTCGGTCTCGACGATGCGCGACAGGGCGAAGGCGCCCGCGCCGGCCGTCAGGACCGCGCCGGTCGGGGCGTCTTCCGAGCAGAGGAACACCACGCCGGGCGTCACGTACTCGGGCTTCAGCTGCGCGAGCACCTGCTCGGGCATGCCGAGGTTCTCGGTCATGCGGGTCGCGGCCACAGGGCTGATGGCGTTGACGTGGATGTTGTTCTTCTGGCCCTCGAGCTTCAGCGAGTTCATGAAGCCGACGAGGCCCAGCTTGGCCGCGCCGTAGTTCGACTGGCCGAAGTTGCCGTAGAGTCCCGTGGACGAGGTGGTCACGACGATGCGGCCGTAGTTCTGGGCGCGCATGATGTCCCAGACCGCCTTGGCCGGCTTCACGGTGCCCATCAGGTGGACGTCGACCACGACCTGGAAGTCGGCCAGCTCCATCTTGGTGAAGCTCTTGTCCCGCAGGATGCCGGCGTTGGCGACCAGGATGTCGATCCGGCCCCAGGCGTCCATGGCGTCCTTCACCATGCGCGCGACGCCGGCGTCGTCGGTCACGGACGAGCCGTTGGCGATCGCCTCGCCGCCGAAGGCCTTGATCTCTTCCACGACCTTGTTGGCCGCGTCGGAGCCGCCGCCCGAGCCGTCGACCGAGCCGCCCAGGTCGTTGACGACCACCTTGGCGCCGCGCCGCGCCAGTTCGAGGGCGTGCTGACGGCCGAGGCCCCCGCCCGCGCCGGTCACGATCGCCACTTTGCCGTCGAAGCGGATGTCCGCCATCAGGATCCCCTTTGGAACAGGTATTCGAATGCGGCGCGCGTTGTGCGGCGCAAGGGGAGTGGCGTCAAGCTGACCAAGCGGCGCCCGCGCGCCGGCCTTCAGGCGGCGCGGACGGCCCTGCCGGCGGCCTCGGCCTCCAGCGCCCGCTCGATCGCGTCGAACAGGCGGGCGGCGTCCAGGGGCTTGGGCGCGACGTCATCGATCCCGGCGGCGAGGTACTCCGTCACCTGGTGGCTCATGGCGTTGGCGGTGACGGCGATGATCGGGGTGCGGGGCCGGGACTCGGCGACCTCGGCGGCGCGGATGTGGCGGGCGGCGGTGACGCCGTCCATCACCGGCATCTGGATGTCCATGAGGATCACGTCCCAGCGCGCGTTGCGCCAGGCGTCCAGCGCGGCGGCGCCGTCGGCCACCACCACGGGGTCCAGCCCGGCCTGGCTGAGCAGGGTCCTCAGCACGAGCTGGTTCACCGCGTTGTCCTCGGCGGCCAGGATGCGGACGGGCGGGGTGTCCACGGCGAGCGGGGCAGCGGTCTCGGCTGGCGCGATCGGCGCGGTCTCGGCCACCTTGGCCAGCGGCAGGACGACGGTGAAGATGGAGCCCTTTCCCTCGACGCTGCTGGCCGTGATCCGGCCGCCCATCTTCTCGGCCAGCGCGCGGCAGATGGTCAGGCCCAGGCCGACGCCGCCGTGCCGCCGGGTCGCCGAGGCGTCGCCCTGCACGAACTTGTCGAACAGCCCCTCGATGCGGTCGGCGGCGATACCGACCCCGCTGTCGGCGACTTCCAGGACCAGGCCCTCGCCGCCGCGCGAGACGGCCACCGCCACCCGCCCGGCGTCGGTGAACTTCAGGGCGTTGGCGGCGAGGTTGTAGAGGATCTGGCGCACCCGCACCGGGTCGCCGCGGAACCGGCCCTTGGCCGCCTCGTCGATGGAGAACTCGAACGCCAGGCCCTTGGCCGCCGCCAGCGGGCCAAAGGTGGCGACCGCGCCCCGGGTCAGGTGCTCCATGTCGAACTCGGTCGGCTCCAGCCGCAGCTTGCCGGCCTCGATCTGCGAGAAGTCGAGGGCGTCGTTCAGGAGGCTGAGCAGCGTCTCGCCCGACCGGCGGATCACGCGCAGGCGGTCCTTCTGCGTGGGCGCCAGGTCGTCGCGCTGCATGGCCTGGGCCATTCCGAGGATGCCGTTGAGCGGCGTGCGGATCTCGTGGCTCATCGTCGCCAGGAAGTCCGACTTGGCGCGGCTCGCCGCCTCCGCCGCCTGCTTGGCCGCGGCCAGCCGGTTCCAGGCGTCGGCGAGGCGCACCCGGGCCGGCAGCAGCAGGACGACGTAGGTGAGCACGATGGCCACCGGGGTCAGCGCCTGCAGCCAGGCCCCGTTCGCCACGTGCCGCGCGAAGATCTCCCAGCTCGCCCAGACGATGACCGCGGCGTGAGGCGCCATGGCCGCCAGGAACAGGCGCGGCGAGGCGTAGAGGCGCAGCAGGATGTTCACGGCCGAGAAGCCGACCAGCGCGATGGCGAAGAAGCGCGCCCCGGTGTCCGCGCCGGAATTCAGCAGCAGGATCGCCGCGACCGCGTGGACCACCGACAGGGCGAAGGTCACGACGACGCCCGCCGCGTCGCCGCCGAGATAGCCCTGGCGGACGACGATGGCCCGTTCGGCCAGGGTGATGACGAGATAGGCCGCCAGCCAGGCGGTCAGGACGAGCGGCGGCAGGACCGGCGCGCCCACCACGCCCACGAGCACCAGGATCACCAGCCGCCGCCAGAGCGCGGGCTGGGCCAGGAGCTGTTCCGGCGCCAGGTCTTCCGCCCCTGCCGGTGTCAGGCCGCCGTCACTCGAACGCATACGCCGCCTCCCCGAGGAGGATTAGGCGGTCTCACTCTTTAACGGGGGCTTTACGCGCAATAGTTGTGTCTGCAAGCATTCTGCTCGCTGGAGGGGCGCCGCTCAGCTCCGCGGCGCGCGCGCCTGGGCCTCGGCCTGCTGCTGGCCCCGGACGAACTTCACCAGGACCCGCTGGCCGATCAGGAACGGCGCGCCGGTGGAGTCGACCACCACCTCGACCACGCGGTCGTCGGTGCGCTCGCTGGGATCGTCCGACTGCAGCTTGCGGGCGCCGAAGACGGCGGCGCGCCGCAGCACCTTGCCGCCGTAGATCTTGGTCGGGTCGCTCTCGGGCGACATCTGCACGGTCTGGCCGATGGCGACGTAGGGCAGGGCGCCCTCGGCGATCTCGGCGCGGACGATGCGGCCGGCGCGGGGCTCCACGTCGAACATGTTGGACACGTTCAGCGTCGAGGCGCCGGCGCCGGGGTTGGCGTAGCGGCGCACGATGCGGCCGTCGGCCGGGGCGCGGATGATCGACAGCTCCTGGTCGTAGCGGGCCTCGGCGGCGCGGGCTTCGGTGGTGGCGACGATCGCCTGCTGGGCCATGATCTTCGCCTCGGCCTCGCGGACGGAGTCGCGGGCCTGGTCCAGCTTCTGGGCGGCCACGAAGTTGCTGGGCGCGAGACCTTCGAGCCGGCGCAGTTCGCGCATGGCGGCCGAACGCTGCACGTCCAGCAGGGCGAGCGCGGCGCGCGCCTGGCGCACCTCGGCGGCGGCGCGGGCCGAGGCCAGGCGCGGTTCGTCGTCCTCGAGCCGGGCCAGCACCTGGCCCTTGGTGACGTCGTCGCCTTCCTGGACCAGCACCTCGCGCACGATCCCGGCGCGGCGGGCGGCCACCTGGATGATGCCACCTTCCACGTCGGCCTTGCCGTTGGCGATGGCGGCGTAGGGGCTGGGCTTCACCTGGGCCGCGGCGGCGACCTCCTTGGCCTTCTTGGCCTTTGCCTGGCCGGACATGAACATCGCGCCGCCGCCGGCAAGGGCGACGAGCACCAGGGCGATCCAGACGAAGCGGTTGCGGAACAGGGCGGGCATGGTCTTCAGGCCTCGATGAGCTCGGGGTGTCGTTGGGTCGGGGCGGCGGTCGCCGCCGGCGCCGGATGCCCGGTCCGCCGGTCGTCGAGGATCAGGCCGTCCTCCAGGTGGATGACGCGGTCGGCGTAGGCTTCCAGGCGCGGGTCGTGGGTGACGCAGATCACCGCCGCGCCGTGCTGCTTGGCGGCGCGCTGGAGCAGCTTGATCACGATCTGGCCGTTCTCGCCGTCCAGGGCGCTGGTGGGCTCGTCCGCGAACAGCAGCCGCGGGTTCTTGGCCAGGGCGCGGGCGATGGCCACCCGCTGCTTCTCGCCGCCCGACAGCTCGGCCGGGCGCTGGTTCATGCGCGCCTCGAGGCCGACCTCCATGAGCGCGTTGGCGGCGGTCTCCCGGGCCTCGCGCTTGGACAGGCCCTGGTACTTCAGGATGATCTCGACCTGCTGCAGGGCCGTCAGGGCCGAGAACAGGTTGAAGCCCTGGAAGATGAAGCCGCAGTGGTCGAGTCGGAAGCGGTCCAGCTTGCCGGAGCGCAGGCTCCAGATGTCCTGGTCCAGCGCCCGGACGGTTCCCTCGTCGGGCTTCAGCAGCCCCGAGAGCGCGGCCACCAGCGTGGACTTGCCCGAGCCCGACGGGCCCATGACCATGGTCACCTCGCCGTGGGCGGCGTCGAAGTCGACGCGCTTCAGCACCTCGATATGTGTGCGGCCGGTCTTGAAGCGCTTGTAGACGCCGTGCGCCCGGATGGCGGTGGGGTTGCTCATCGCAGCAGGTCCGCGGGCTGGCTCTTCTTCAGGATGCCCAGGGCGAGCAGGCCCGAGGCGGCGGAGATCACGAGCAGGAGGATGGAAACGCCGACCACCCACGGAACCGGGAAGCCCATCGGCAGGCCGCCGTTGCGGGCCAGCAGGTAGACGCCGAAGGTGAAGAGGGCGGTGGCGAAGAGGCCGACGATCCCGACCCAGACCGACAGCTCCATGACGATCAGGCGCAGCGCGCCCATGCCGACGCCCAGGGCGCGCAGGGAGGCGAACTCCTTGATCGACGAGAGGATCGCGCCCCGGAGCGTCTGGGAGGTGATGCCGACCCCGATCAGGAAGCCCAGGAACACCGAGAAGCCGAGGAAGATGCCGATGATCTGCTCCTGCATCAGCGCGCCCTCGTTGGCCTTGCTGAGCTCCTGGCGGGTCCAGGCGCGATAGGCGCCCTTGGCGTCCTTGTTGAGCTGGTCGCGGACGATCTCGGCGCGGGCCGGGTCCTTGATGCGGACCATGAGCGGGCCGGATTTCCCGTCCTTGGTCAGCATGCCCATCATCCGCATGGTGTCGCGGCTCATGGTGACCGAGGCGTTGTTCACGTCGGGATAGCCGTGGAGGATGGCCCGCACGCGCACGGTCTTGCCGTTCAGCGACGCGGAGTCGCCCAGCTTCACGCCGAGGCGGCCAAGCTGGCTCTCGTCGATCGCCACCGAATAGGGCTCGAGCAGGGCGGTGCGGATCTCTTCGGTGAAGTCGGTCGGCAGGGTGACGGCGCCCGGGCGCGTGTCGACCATGTTGACCTGGACGTAGGTGGTGACCGCCTTCTTGCCGTCCTTGGGCCGGTTCACCCAGCGCCCGCCGTCGCCGTCCCAGGCGGCGACCTCTACCACCTCGGGGTTCTTGTACATCTGCGGCAGGAGACGCGAGGGCAGGGCGCCGCCGCCCGAATTGATCAGGCTCTCCATCTTGGGCGGCAGGATCATGATGTCGGCGCGGCTGCGTTCGACGGTGGCGGTCGCCCCCTTCACGATGCCGGTGAACATGCCCACCTGCGCCAGGATCAGCAGGCCGGAAAACGCCAGCGCCACGACGGCCGCAGTGTACCTGCGCCATTCGTGCAGCAATGTCGCCAAAGCCAGAGACATGATGACAGCCAGCCCTCACCTTCGAGCGTCGGGTGTCGGCCCCCGCCGGGCGGCTTTCCAGTTACATCGACGTAACGGAAGCCGGGCCCGGCCGCGGCGCATGGCGCTCATCCCTAGGAGGCCGCAGGGACAACCGGCGGATGCGAGGGGGGCGATTAAACCTTTGTAATCCGCAGCGACGGCCGGTCGCAGGCGCGGCGCAGGATTTCTTAAGCTCTTGGCGCGCATCGGTGCGGCTGAACTGCCGCGCTTGTCCGGCCCGCCCTGATCCGCTCCGTCCCGAATGTACGTCACGTCGTCCGCCACCTCCGCCTATCCGACTCCCGTCACCGGCGTGCGGGCGGCGAGCGGCGTCGCGTCGGCGGACTACGCGACGCGAATGGCGCGGTTCGACACGCTGTCCGCCACCGTCAACGACGCGAGCGGCCGGACGGGCGAGGCGCAGCGCGCCGAGGCCTATCAGGCGCTCCAGGCCATGTCGGCGGGTGGGGAACTGGCCGGCATCGACGCCGAGCGCCGCAAGGTCCTCGACCAGGTCACCTTCGACAGCGACATCGGCCGGCGCGCCCAGTCGCTGGGCAGGGATTTCGTCCAGACGCTGAACGCCGCAAAGCAGGCCGGCGGCCCGCAGGCGGCGCTCCAGGCGGCGGCGGCCCGCTTCGACAGCCTGTCGTCCTCGGACCAGGACCTGCTGTTCCAGACCACGATCAACGTCGCCGACCGCACGGGGGCAAAGCCCTATGCCGACGCCGGCGCCTGGCGCGCCAACATGGACGCCCAGGCCAAGGTGGTCGGATTCATGAAGGACGCCGGCGTCGTCGGCGCCAATGGCGCGCTCGACCAGAAGGCCGCCCAGGCCAAGGCCGCCGCCGATCCCAAGTTCGCCACGGCGCTGCGCCTGTCGCTGCGCAGCGACAACACCTCACCCGAATGGACCGAGGCTGTCGGCCAGTTCTTCGGCAGAGCCGCGCCCCGGGACAGGGTCCAACTCTCGGACGCCGCCCAGCAGATGCTCGACGCCTCGCCGGCCGCGCCGACCGCCGCCGCGCCGGCGACTACGCCCTATCGCGAAGGCTCGATCACCTCGGTCACGGCGTAGGCGGCGGCTACCCCCGGAGCGGACGCAGACTTTCGCGCGCCGGCCCCAAAAGGCGGCCCCGTCAGCGCACTACGGGGTGGAACGGCTTCTCCCAGTAGCTCCCCCCCAGGGGTAGCTCCCACAAAGCGAGTGATGAGGGGCATCCGCCGGGCTGGGTGGGCGGCAGCGCCTAGGCGCTACCGCTTATTCCTTCCATTGAGCGATGCGCGATCAGTCGTGATTGCGAACGTCGCGAACGCCACTTGAAAGCGATCCTGCGACAGCCACAATGGCTCCGCTTGGGGTGGGGATTGTAGTGCGGACTTCAGTACTGGTTCTGGCGTCTCTGATCGCCGCGAGTTCGGCTTGCGCTCAGCCGCAACCCCAGCAGGTGCGGCGGGGGCCTGCTCCTTCCTGGGCGAAGGCCGCGGAGCCGCTGCCGGCGCCTGAATCGACCAGCGGCCCGATGTTTGTCCGCCGGCAGGACGCGATGGTCCACCTGAGCTCCGAAGGGCAGGCGCAATACTACGGCTATCGCGCCAAGATCCTGCATTCCAGCGCCCTACCTATGGGGAACATCTCCATCGCCTGGAATCCGCAGGCCGGCGCGCCGATCGTGCACGGGATCAAGGTGTACCGCGACGGCGAGGTCACGGACGTCCTGAAGAACGCTTCATTCGAGATCCTCCGCCGCGAGAACCAGCTGGAGGCGGCGAAGCTCGACGGAATCCTCACGGCGATCCTTCGCGTGCCCGACCTGCGGGTGGGCGACGAGCTGGAAGTGGACTTTACGACGTTCACCCGCGACCCCACGCTTGGCGGCAATGAGGCCGGTCTGCTGTTCCTGGGGGCAAGCCCGTCACCTGGCCGCTATCACCTCGGCCTGAGCTGGGACCCGGGCCAGAAGCCCGTCTACAAGATGACCCCCGACTTCGCGAAAGTGGCGGTGGCGAGCGAGCGGGCCGTAGACTTAAGCTTTGACAATCCGGCCACCGTCTCGCCGCCCAAGGACGCACCGGGGCGCTACCATTGGCAACGCATTCTCGAATACACCGACTTCTCGGACTGGGCGGCGCTCTCACGCCACTTCGCGCCGCTCTACGACAAGGCAGCGACGCTACCAGCGGGCTCTCCGCTGAAGCGTGAAGCCAGCCGCATCGCCGCGGCGCACGCAGATCCGATGGCCCGGGCGAGCGCGGCGCTGAAGCTTGTCCAGCAGGACGTGCGCTACATTTACGTCGGTCTCAATAGCGGTAACCTAACGCCCGCCTCGGCCGAGGAGACCTGGCAGCGCCGCTATGGCGACTGCAAGGGCAAGACTGTGCTCCTGCTGGCGCTACTCGGCGAACTGGGCATCGAAGCGAAGCCTGTATTTGTCAACTCAAACGGGGCCGACGATGGCCTCGACGAGCGGTTGCCGATGCCGAACTACTTCGACCACGTCCTCGTGCAGGCTCAAATCGGCGGCGCGACGTACTGGCTGGATGGGACGCTCCCCCCCGTCGCCGTGCCGAGCACGCGGCCTGTCCTGCGCCACCGCTGGGTGCTGCCGATCAGCAAGCTAGGCAGCGGCCTGCAGAAGGTGGACTGGAAGCCTGCGGCGACCCCGGACGAGATCAATCTCATGGAGATCGATGCGCGGGCGGGCTTTGACCAGCCGGCGCGCAAGGTGTCGACCAGTATAGTGCGCGGAGTGAAAGGCCTGCAGCAGCAGGCCCAATTCTCGGCCCTGCCGCCCGGGCAGTTGCTGGAGGCGTTTCGCCAGCGCGCTGTCGGCGATGTGTGGCAGACGATCGACGACGTCCAGTGGCGCTATGACGAGAAGGCCGGCGCCAGCATCCTGACAATCAGCGGCACGGGGACGGTGAATTGGGAAGATGACGGCGGCGGGGCCAGGTCGATGTCGCTGCCTGGAGGCGGCTTCAGCCCGCCGGAACGCCGTGTTCGCGCGAAGGACCAGAACCCGGAAGCGCCATTCTACACCAAGCCCGAATACAACTGCCACGTCACTACGGTAAGGCTGCCGACGTCCACGCAGCC